>NZ_JAWOQO010000034.1:0-11705 GCF_033337345.1 Vibrio sp. YT-18 | reverse complement strand
AGTTCTTTTAGTTGTTGATTTCATAACACTCTCCAATTTTGGGGGTGGAAAGTGTCAACCTTATTTAGGACGGCACAGTGATTAGAATAGAAAAAGCGCCTTCAAATGGCGCTTTTTTAATATCTGCCGGATTTCATGGTGTGAAACTTCCATCGGGCACTACTTCGCTTTGTTTGGCCCTAAAAAGCGAATATCTTGCAAGTTAAAGCCTAGTTCGATATCGCACTTTAAAGCGGCGACGCGTTTACATAAACGAGCAGACTCAATGTGCTCGTCCAATTTTTTACGGTATTTCGGTACGAGGTCTTCACTAGCGTAGGCAGCTTCAATACTCTCAAACTGAGTGAGAATCTCTTTCGCTGCTTTCGGGCCAATTCCAGGTACGCCCGGAACCTGGCTAGAGCTTATCCCTGTCAATCCCCAGTAGTCCGCTAGTTGATTTGGTTTTACGCCGAACTCTTTTTCGATAAATGGTTCATCTAACCAACGGTGTTGGAAATAATCACGGATTTGTAGGGTAGGGGAAAGTAGCTGGCAGTAACCTTTGTCTGTGGAAACGATGGTGACTTTTTCACCATGGCTGGCCACTTTCGTTGCGAGTGTAGCAACCAAATCATCTGCTTCATCGCCTTCAGAAAGCAATGAATCAATACCTTGCTCCCACCACGCTTGTTGAATCGCATCTAACCCTTGCAGTAGTGGCTGAGGCATTGGCTTTCGGTTTTGCTTATAGTCAGGGAGAATTTCAGCGCGCCAACCTCTGTCTTGTTCGTGGTGATCAAAAACTGCGATGATGTGTGTCGGGTTGGCCTCTGACAGAATGCGAGTGAGGGTTCTTTGCGTTGTGGTTATGGTTCTTGCTATGTCGGTTGGATCTGGTTGTGCTGAGTGCACTCGGCGGATCAGGTTTAGGGCATCAATGATAACAAGATGAATAGACATAATGACTTAGCAATAAAAAAGGGGCGTAATGCCCCTAGTGTAACGAATGCTAGCCTGACTATCGACCACCAATTTCCGGGTGAGCGATTCGATAACACGGTTCGTAGTCTGAACCGCCAGGTAATTTCATTCGGTGCTGTTCGACAAAGTCTTTTAGCAACTTATCGAGTTTTTTCATGAGGACTGCGTCGCCATGAATGGTGAAAGGCCCTCTACGTTCTATTTCTCGAATGCCTTCAGCCTTTACGTTACCTGCCACTATGCCAGAGAAGGCTTGACGCAAGTTGGCCGCTAAAACTTGCGGTTCTTGATCTAGGCTTAAATCCAATTGTTCCATCGACTCATGAGTAGGCTCGAATGGTAGTTGGAAGTTTGGCTCAATTTTCAATGACCAGTTAAAGCTGTACGCATCGCCTTTCTCTTTTCGGTGAAGGCGTACCGAGTCCATGGAGCGTTTCATAATACGAGCGACTTCTGCCGGGTTGTCAATGATGATCTCGTAGTGCTTTTGCCCTTCCTCACCAAGTGTGTCGCGAATGAACTCATCAATAGAGCGGAAGTACTCTTCACTCTCTTTTGGTCCTGTTAATACGATAGGCATTGGCTGATCGGCGTTATCCGGGTGCATCATGATGCCAAGAATGTACAGTAGCTCTTCCGCTGTGCCCGGGCCTCCTGGGAAAATAACGATACCATGAGCCATACGGACGAAAGCTTCCAAGCGCTTTTCGATGTCGGGCATGATGACCAGTTCATTTACTATTGGGTTTGGTGGCTCGGCAGCAATAATCGAGGGTTCGGTTAAACCAAGATAACGTTGCTGAGTATAACGTTGCTTTGCGTGCCCAATTGCTGCACCTTTCATCGGCCCTTCCATTGCACCAGGGCCGCAACCTGTGCAGATGTTAAGTTCACGCAGGCCCAGTTCGTTACCCACTTCACGTGTGTACTGATACTCCACTCCATTGATAGAGTGACCACCCCAACATACGACAAGATTCGGTGCGATACCTGGAGTTAATGCTCTGGCATTACGAAGAATGCCGAATACGAGGTTCGTAATGTGAATTGGGTTAGTAAGGTTGAGCCGCTGGGCGTCTGCCAAATGCATGTTTACGTAAACGATATCACGCAATACGGAGAACAGATGCTCTTGGATACCTTTAATTATTTCGCCGTCAACAAAAGCGTGCTCTGGCGGATTAGTCAGCTCAAGCTTAATACCACGCTCACGACGCACGACGTTGACATCAAACGATTGGTATTTATCGAGCAGTTCTTTCGAGTTATCGGTATGGCTACCGGAGTTCAACACCGCTAATGTGCAATTACGGTACAGCTGATAAAGTTCACTCGAGGCTGTGTTCTTTAAGCGCTCTACTTCTAGTTGAGATAGCAAGTCCATGCTACCAGCGGGGCTTATATGGGTAATCATAACGCCTCCTTGTGTTGCATTAATTTGAGGGAAAGTACCAACTTACCTTTTTGGTGTTATACGTATGGTTTGATGAAAGGTAGTTGGCCGATTTGGTTTTATGGTTATCAACTCCCAAGCAACCTCAAGATGATACATTTGCCTTTTATAAATACATCATCTTGAAGTGACTTGGGTTTTTACAGCTTAGCAGACTAAAAGGGAAGAAATGTGATAACTCGTTGAAAATGGGTGGTTATAAAGCGAAGATTGCACCAAATTTGGTTTGTTTGCTCGCTTTTTGTACGAATCTTAGCTCCAGTTAAGCTGGTTTGTTCCACGTTTTTTAGCGTCCGCAAGCATCTTGCCAAGACGATCGAGCACATACTCTGGCGTATCGGACTCTTTGAAAGACGTCGATACAGCAGCTAAGGTAATCATGATATTTTGCTCACGGAACTTAAAGGGTAATTGGCTAATATCACGCTGGATATGCTTAATAAGATCCAGTGTGTATTCTTCAGATTGTTCCGGGACGAGTAGAATGAACTCCTCGCCACCAAAGCGAGCCACTGTTTCCGTTTCTGATACGCGCTTGTTAATAGTACGAGCGATGATCTTCAGCGCTTTATCGCCAGCCGTATAACCATAGCTATCATTCACCGCTTTGAAATTGTCTACATCAAACAGCACAACACGAAGGTTTTGCTGAGAGCGAATCCAACGGCGATACTCTAGCTCTAGTCGATCGTTAAATGCAGTGCGGTTATAAACTTTAGTCAGCGGGTCGAGCAACATACGCTGAGCTTGGTCATCTAAGCGTCGACGATAATCTTGCGTAGTTTCAAATACCGCTTCGAGTTGGTTCTTACTGTAACTTAACCGCTCTTGCAGCGCTTGCTCTCGCTCTTCCGTCATTTTCAGTCGCTCTGTCAGCGACGCCATTTTTTCGAGAAGAGGCGTGATTTCTTTTTTCACAACCGCGATATCTTGAGCTTGATTAAGTGACTTTTGGCTTAATTCAACCAAGCTGTTCATTTCTGTGTTGAGCTCTTGGCGGTGTTCAAAGTAGGTATGATGCTGGTCGACGTTCTGATGAACGGTTTTTAGGTTACTTGCGAGAGAAGTGTTCAGCTGATCAAGGAATTGGCTAGACGCCTCGCGCTCGAACTTTGTTGCTTCGACAACCAATTTCAGCGTTGAGAGCGTAAGCTCAATGAGAGACTCGGCACTCACGCCAAGGAGCAACTTAGCGCGAATATCCAGCAATCTATCGCCTGATTCTCCCTCGAAATCAAGCTCTGTAATAGTATGTTGGAGGTCGCTGGCTAAGCACTCAAGCTGAGATCTGTCGGGATTGTTTTCAAATTCACTAAGATGTAGACGTGAATTAGACGTGATGATTTTCAGAGCGCGTTCGTAAATACTCAGTAGCTTAGTGGCTTGATCAGCTTTATTGCTGGCGTGAACTTCAGAGAAACTCATCAGGTTCCGTAGTTCACGTTTTAACTGCGCAGGTAAGCCCGTGACACGTTGCAGTGTTTCACCACTGTGCTTGATTTGTTCGTCAAGGTAACCGTTTTGTTTATCCATCGTCTTCGACTGCTGTTTGAGCATCCTCTCTAATACCGCTAAACGCGGGATAAGAGTGCTGATATCTTTTTGATGTTGCAGCTCTTGTTGGATTTCAAATAGGTAGTTGGATACCTGAGTATTCGAACCCTGGCAAGCTGAAGACAATGATGCCACAACGCGTTTAAGAACTTGTTGTTCACGTTTGAATTTGAGTGAAGTATCACGATGAGTCAGTCTGAGTTGGTCAAGTTGACAACTCAGCTGATGCAGCTGCGACTGAATATCGGATTCCAAGATTCCCATGAAGTGACTACGGTTAAGTCCATGTACTACTGACAATTATCTGATAATAACAAAAAACTTTATAGCGTCATTAGTTATTACGTTCAACAGGCGTTTAATTATCCATTTTTTAATATTTTCTTGATGTCGTCCTCATTCTTGTAGGACGAATGGATCTTGATCAGGCCTTGGCTAATGGCATGTTGACAGGCAGTTCTTATGTTACCTGTTGCAAAGCTAGCAGCAGGCGCATTATCGATGGCTTTTAAGAACACCCAGTGGCTTTGCTTATCCTTCAAGCTGACTTCTCGTGCGATGTGAGTAGCAAGCAATAACAGATCGAGTAATTCCTCATCGTTAATTGCAGTGTAGGCTCGGGGTAAGAACGGATAATCGCTGATGCCCATACGAATAATACGATTGACGTTGTGCTGCTGTGCGAACTCATCCACCCAAGTCTGGAATTTTTCGAACATGACTTCGGCAGAAGCATCACGGTCAGCGTTCGGTTCTATGTAGAGTAAGTTCGCATCTGAGAAATGGTAAAGACGCGACGGTTTTTCTATTTTTTCCGCAAGGAAGTCGCCAAATGCCCGTTCTAGTTCTAGACCTGCCTTATAGCCGTTATGGACGTACATGCTTCGTAAGAATGGCAAATCGATCATAACAAAGCGTAGGCGATCATTAAGTGGTTCGTGGATCAATTCACCCATTTGCCATTGCTCGAAAGTTTCGCTCGACTTTTTCAATGAGCGAGAAAGCTTAACATTCAGCATACGCAAGTTACGTAAACGAGAGCGAGAGTGGGTGAAGAGGTCGTTACGCAGTTTTTCGATTTCACTTGCTTGGCGCTGCATAATGACACCACGGCGCATAATGAACAAAAACATGACCAAGACAGTAATAAACAATGCAAATGAGATTTTCTGGAATTTACGATGCTCTCTTTCCACTTGCTCTAAGCGTTCTGATTGACCGATGTAATGGATGGTTTGTTCGGCAAATTCTTTTTGCTGACGGAACGCATCCTCACTGATTTGGTTAAGCTGCTTTTGTTCTAGACGAACGAGGTTGGTGTATTTTTTATAAGCTTGCAGAGAAAGTTTGTATTCGCCTGCCTGCTCGTAACCCAACCCAAGTAAACGGTATGACTGCTGCTTAATGAAGTTGTTATTTTCAGGTGACTTTTCAGCAAGTGCTAACGCCAGCTTAGCATTAGTAATGACGTCTTTACTGTCATTTTGATGATAAGCCAGACCTGACTGAAGCAGGGCAGCCTTTGCTTCAAGCTTAGGAATATTGGTGTATTCTAAAAGCTCTTTAGAGCGGTCTAAGTACTGCTCTGCTAGCGCGTAGTTATAGAGTTGTAGGTAGGTAGCCGCCAAGCTTAAGCGAATTTTAATGATTCTATTGATGTTCTTACTGGTACTTTCATGGTCAAGCACGTTGAAGTAATGCACTAACGCAAGGTTAAACTTACCCTGATAAAAGTAGATGTCGCCCATTTGCTCTAGGACGTCCGCTAGGATCGGAGAGCTAGGGTAAGAGTCATAAAAATCTGCGGCTTGAGATAAGTATTCGATCGCTTTGTCGTACACTCGTCGCTCCTGGAAGAGCCTAGCCAAAAGGCGATTCACTTTTGCTAATCTTGCACCACTGTTACTTTCAATAGATTGCCAATAACCGTATAGCAGCTCTGACAAAGCCAAATTGTATTTCTTGCTATTGAGGTAAAACTCGCCGACGGCTGTGTAGTAGTCGATCAAGGCTAACTCAGAGCGGCTATCGTCAAGCATGGTCTTTGCTTCAGAGTACAAGTTTTCCGCTTTAATGATATCGCCACTATGTGAAGCGAGGAGTGCTCTTTGCATCACTAGTCGGTAGCGAACGCTGTCGGTGCGTTGTAATACGGCATCGGCTTCATCGAGCTGTTGTTCAATTTGGTTAAGCGTGTCTTCCGCTTTTGAGTAGTTTTCGTCGTACATCCAAATCATTTGGTTGCGCATCAGCTGGAGATCTAAGTCCATGTACGGCAATTGATATTCTTGCGCTAAGCGTTCCGCTTTATTTAGGTGCTCGATAGCCGAACGAACATTACCCATGGCGTAATCTGCCTGAGCGATAATCTTGTGCGCTTCGATGGTGCTGCTTGGTGTGCGAACGCTACGATCTGTTTCGTCGCGAGACATGGCTGAAGGGCTGTCACTTTCTTTGCGTTCTGTTAGCTCACGCTGTGACAAATAGTTGGTTGCCGCTTGTTTTGCTTGTGATGGTTCTATTTCCGCCAATTGTTGTGCTTCGTTGAGTAACGCGGACGATAAAATGGTTGCATGAAGTGGCTGTACAAACAGCAAGCAAAGAAAGCCAATCAATTTGAATAGACGCGAACTGTCCCAAAACATCCTTTCGTTCCCTCGAACTGTTTTTAGATATGGCGATAACGGCGAAAAGCCTCAATTAGCCGTTTAAATGCGGGTTGAAGCCATTTGATATAGTAACATGCTTGGACAATAAAAACGTCCGGCAACCCTTTAGATTGCCGAACTTATTTCTGTTGCCTATGCGCTTACTGACGAGCCATACGGTGATTGTGAGCTGGCTTATCTTGTTCCGTTGAGCGGTAAGGGTTGATATCCAAGCCTCCACGGCGCGTATAGCGGGCAAATACGGTCAGTTTGCTTGGTTGGCAGTATTTCATTAGATCCGTAAAAATACGCTCTACACACTGTTCGTGGAACTCATTGTGCTCGCGGAAAGACACTAAGTAACGTAACAGCTTCTCACGAGCTATTTTTGCGCCTTGGTAGCGAATTTCTACACTGCCCCAGTCGGGTTGGTTAGTGATCAAACAGTTTGATTTCAATAGGTGGCTATGTAGCACCTCTTCAACTTGTACTTCACCTGCTGCACCTTCAAGCAAATCGGCATCGAAATCGTAACTGGTGATGTTAATGTCTTGGTCATCAATACATTCACCGTCCATTGTTACGATAGGTTGATTGGTATAGTGGGTCACTGGATTCACCTCAACCAGCACCTTTTCACCTGCGCATTCAGAAAGGTCTTGTGTTAAACGCTCAGTCACTTCTTCCCAGCTTGCAAAGCGGGTTTGGTTATAGCTGTTTAAGTACAGTTTGAAAGACTTCGATTCAATCAAGTTTGCGCTGGTGGCTGGAATGTATACTTCGCCAACGGCCACTTGTGGTAAACCTTTACTATTTAACCAAGACAGTTCGTACAGCGTCCAAATGTCGTGCCCCATGAAAGGCAGAGTATCGCCTAACTGGAGGTCATCTCGGTTCAGGCTGCGAGGGACTGGTTGCAGCAAGCTTGGGTCATACTGGTTCGCATACTCGGTCGTTTTACCTAGTGTTAAGCCAGCAAGCTCTTTAGCGTCAGAATATTTGCTCATACTTTGTGGTCGTTTTCGATTAGAATGGCGAGAATTTTACTGAATCCGCTGGTCAATTGCCATCCGGCAAGCACGGCTATCTGATAAATAAGGAATGAGGAGACCTTCATGACCCCAAACGTTACTCAGGCGCTACAAGAGTTCAGCCTGCGCTACCAACAAGCTTGGCAAGCTAAGCACAATGAGTTGCCAAGCAGTGAAGAGCTTGCAGAGCTTGTTTCTCCTTGTGTCGAAGAGAAGCGTGATGGAAAGGTGCTTTGGAAAGCGGTCGCACGTGATGAAATGGCCGATTTCACCAATGTGGAAAATGCGATTGAGTTGTCACTGCAAGATGATGTTAAAGCCTTTTATGGTTCTCAATACTGCGCTGATATGGAGGCAACTTGGCAAGGTAATTCGTTGACGCTGCTGCAAGTCTGGAGCGATGACGATTTCGTGCGTCTACAAGAAAATATTCTTGGTCATTTGGTGACGCAGCGCCGCTTGAAACTTAAACCAACAGTATTTATCGCAGCGACAGATGAGGAAATGGATGTGATTTCTATTTGTAACCTCACTGGCAATGTGATTCTAGAGCGTTTGGGCACCTCTAAACGTGATGTATTGGCAGATTCATTGGTTGAGTTCTTGAATAAGTTAGAGGCTGCCGTCTAAGTATGTATGTTGTTGAGTTGCAGTTTGAGTGTTTTGATAACACCACCGTCAGCGCGGTAGACAAAGCCATTAATGGCTTGATGGATGCTCTGCGTTACAACGGCCAAGTATTAGGTCGTGAATTCCCGATAGTGATGGGAGAAGGTGAATTTTTCGTTCGTGTTGTTTGCCCAGAACAAGACAGCTTGCATCCACGTTATCACTCAGATTTCGTCAAAGTGTGCATGAACCGTTTGTCGGATGCGTCTTTGCTTGCACCGAAAATGCGTATGCTGGGGCGTGATTTGAATTCAGAACAAGCAGCCGAAGAAGAGACACCTAGCTGGCAAGTGTTGTACACGACTTATGTTCATACGTGTTCGCCTTTGCGAAGTGGTGAAACCCTGTTGCCAATTCCTTTGTATCGTAATGAGCCAACACTTAATGGAGACCATAAAGCCGTCATTAAGTGGCAGACTGAGTGGCAAGCGTGTGATGAAATCCAAATGGCAGGGGGCTGCCGAGCGGAACATGCGGCGCTGCACGAAATTTGCGATGTGGATAGTGTGCTGTTTCGCCGAGGTTGGGACTTACGTGGCCGTATCGATTACATCACGAAGATCCCTACGTACTATTACCAGTATCGTGTCGGTGGTCAGTCGCTGGAGAGCGAGAAAGCGCGCAAGTGTCCAAAATGCGATGGCGAGTGGCTACTCGATGAGCCACTACATGACATATTTCATTTTAAGTGTGATGACTGCCGAATCGTGTCGAATATCTCTTGGGACCATCTTAAGTAGCGAATTGAAGCTACTTAAATGGGTAGATAGACAAATAGAAAGGGCTGATGTTTTCACATCAGCCCTTTTGTGTTTAGAACGTTGTTTTCAGTCATGTTTTGAAAAGTGGGATTACCAACCTTTCACAACACCGCCTTTGAACAGTTCTTTTGCCGCTTCGTAAACTTCTTCCGTTTGGTAAGCTTTTACGAAGTTTTGTACGTTTTGCGCATTAACATTTTCTTCGCGAGCGACAATTAGGTTTACGTATGGTGAGTCTTTATCTTCAACGAACACGCCGTCACGCTCTGGCGATAGGTCGATAGAGCTTGCGTAAGTGGTGTTGATGATAGATAGCGTTACGTCATCCAGTGAACGTGGAAGCTGTGGGGCTTCTAGTTCAATGATTTCGATATTTTTAGGGTTGCCTACGATGTCACGTACTGTAGCGAGTAGACCAACGCCATCACGTAGCGTAATTAAACCTTGCTGCTCAAGAAGCAGTAGTGAGCGACCTAGGTTAGTTGGGTCGTTTGGTACTGCGATGCGTGCGCCATCTTGAATTTCATCAATTGATTTTACTTGCTTTGAGTAACCAGCAATAGGGTAAACGAATGAGTTACCCGCGATAGCCAGTTTGTAGCCGCGGTCTTTCACTTGTTGGTCTAGGTATGGTTTGTGCTGGAACGCATTCGCGTCTACTGAACCATCATCCAGAGCGGCGTTTGGTGTTACGTAATCGGTAAATGTTACTAGCTCAACATCTAGGTTGTATTTCTCTTTTGCTACTTTAGCGGCAACTTCGGCTACTTGTGCTTCAGCACCAGCAATAACGCCAACTTTTACTTTGTTTACGTCTACTTCTTTGTCGCCGCAACCCGCTAGAGCAAGAGCAGAGGCGGCCGTTGCTACAGTCAAAAGACCTTTAAGGCTAAATTTCATCTTTATCTCCTTATAATTTGTATTTTTGATGCTTATCTGTGGTCTACACGGCGCACCACTGCGTCGCCGATAGACTGAATAATCTGTACTAGAACAATCAACATCACGACAGTCACGGCCATGATAGTTACATCGTAGCGGTGGAAACCGTAACGAATGGCTACGTCGCCTAGGCCGCCGCCGCCTACCGTACCCGCCATAGCTGAGTAGCTAACGAGAGTGACCAACGTAATCGTTACTGAGTTAACAATAGTCGGCATTGCTTCAGGTAGTAGAACTTTTGTGATGATCTGTGTTGGTGTCGCCCCCATTGACTGCGCTGCTTCCACCAAGCCTGTCGGTACTTCTAATAAAGCACCTTCAATGAGACGAGCGACAAAAGGAATGGCGCCAATAGTCAGTGGGACGATTGCTGCGGTTGTGCCGATAAAGGTTCCAACTAGCATTTTTGTCACTGGAATAATCGCAACCATCAGTACGAGGAATGGCACTGAGCGACCAATGTTAACGATAGCGCCTAAGCCGCTATTTAGTTTGGTGTTTTCAAGTAGGCCGCCTTTCTTAGTAATATGGAGGATTACGCCTAATGGAATACCCACAGCAAAGCCGACTAATCCGGCAACCGCAACCATGTAAAGCGTTTCCCACGTTGCACCTAAAAGTAGTTTGCTGTTTAAGCTCAGCCATTCAGAAATCGTATTAAAGGACATAACCAAGTACCTCTACTTTTACGTTGTGCTTACGCAGGTATTCAAGAGCTGCGTTGTCATCTTCTTCGTTACCAAATAGCTCTGCGACCATCATGCCGAATTTCACGCCACCAGCGTAATCAAGGTCGGAACTCAAAATACTCACATCAATATTGTATTTACGAGAAATTTGCGACATTAACGGTGCATCGACGGTTGCGCCAGTAAACTCTAAGCGAACCAACGGGTAGCTGCCATCAACACGCTCTGCTTGCAGACGAGCTTGGTAATCTTCAGGAATGGAAAGATCCAGCGTTGAGCGAATGAATTGGTGCGCTAGCTCTGTCTTAGGGTGCGCAAAAATATCGCCAACGGTGCCTTTTTCCACCAGCTCACCACCACCGATGATTGCTACTTCGTGACAGATACTTTTTACGACTTCCATTTCGTGAGTGATAAGTAAAATCGTGATGTTGAGTTTGCGGTTGATCTCTTTCAATAACTCAAGGATAGATTGAGTTGTTGCCGGGTCTAGCGCACTAGTGGCCTCATCACAAAGCAGCACGCTAGGATCGGATGCCAATGCACGAGCAATTGCCACACGCTGTTTTTGGCCGCCACTTAAGTTAGATGGGTAGCTCTCGTGTTTGTCGGCTAAGCCTACAAGCTTTAGCAACTCAGTTACTTTTGTTGTGATTTGCGATTTGTCTTTACCTGCCAGTTCTAGTGGCAGTGCTACATTATCAAACACAGTACGAGACGAAAGCAGGTTAAAGTGCTGGAAGATCATGCCAATGTTACGGCGTGTTTCGACTAGTTGTTTTTTGCTGAGTTTGGTTAGATCCACACCATCAACGATGATGGAACCAGAGGTCGGCGCTTCTAACATGTTTACGCAGCGAATCAGCGTACTTTTACCAGCACCTGATGAACCGATAACACCAAAGATGGTGCCTTTGTCGATGTGTAGGTTAATGTCTTTCAGGGCAAGGATTTCCTTACTGCCTTGGTAGAACACTTTATTGACGTTTTTTATT
>NZ_JAWOQO010000033.1:0-15449 GCF_033337345.1 Vibrio sp. YT-18 | reverse complement strand
CGATGTGTAGGTTAATGTCTTTCAGGGCAAGGATTTCCTTACTGCCTTGGTAGAACACTTTATTGACGTTTTTTATTTCTATCATGTTTCAACCTGCCCAAAGATACGGGGAACTTCGCTGTCAAAAACGGCCTTTGACAGAACTTAATGTTGAGCTTTATCTCAATTTTCAGTTGATGCTATGGGTTAAGCAGAATGAAGTCAATAGATATTTTTACGTCTAGACGTCTAAATGTATGGATGTTCTGTTTTAAAACGAAGATGTATAGATAACAAGCAGGAGGTAGACGGCGGGGCACCCTCAGATTTACCGATTCTTGCCCAACAAATCAACCGTTTTGTCGAGGCCTAGAATGAATTAGATAGTGTTGAAGTTTATAAGGTATGTAATAATCTGATTAAACCGAGTTAATAGAGAAATACGTTTTGGCAAAACCTGCTGTTTTTATCGATCGTGATGGCGTGATAAACGTTGACCACGGCTACGTTCATGACGAACATGATTTTGAGTACATTGATGGTGTATTTGAAGCGACGAAAGCGCTAAAAGATAAAGGCTACCTTCTAGTGTTAGTGACGAATCAATCGGGCATCGCACGCGGTAAATTCAGTGAAGACCGTTTCTTGTCTCTGACTCAATGGATGGATTGGAACTTTGCTGATAATGGTGTTGAGTTCGATGGTATCTATTACTGTCCACATCATCCAGAACATGGCATTGGCGAGTACAAGCAAGATTGTGAGTGCCGTAAGCCAAAACCAGGCATGTTCATTTCTGCGCGTGACTTCTTGAAGATCGACATGGAGAAATCTGTGATGATCGGCGATAAAGCTGAAGACATGATGGCAGCAGAAGCGGCAGGCGTTGGCACTAAGATTTTGGTTCGCACTGGTAAGCCAGTAACGGAACAGGGCGAAGCCATTGCAACGGTAGTATTAGATAGCATTGCAGATGTGCCTGCGTACTTAAACAAGTAATCTTCATTACTGACTGAGATAAGGGAAGCCACTGCTTCCCTTTTGTTTGATTCCTTCTTTTAGTCTGAACACTTATGAGCAAAAAACTCACCATTCTTGATATCGCAAAATTGGCAGGCGTGGGCAAATCGACAGTAAGCCGTGTGCTTACTAACGATCCAAAAGTGAAACCCCAAACGCGAGAGAAGGTTGAGCAAATCATTCGTGAATCTGGTTATGTGCCGTCCAAATCTGCGCAATCAATGCGTGGCGGCCGCCAAAAAGTTATTGGGGTTATCATCTCCCGTTTAGATTCACCATCAGAAAATCGCGCCGTTGGTACAATGCTCAATGCTTTGTATTCCGCTGGTTATGATGCGGTGATCATGGAGAGCCAATTCGATCGCGATAAAACCAATGAACATTTGGATGTGCTTAAACGTCGCAACGTCGATGGGGTGATCGTGTTTGGCTTTACTGGATGTGATGAGCGAGCATTGGCGGAGTGGGGGAATCGTATCGTCGTGATCGCGATGGACACGCAAATGGTTTCTTCGATCAACTACGACAACCAAGGTGTGATAGACATGGCTTTGTCTCATCTTGAGCAGCAATCTTTATCTCGCATTGCTTATATTGGTGTTGATCCTGAAGACAAAACCACTGGCTTAGCTCGTCTAAATGCTTATAAAGCTTGGTGTCAACGCAAGCAAATTGCACCTTGTTTCCAAACGGGTAAGTTGAGCCATGAAAGTGCTTATCAGTTGGTAGACAAAGTCCTTCAATCTGATACTCAGGCCATCGTGTGCGCCAGTGACACCATCGCGTTGGGCGTGATTAAGCGTCTTCAAGAGTTAGGCCGTGAAGACGTGGTTGTGACAGGTGTTGGTGGTAATGAATTGCTCTCTTTCCTTTTCCCTAAAGTATTTAGTGTCGACCCAGGTTATACCCTTGCAGGTGAGAAGTCCGCTAACATGCTGATCAATCAATTAAATGGTGATGAGGAAGTGGTTCACTTTACTCAACAGCCTATCGTTTGTTAATCCACACTAAAACGATCTGCTCTAAAATTATACTGTGATCATTCTCAATTAATGGGACTGTTCCCATTTTGTTTTTTGTCTTCGAATGGCAATATTAAAATTAAGAAATGGGAATGTTCCCATTTATAAAAACAAAATGATGAATCGAATGTATCCAATACAGGGTGGACAAAGTTATGAGTAAGATTGCGCGTAAAGACGTGGAGCGTCTTATTGAGCTGGTCGGGGGGCCGGACAATATTGCCAGTGTAAGTCACTGTTTAACTCGCTTGCGTTTTGTTCTAAATGATACGGACAAAGCAGATACGAAACAGTTAGAAACATTACCGATGGTGAAGGGCTGTTTTACCAACGCAGGCCAGTTCCAAGTGGTTATCGGTACTGAAGTGGATGAAGTTTACAAGGTACTGATCGGACTGACGGGTAAAAGTGAAGCCAGCAAAGACGAAGCGAAGAACGCTGCTCGTCAAAACATGAATATCGTTGAGCGTGGTATTTCCCACCTTGCAGAAATCTTTGTACCACTGCTACCAGCGATCATCACCGGTGGTCTGATCCTTGGTTTCCGTAACGTGATTGGCGACATCAAGATGTTTGATGGTCAAACGCTAACGGAAATCAGCCAGTTTTGGGCAACGGTACACTCTTTCTTATGGCTGATTGGTGAGGCGATCTTCTTCTTCCTACCAGTTGGCGTGTGTTGGTCGACAGTGAAAAAGCTCGGCGGTACTCCGATTCTGGGTATCACGCTTGGTGTAACATTGGTTTCGCCGCAGTTGATGAACGCCTACCTGATTGGTAAGCAAGTACCCGAAGTGTGGGATTTTGGCTTATTCGCCATCGAAAAAGTGGGCTATCAGGCGCAAGTGATTCCAGCAATGCTTGCTGGTATGGCTCTGGCGTTTATTGAAACCAACTTAAAACGCATCATTCCGTCTTACCTTTACCTAGTGGTCGTGCCGTTTGTCTCAATCATTGTGTCTGTGATTCTTGCGCACTCTATCATTGGTCCATTCGGTCGTATGTTGGGTGACGGCGTTGCTTTCGCAGCAAAAGCAGCCATGACGGGTGACTTCGCAATGATTGGCTCAACCATCTTCGGCTTCCTATACGCGCCATTGGTCATTACTGGTATTCACCACACCACCAACGCGGTTGACCTTCAATTAATGCAAGAGCTAGGCGGCACGCCAATTTGGCCTCTGATTGCGCTTTCAAATATTGCTCAAGCGTCTGCGGTCGTCGGCATCATTATCATCAGTAAAAAACATGGCGAGCGTGATATCTCAGTACCTGCGGCTATCTCTGCTTACCTTGGTGTGACCGAGCCGGCGATGTACGGCATCAACTTGAAATACAAGTTCCCAATGCTGAGCGCGATGATCGGTAGTGCGTGTGCTGCTGCTATTTGTGGTAGTGCGGGCGTAATGGCGAACGGTATCGGTGTGGGCGGTTTGCCGGGCATCTTATCTATCCAACCGCAGTTTTGGGGCATTTTTGCTTTGGCTATGTTAGTCGCAATGCTGGTACCTGCTGCATTAACGTTAATTCTTTATAAGCGTGCACAAGCCAAAGGTGAGCTTGAGCCTGCAAACGCGTAATTCTATTTGAGGCAGTGACTTGGCTGCCTCCTCCTATTTTTCTTTTCAAATTTTAAGTTTCCGATTACTGGTAAGTGAGTGTTAGAAATGGCTATGACCAAGCATGATGAGAGCTGGTGGAAAACCGCAACCATCTATCAAATTTACCCAAAAAGCTTTTGTGACAGTGGCAGTAAAGGCACGGGCGACATCAAAGGGATCATTTCTAAGCTGGATTATCTTAAGCATCTTGGTGTGGATGCGATTTGGCTGACGCCGGTTTACCAATCACCAATGATCGACAACGGTTATGACATATCCGATTACTACTCGATCAACCCTGAGTTCGGCACTATGGAAGATTTCGATACTTTGCTAGCAGAAGCGCATCAGTTGGGCATTCGTATTATCATGGACATTGTAGTGAACCACACGTCGACAGAACACAAGTGGTTCCAATCCGCACTGGGTGATAAAAACAGCCCATACCGTGATTACTACATTTGGAAAGATCCGGTAGATGGTGTAGAACCAAACAACTGGCAATCTAAGTTTGGTGGTAACGCTTGGGCGCTGGATGAAAAAACAGGCCAGTACTATTTGCACCTTTTTGCTAAAGAGCAAGCGGACTTAAACTGGGAAAACCCAGTAGTGCGTGAAGAAGTGAAAGAAGTCATCAGCTTCTGGGCAGACAAAGGTGTCGATGGTTTCCGTCTCGACGTTATCAACCTGATTTCCAAGCAGCAAGATTTTCCAAGTGACGATATTGGTGATGGTCGTCGTTTCTACACGGATGGTCCACGTGTGCACGAATACCTTCAAGAGATTAGCGAATCTGTGTTTCAAAAATACGGCAGCGTAACAGTGGGTGAAATGTCTTCCACCACACTAGATCACTGCCAGCAATATTCTTCGCTAGACGGCAAAGAGCTATCCATGGTGTTCAACTTCCATCATCTGAAAGTCGATTATCCAAATGGTGAAAAATGGACCAAAGCGCCGTTTGATTTCATTCAGTTAAAACAGATCTTCAATCATTGGCAAACGGGCTTAAATGGCAAAGGGTGGGGGGCGCTGTTCTGGTGTAACCACGACCAGCCACGCGTTGTGAGCCGATTAGGTAACGACGAGCAATACCGTGTTGAATCTGCCAAGATGCTTGCGGCATCAGTGCACATGATGCAAGGCACACCTTATGTTTACCAGGGGGAAGAGATCGGCATGACCAACCCGGGTTATACCGAAATCAGCCAATATCGTGATGTTGAAAGTACTAACATGTACGACATCATGGTCAACCGTGATGGTGTATCTCATGACGATATGATGGCGATCTTGGCACAGAAGTCGCGTGATAACTCACGTACACCAATGCAATGGAACAGTGCAAAACACGCGGGCTTTACTGAGGGCACGCCGTGGCTTGAAGTGGCGCAGAATTACTCTGAAATCAATGCTGAAGCTGCGGTTGCCGATTTGAACTCGGTGTTCTACTTTTACAAGCGTCTGATTGAACTGCGTAAACAGGTTCCAGTTATCACCGATGGCCGTTACGAGGACCTGCTGCCAGAGCACAAACGTATTTTCGCTTACGCTCGTCAGAACGATAAGCAAACGCTGCTGTGTATCAATAACTACTACGCAGAAGAGGTGGAATGCGTTCTGCCAGAACGTTTTGATATGAGTAAAGCGAAAAACTTGCTATCTAACTATCAAAACTCAGCGAGCGCAGTCGCGTCAAACCATCAAGTGTTACGACCTTACGAAACTCGTATTTTATTGATAGAAGAATAAACTCGGGTGTCATCACCCCCTAAGGTTGATGTTCGAGATGAAGGCTTTGGTGTGCTCCCCAAAGCCTTCTTTTATTGAGATATCCTAGCTTATTTTGTTTCAATCGCTGTTAGCTGCACTTTCTCTTCATTGATTTGTACTTGTTGTACTTTCAGCAGTTCAATTTGTTCAATCAGACCTAAGCTCGGATTAAACCAACGTTCTGCCGAAGTGGCGAACTCCATTGATTCCATATCATCACAGTTTAGGTTGTAGATGTTCTCTTCCATCAGGTATGCCGCTTCAATTTTCTTGCCTGAGATCGAGAACGCTTTACGCACACCAGTCTCTCGGATTTGCTGTTGCCAAACCACTTGGCAAGATGCTGTCATAGGAAGGTTTTGTACCCACTCATGATCTTCAAAACGGTCTAGAAGGTTGTGAACTGCGTAGCCTGTAAGAGTGGTTTGCAGAGACATAGTTTCTTCACCGATGTCAATATTCGGGCTTTTCTCTTTTACGTCGTCACCGTTTAGGCGGAAAATCGGACTGCTGTGCATAAGCATGGCAATAAACTGATGACCAATGAAATAAGCGTCAGTGATTTCATGGAGTGCACCATCTGATCCTGCAAAGTAAAGCGTATTGCTCTCTTCGTCGTCGTTGTACTGCTCGTCTGAATAGTAGAACTGTTCGGCGCCGTAGTTCACCAAGTCATTAACCAACTGGACCATTGCCTCGCTGTTTGGGATTTGTGCCAATGCTGCCAATATTTGCTCGCTATCCATCGCTTGGAAGCTCAGTTTCATGTCGCCCTCTGGTTGGCCATCCAAGCTAAACGAATAGCTCAATTGTGTGTTTGGTATAGGAGCGAAAATGGAGTTGTGAATCGAGACGTCGAAACTTTCTTGAGGCACTTTGTTTGGATTCGCACTGCCAGAAGACGAACCTCCGCCACAGCCGTAAAGAGCCAGAGTTGCTGCTGCGATAAGCGTCATTTTGTTTAGCATGGTTTACATTCCTGATTGATAAGGCCGCTTCATGTTGGGCCGTTGCTTGAATGCGAGCATGCTAAGTTCAGTGAGAGAAAAAGGGCAAAAAACAAAAGATAACAGGGGTTAATGAAAGCTTAATTTTATATTTAGGTCTTTGTTTTATTTGGGGTTATTTCGTTGGCTACGTTAGTGCAATACTCGTTAATGAGCGCTTTCCATCGGCTTATGATTTCTTGATCGGTCACACTAACACGCAACGTTTTCCACGGTTGGAGGCAAGTCTCTTTTGATTCAGATTGAGAAAGACGCTCAAACAAGGTTTCGGAAGGTAAAACGCGCAGCAGCGCCACCAGTGATTCCATGTAGTTGAGACGGAACTGTTCAAGTTTGTTCTGCTTATAAGCAATGTGAGACACAAAGGTATAAATCAGTGCGTTTTGGATACGTGAGTCGCCATCTGGTGTCGTTAACAGAGCTTTTGCCCTGTCTAAGTTACCTAATTTGAAATGCAATAGACCTAACCAAAGGCTCAGCTCATCTGGCAAAACATCAAACGACGATTGCACTTGAGTTAAATATGCTTCCAGCTTTTGATGTTCGTGCTCGTATAAGGCGAGATGTCTTGCCGTTGTTATAGCCGCAAACTCATCAGATTGTCGGAGAGGTTGGCTAGAAAAGGCATTCTCGAATAACATTTTTTTGTGAATATCCGAAAGCTGCCACGTACTTGCCGAAGGTGCAGGCAGATTGAAGTATTGCGCGACATCCGAGTGCATTTGGAAAATATCCGATTGTAAGTCAGATAAACGCAGTGTGTACTCATTGCGAAACGCTAGCTTGCCCGTCGCAGGATAAATAAGGTTCATCTGCGCTTTCAAGATGTCCTGTTTTGTGCTGTCTTTTAACTCGATATTGAGCTCGTAGTCGCTGGTCTGCATGTTTCGTGCGCCAGGGAAATATGGCGCATGACCGATAGGATCAAGAAAGTAACTGGGAGCATCTTGGTTGGCTATGTCGGTGTATGGATATTCGACCTGTTGTTGCAGCAAGATGGCTTTGACCAGTATGCGGTATTTTCGCGCCTGAGAGCCGATTGAATCGACACGGTTGAGTAGTAGCTCGACTTTGGGAATCAGTAGTTGATGACGTGTTTGTTGTGTTGAGATTTCTTGGCGTTGCCATAACAAGCTTGCGAGCGTCACGCTACAAACTGCAAGTATGGCACACAAGCTATAAGCAAAAATCAGCTTGAAGTTCTTATTACTCGCCACCTGAGTTGGGATAACGCGTCGATGGCTTTTCGCTGGTGGCACCAAACGAATATTGGCAGGGTTAAGAAAGTAGCCTTTGCGGGGGTAAGTGACTAAAAGCTTAGCGGCATCGTATTCGGGTAAGTACTGCTGTAGCAGGGCACGTAAGGTGCTAATGCGGTTCGTTAGCACATTCTTAGAGATGAACTTGCTCTGCCAAATGGTTTCAATAATGGTGTCAGCAGAGAGTGGGTGGCCAACGCTTGTTAACAGCAGTTCTAATAATTCAATGGTGCGAGGTTCAAGATCAATCGCGATAGCATCTTGATGAAGGCTCTGTGTCTTCGGGTTATAGATCAGCTCTCCAATCGCAATACAACTGTGAGTCTGTTTAGCTTGTTGCAGAAAGTCGCGCATACCGTACCGATCTATTTGGAAATCGCGAAGTATTATATAGCGATTGGAGCGCGAAATCTTATAAATCGCGCTTCAATCATTATCAAAAATTTATGAACCGTAGGTCACGGAATAGCGGTGCGGTTTGTGGTTCATCGCTAACACGACATTGAGTGCAAACGCCCCCAAAATTGAAAGGCCAATCACCTCTGGTGTGACAAAGAAGAATGAAGCAAACAGGATACATGCATCGATTGCCATTTGGCTTTTGCCAACTGAAATGCCAAATTTGTCTTGGATAAACAAACACAGCACGTTAAAGCCACCTAAGCTGGAGCGATGTCTGAATAGGATCAGCATACCGAGCCCCATTAAAAGCCCGCCTGCGACGGCGCAATAAACTTCATTTACCGATTCGAGCGAGATTAGCAAATAAAGATGATCGGCAAAGATAGAAACCAACGCGCCAGAAATGGCACTATTAATGGCGAAATGACGGCCGAAGCGTTTCCATGCTAGTAAGTAAAAAGGACTGTTTGCTAAAAAGTACAGCACACCAAAGGTAAAAGGTGTAAATTGGCTAATAAGCAGAGCCAATCCAGTCGTGCCTCCCGTTAGAAGGTTCGCGGATTGGAGAAAGAAAACGCCTTGAGCTACTAAAAAGGTACCCGTGAGAATCGCTATCCAGTCTTCTTTTAATGAGTGTTTTTCCATCAATGTTGCAGTCATTAGTGATAAATAAGGCGTGCATAGTAGTAAAAAGATGATCTTTTCGGTAGCTAGAGGGTAAAATTTACGGTAAACCTATGTAATTGCTGTTTTACAGGGTGTAAAGCACAAATTTGACAGGCAATAGATTGTCGTTATGCGATTGCAATGCTGGCATGATAAACATTGCTTGTCATCATGAAAAAACTGCATGAGAAAAATTGTAAATTTCTCTTTATGACCTAAATCAAATTATGTAGAATGCGCGCCATTAGGGTGACGAAAACGTTTGCGTCGGGTCATTCAACAGTTTTTTTGCAACTTTCAGTACTAATCTGAGTCAGGAGATACAGATGCTTAAGCGTGATATGAACATCGCAGATTACGATGCGGAACTGTTCGCAGCTATCCAGGAAGAAACTCTTCGCCAGGAAGAACACATTGAACTTATCGCTTCTGAAAACTACACAAGCCCACGTGTAATGGAAGCGCAAGGTTCTCAGCTAACGAACAAATACGCTGAAGGCTACCCAGGTAAGCGTTACTACGGCGGTTGTGAGTACGTAGATAAAGCTGAAGCACTAGCAATTGAGCGTGCATGCCAACTATTTGGTTGTGAGTACGCTAACGTACAGCCTCACTCAGGTTCTCAAGCAAACAGCGCAGTTTACATGGCGCTTCTTAACCCAGGCGATACAGTTTTAGGCATGAGCCTAGCGCACGGTGGTCACCTAACTCACGGTTCACCAGTAAACTTCTCGGGTAAGCACTACAACGTTATCCCTTACGGTATCGATGAAGCTGGTCAAATCAACTACGACGAGATGGAACAGCTAGCACTTGAACACAAACCTAAGATGATCATCGGTGGTTTCTCTGCTTACTCGCAAATCGTTGATTGGAAACGCATGCGTGAAATCGCTGACAAAGCAGGTGCTTACTTATTTGTTGATATGGCGCACGTAGCTGGTCTTATCGCCGCCGGTGAATACCCAACACCAGTACCGCATGCTCACGTGGTAACAACAACGACGCACAAAACACTAGCAGGTCCTCGCGGTGGTCTTATCTTGTCAAATGCTGGCGAAGATATGTACAAGAAATTGAACTCAGCAGTGTTCCCTGGTGGTCAAGGTGGCCCTCTAATGCACGTTATCGCTGGTAAAGCAGTAGCGTTCAAAGAAGCGATGGAGCCAGAGTTCAAAGCTTATCAAGCTCGCGTAGTGAAAAACGCAAAAGCAATGGTTGGTCAGTTCCAAGAACGTGGCTACAAAATCGTATCTAACGGTACAGAAAACCACTTGTTCCTTGTTGACCTAATCGACAAAGATATCACTGGTAAAGACGCAGACGCGGCACTAGGTGCAGCAAACATCACTGTAAACAAGAACTCAGTACCAAATGACCCACGCAGCCCATTCGTAACGTCTGGTATCCGTGTAGGTACGCCAGCGATCACTCGCCGTGGCTTCACTGAAGAAGATGCAAAAGAGCTAGCAAACTGGATGTGTGACGTTCTAGATAACATCGGCAACGAAGAAGTTATCGAAGCGACTAAACAGAAAGTGCTAGAAATTTGTAAGCGTCTACCGGTTTATGCCTAACTGTTCTTCATAGAATGAGTCGATTTCGGTGTCGAACATACTCATTTGCTCGCGCAAACTCCGTGTGTTCTTCTAGAACTCGACTCATCTATTTTGAACATTGATATACTAAAGGCCCTCATTTGAGGGCCTTTTTGTTTGTCTGGCGTTTGGAATGAGATATAGCGAGAGTGTGTGATAAGGGGATGGCTACCAACACTGTCCCTTTTCAATATATCCAAACCACGTCATTCCGACGAGCCTAGGCGAGATCAGGAATCTTGTTGAGGCACACTCTTTTACTCAGAGTTTCCCTAAAAATCATCAGTATTCTGAAAACAGATTCTGAATCACGCTCGTTCCTCGCTGTTCAGAATGACGGTGGTAGAATGGCTTTTTATCATCATTTGCCAGATACAAAAAAGGTTGGCACTGAGCCAACCTTTTCTCTTCAAAACAAGCTTTTCAAAACAAGCGAGAGCTTATTTAATCTCGATACCTTGAGCTTGCATATCGGCATGGTAAGAAGAGCGCACAAATGGACCACACGCTGCATGCGTGAAGCCAAGTTCTAGTGCAACTTCTTTTAGCTCGTCAAACTCTGATGGTGGAACGTAACGTTCTACTGGCAAGTGGTGACGGCTTGGCGCTAAATACTGGCCTAGAGTCAGCATCGTTACGCCGTGTGCGCGTAGATCTTTCAGTACTTCGATGATTTCTTCTTTGGTTTCACCAAGACCCATCATCAAACCAGACTTGGTCGGTACATCGGGATGCTGCTCTTTGAACTTCTTAAGAAGCTCAAGTGACCATTTATAGTTCGCACCAGGGCGAGCTTTACGGTAAAGACGTGGCGCGGTTTCTAAGTTGTGGTTGAAGACATCTGGCGGATTGTCTTTCATTAGATCAAGCGCTACATCCATGCGACCACGGAAGTCAGGAACCAGTGTTTCAATCTTAATATGCGGGTTTAACGCACGGATCTCGCGGTTACAATCGGCAAAGTGCTGTGCACCGCCGTCACGCAGATCGTCACGGTCAACAGAAGTGATTACTACGTATTTCAGCTTCATATCGGCAATGGTTTTCGCCAGTTTTTGAGGCTCTTCTGCTTCCGGTGGTAATGGGCGGCCATGAGCAACGTCACAGAAAGGACAACGACGAGTACAAATAGCACCTAAGATCATGAAGGTTGCTGTACCGTGGTTAAAACATTCCGCTAGGTTCGGGCAAGATGCTTCTTCACATACGGAGTGAAGTTTATTCTTACGCATCGCCGCTTTGATGTCTTGAATTCGTTGGCTGTCGGCTGGTAGCTTGATCTTCATCCAATCAGGCTTACGTAGCACTTCTTTCTGCTCTGTAGGCATGTTCTTTACGGGAATCAATGCCATTTTATCGGCGTCACGATATTTAACGCCTTTTTCCATCTGGATTGGTTTGCTCATGCTTTATTACCTTGAGAAGGTGCTTCTGTGCTGAATTCTACTTGCTCATAATCGAGCAAAGTAACGAGTTCTTCTATTAATTGTTTTTCTACGGCTTCTACATTGTCTGGGCCGCCAAATTGGCTGACCTGAACCATTTCCATACCTTCATAACCACAAGGGTTAATACGCAGAAACGGTGTTAAATCCATATTTACGTTCAAGGCTAAACCATGAAACGAGCATCCTTTACGAATGCGTAAACCGAGAGAGCATATTTTCTTACCGGCAACGTAGACACCTGGTGCGTCAGGTCGCGCGGCTGAGTCAATATTGTATGCTTTTAGCGTGTTGATCACGAGGTTCTCGATTGTGGTAACGAGATCTCGTACACCTAATTTTTTACGGCGTAGGTTGATCAAGAAGTAGGCGACCAACTGACCAGGGCCATGATACGTAACCTGGCCTCCGCGATCACTTTGTACAACAGGAATATCGCCAGTGTTAATCAAGTGCTCAGCTTTACCTGCCTGTCCTTGCGTAAATACTGGGTTATGTTCTACCAACCAGACTTCATCACGGGTTTCTTCTGTGCGTTGGTCGGTGAACTCATGCATCGCCTTCCATACAGGCTCATAGTCTTGGCGGCCAAGTCGTTTTACAACAAGTTGGTGTTGCATGGGAATTCCTGTTGCTAATATATAAAGTTTTTGGATTATAAACCGGATAACCCTGATGCTCTACCGCTGCGTAACAGATTTTTAACTGAAAGTGATGTAAAGCCTCGTTATCTCTTTGATAAATAAAAAGAAAGCAGCCAAGGCTGCTTTCAAAAAAAATTTAATATATCAAAAAATTATAGAACCATGCGTACGATGTCAATTTCACCTAACTCTTTGTACAGTGTCTCAACCTGCTCGATAGAGGTTGCAGTAATGTTGATTGACACAGAGTGGTAGTTGCCCTTAGCACTTGGTTTAACGGTCGGGCTGTAGTCACCTGGAGCATGGCGCTGAATAACTTCAAGAACAAGCTCTGGAAGTTCAGGCTTTGCATGACCCATTACCTTGTAAGTAAATGAACAAGGGAACTCAAGCAGGTCTTTTAATTTTGCATCAGAGTTGATGGTTAGCATATCGATAACTCCAGTAGATATTCGTTGCGGTGCGAAATAGTACAGTCAAATTAGGGGGAACTCAAGACGAGGAGCTCAAACTTAAAAAGCCGCCCATTCAGGCGGCTTTGCGAATAAGTTTGCTACTCTAATGTTCTTTTTAGAAGAAGCTCTTGAATAACAATACGATGTAATCCCACATGCGGCTAAATAGACTACCTTGCTCTACGGTTTCTAGTGCCATTAGTGGGTATTCGGCAATATCTTCACCATCGATCTGATAGTATAGCTTACCAACTACATCACCTTTATTAATTGGGGCTTCTAGCTCTTTTTCAAGGACGAAGCTTGCTTTTAGGTTTTTCGCTTCACCACGCGGTAGTGTTACGTAAGTATCTTGGTCAAGACCCAGTGCTACGGTGTCTTTGTTACCCATCCACACTTTTTCTTCTACGAACGTTTCACCTGCTTTGTGCGGTGCCACTGTTTCGAAGAAACGGAAGCCGTAGCTTAGCAGCTTTTTACTTTCTGACTTACGAGCATTGGCATCTTTAGTACCCATAACGACCGCAACCAAGCGCATTTGACCTTCAGTTGCTGAACTTACTAGGCTGTAACCCGCATTACTTGTGTGACCCGTTTTGATACCGTCAACGTTCATGCTCTTATCCCAAAGTAGACCGTTACGGTTGTATTGGGTGATGCCGTTGTAAGTAAATTTCTTCTCTGAGTACACTCGGTACTCATTTGGTACGTCACGGATAAGTGCTTTACCCAGCAGTGCCATGTCGTATGGTGTTGAGTACAACTCTGCGTTATCTAAGCCATGAACGTTGGCAAAGTGCGAGTTAGTCATACCCAATGTGTTGGCCCAAGCGTTCATTAGGTCAACAAACGCATCTTCTGAACCTGCAATATGTTCTGCCATCGCAACACAGGCATCGTTACCTGACTGGACGATGATACCTCGGTTCAGGTCACGTACTTTAACTGTTGTGCCTACTTCAATGAACATCTTTGATGAATCAGGGAAGTTTTTCGCCCACGCATTTTTACTGATGGTGACATCATCATCTTCTGAGATATTACCACGCGCTAGCTCTTGGCCGATTACATAGCTGGTCATCATCTTAGTCAGACTAGCTGGAGACAATTTTGTGTTCATCTCTTTCTCTGCCAGTACTTTACCTGAATGGTAATCCATCAGCACGTAGCCCTTCGCCGCGATTTGAGGGGCATCTGGAACAACGATAGGTGATGCAAGAGCAGATTGAGCGAAAGTTGCAGAAAGGGCAACCGAAGAAACGAGAATAGATTTCACAAACTTATTTTTATTCATGGTAATTCAAATTTTTGGGTTAACTGCAGACATCTTATCAGAATCCCTAGTTATGTAAGAGGGGGATCAAAGAGAAATTCATGACACGAGGTCATTTGGCAGTGTTGTGTTTTTTAATAAATGCAGACGAATAGCCGAGCAACTTTACTTTATCTAATGTGGCTTGCGTCAGGGAATAGTCAGTAAATGGCCCTAACAACAAGCGATAAGACTCTTTCGCACTCTCTAGGAAAGTTTCTGTATCCAATTTTTGACCAAGCTCGGTACCTAAAGTTCGCGCGCGTTCTTCATTTTTTGATGATGCCACTTGAATAACGTACCTAGGGTGCGCTTCTAATGACTTTTTATCCGTGGGCTGATTGATACTGATCACTTCAATTTCCACGTTCGCGGTGCCTGTTTTTATGACATCTAACTTGTGCGCGGCGGCATAGCTTAAATCAATGATACGGCCATCGTGAAAAGGACCTCGGTCATTAACTCGTACTATGGTGGTTTTGCCGTTGTCAGTATTGGTAACTTTTACGTAACTTGGTAACGGTAGCGTTTTATGCGCTGCCGTCATTGAGTACATGTCATAGATTTCGCCATTAGAAGTCAAATGACCTTGGAATTTTTCCCCATACCAAGATGCTCGGCCTTTTTCTTTAAAGCCTTTCGCATTGCGAACTATTTTGTAGTCTTTGCCACGTAAGTGGTAATCTTTGTTCCCACCTAGGCTGTACGGTTCATATTTAGGATGCGCATCCTCGATGTGTTCGACTGAAAGCGGTGTATCCGGTGCAACATCGGATTCGAGTTCGTAACGGCCTTCTTGTTCTTTTTGGCTAGTTGATGAACAGCCTGCCAAAATAAGAGCAGAGAAAACCAAGGAATATAAAGCGCGTTTTTGCATGTCTAGGTCGCCTTAGAGAATGCTTTTCGGTGCGTATGAATCGACATCAGAATACCAAAACCAGCCATCAAGGTTACCATTGATGTGCCGCCATAACTGATGAGTGGCAACGGTACACCTACTACAGGTAGGATGCCACTTACCATGCCAATATTTACAAAAATATACACGAAGAAGCTGAGTACAATACTGCCTGCCATCATTCGTCCAAATGCGGTTTGCGCTTGGCTGGCGAGATATAAACCTCGTCCAATAATAAATAGATAGATGGCTAAAAGGCAAAGGAAGCCAATCATACCCCATTCTTCAGCAATTACTGCAAAGATAAAGTCAGTGTGTCGTTCAGGAAGAAATTCTAGTTGTGACTGCGTACCTTGCAACCAACCTTT
>NZ_JAWOQO010000032.1:0-22085 GCF_033337345.1 Vibrio sp. YT-18 | reverse complement strand
GAATCATCTGAAATAACACGACTTTCACCCTAGAAATAATAACTGGGGTGAGAGTTTATCCATGCAAACTAACGCCCTGCTAAGGGGTGAGCAACGTAATACTGAAGCCGCCGCATACCACCTTATTCACTAAAATCAACGCATGGTAAAAATGCCACGCGTTGCGAATCCCTCTTGAGCAGTTTGTTAGGCGCTTGGCTTACTGGCAAAGTTCGTCAATCATTTGCTCAAAGTTAGGGTACTTTGATTTGGCCTCACTTATGATTTTAGACACTGAGCTTTCATTTGACGGGGCAACCTCCTGAGCAAAGTCCAAAAACTTACTATTTAGGGGGCGCTTCAAATCAGGAGAAGCAACAGCCTCGTATGGCCCAAGACCATGTGCAAACAACCAAACATAGTCTCCAAAATTTTGTGCAACCACCCCAACTTCACCTTCAGAGCCAAAGAAAACAATAGGTTGTTGCAAAAGATCTTCAACATTGGCGACAAGCCAAAAAGCAGCGTAGCCGCCAGAACCATCTTGACCAAAAATTAAACATTCATGGCCATTGAGTGAAGAATTACCAGTCCATGCTTTAATCCATTCTGATGTTTCCTCTTGCGAACAGAAATCATCATATGGTTCAAAATCAATTCCCTCACCGTCCGCGTAGTCAATTTCTATTGAGTGCAGTTTTTTCAATTGATCTGGAAAAGTTCTATCCATCTTATCTCTCCATACTTTCTGGACAACGCCTAACGCCCAATTAAGGGGTGAACAACGCCACCACCCAACCTAACACATTGCACCGTAAACACTAAATTTGAAGTAGAAGTAAAAGTGCCAAGCGCTGTGAATCCCTCTTAAATTGCTTGTTAGGATTGTTCTATTTTGGACTTCATTTTCTCGATTTTACGTTCTAACTTCCTTGCCGCTACCTCGTAGTTAATTACATTGCTAAACAGCTTGTATGTCCAAAACGAAAAAGCAGTAGCTGAGAAGAATACAATGAACTGTACATATACAACTAGGTTTTCTAAGCCGTCATTCAAAAAGAACTTAAAAGCTGATGGAATGAGTAGCCCTAACGAAATAAGAAACAGAATTAGGAATAGTTTTGAGAATGCATGCCTTACTAGTTCCAGCGGACTTTCTTTAATTTTTTTGATGTAACTTAACTCGTTCTCGAGACCAGATAATACCTCGTAATACTTCTTCTTCCTGGACGAAAAATACCAACCAAGGATAAAACTCACAATTAACGAAACTACAAATAGTATGATATCTCTTTCCATGTTTCCCTCGAAAATCCTAACGCCTTGTTAAGGGGTGAGCAACGCAATACCGAAGCAGCGGCATGCCACCTTAATCACTTAAACCAACGCATAGTAAAAATGCCACGCGTTGCGAATCCCTCTTGAACAATTTGTTATATCCGTTCTCAATTGGCTTTCAGAACCTTTTCTAGAGAGACATTTCGCGCGCAAATTGATACGCCTCATCATGTGAAAAACCATTCGCTAGCGCGTAACCTGTTATCACCGACCTCCAGCAATAATTGTCATGAGGCTCAAATCCGCCACTTTTGCTTTCTACATTTTCAATAAACGACTTCTTTAATGCTAGAAACTTCTCTTTACTTACCAAATCTTGTTCTTTAGTCATCGAATACCAAACCTTTGTCCATTAAATCCATAGCAAACATATAAGCCTTACCTTGCTTATAACCATGTCCCATCGCATACCCAGCAGCCATTGAAAAAGTACTTAACTCTGCGTCTGGGTGCCAAGAAGCTTCCTGCTCTAACACTTCTTTTGTGAACTTATCTTCCATGTCAGCAAAACTTATTAACGTCATTTGCTCTCTCTATCATATATCTACTTTAAAATTGAATGCGTGAGGATATAACGCCGCGTTAAGTGGTGAGCAACGCTACCACCTTACCTAAACCATTGTGCCGTAATCACTAAAGCTGAATCAAACCGAAAATGCCAAGCGTTGGGAATCCGTCTTAAACGCTTTGTTAGGCATGTTTTCAGTATATTCTGCTTCTTATATAAGCTGAAAAATCTTCTACGGTAGAACAGTTTGAAAGTATTTCATCTAGCTCATTTACGTGAATTGCACAATACTTCAGCCAATTTGAGGATGGGTACAGATTACGTACCTCTTTGAGATTTTTGAGAGTTCTTTGCGGATTGTAGTCTTTGAAATAATGAACAACTAAGAAAATGTTCTGCTCTTTTTGAGGGTTTACCAGACCATTAAGAAGAACATACTGACCAACGAGTAGCTTAGCCATGTTCGCTGAGTCTATTTCAATTAAAATGGTTGTACCATCTTCTAACTTAATAGATTGGTCTACTGATATGGAAACTTTATCAGCTCCCTTTTGGTTATTGTCGAAGTTCTGTTTACCACTCAATTTCCCAAAACCAAATGCGCTTTCAAATTTTTCAATAAAGAACTTTTCATTCTTACCAGCTGACATATGACCTCCGAATGCCTAACGCTCTGTTAAGGGGTGAGCAACGCAATACTGAAGCCGCCGCATACCACCTTAAACACTAAAACCAATGCATAGTAAAAATGCCACGCGTTGCGAATCCCTCTTGAACAGTTTGTTAGGAGTTTTATTCATAGCGTTCACAATCTTTCGGTATGTCTATATATGTTTCATTTGCCCTCCAGTCCTGAGTCCGAGGGTCAAAGTAAAGCTCATACGTTGAGACGCTGTTATATGTACCCGATGTTATCTGATTTCCAATAGTAACTATATTTGGCTCTGAAATAGTGAAAATCCAAACATTGTCACCTGACACTAACTCAAGTCGACTATCAGAAACAAACGAAGCCTCTTCTGTAGAAAAGAACTCTCTAGGATAACTTTCACAATACCACTTTAAATTCTGACCATAAGAGCTATAGACAGTTCTCATGTTGAATTTCTCGTACAAATCTTTTGTGGTTACTTGCTCTGCTCCGTTAGAGCTGAATGCAAACAATGTTAAAACGACACTAAAAATCAATTTCATGCGCAAACTCCTAACGCCCTGTTAAGGGGTGAGCGACGCAATACCGAAGTCGCCGCATGCCACCCTAAACACTAAAACCAACGCATAGTGAAAATGCCACGCGTTGCGAATCCCTCTTGAACAGTTTGTTAACTGAGCGCCTTTCAGTTTTAGCCGATCTTTCAGCCATTTTCGCCAAAGCTCGTTTTGCTAATTAATGATTAGCAAAGCTAACTCAAATATGTGTTTAACAAAAAAATTACCGTTGATCTTTAGTTTGAAATGCGTCTCACAACACCATACTTCGGCGATGTAAGTGCGCCGAACTAATCGCGAACGCCTTATATTATTAGAAGGCTTTATGCCGCCTTTCACATCAGTAAACTTAAGTACCAAACTGAAATTAGTCGCATTACCTCAGCTAAGGAAACTGACCGAACACGCTAAACCTCCGAACCTAGAAACCGTATCAATGTGCTTTCGTATTTTCTGCGCCAGTTAACGCCCTGTTAAGGGGTGAGCAACGCAATACCGATGCCGCCGTATACCACCTTAAACACTGAACACAACGCATAGTAAAAATGCCACGCGTTGCGAATCCCTCTTAAACAGTTTGTTATAACCACATATTCTCACGGACTTCATAGTGGCTAACATGACGATCTGGATTCAATTTGTACTTTTCATCCTCTGGATACAATTTAGCGACACTGATATTTTCACCAGCAAATGCTTTGATACATTCGAGATCTTCCCAATAGGTCAACAAAGTGATTTCAGCATTATCGCCTAAATCTCGATTTAGGATTTGAGCACCGAGGAAACCCGGTGTACTAGATGTATCTTTGATTCCTGTCTCATACAGGTATGCAATAAACCCTTCTTCATGCTCTTTAGGGCAAGTAGCTTTCCATTCTCTTGCTATCATAAATACTCCATTTTATGTCGTGGTTATAACGCCCAGTTAAGGGGTGAAGCACGCAATAACCAAGCCTCTGCATAGCACTTCAACACCAAAAACCTCCGCATATCAAAAATGCCACGCGTGCTGAATCCCTCTTGAACTGTTTGTTAGCTTAAATTAGTAGCACCACGCTACACCACCCCAAAACAGAATATTCAGAGTCCAAACCATAATGCTTTGAACTGGAAGCATATGGAAAACTAACTGGGGACATGCCTTAAGCTCACTTAGAGAGAACAGCATTTGAGGCTGAAAATCCCAACTCGTCGCTAAGCAAAGACCTCTTTTGAATCTAGGATGATTCACCAAATATTCTGCATAGGATGAATAAATTGTCCATAAGCCCAAAAAGCCAAATAACTCGATTGCAGAAATCACTTCCAAACTAAAGGGCAATAGTGAAGGTCCGCCAATGAGTAAAATCGCCGCAAATACCCATTTTTTGTTTCTCATTACACATCCTTGTTAATGATTTAAGCTAACGCCGCGTTAAGTGGTGAGCAACGCAGACCACCGACCTAAAACATTGTGCCGTACACACTAAAGCCAAAGCAAACGAAAAATGCCACGCGTTGCGAATCCGTCTTTAACGCTTTGTTAGCTTATTACTTTCCGAGCATTCCAAACTAAAACAACCACTTATTTTGACATTAAACGTGAAGTCGAGATTATAAACATAGCCGAGAACTTCAGGCGATGAACTTAGTATTAACTTGAGCTTTGACAAAACCGCCGAGCGTGGAGACTCACGGAACTTCACCCACCAAGGCTCGTATTGGATTTGCTACTTTCAAGTGCAAAACTTTGCCATAAATGAAACAGAGGCGGAGCTGAAATTACCACCAACAAAACAAGACCAAGTAACGTTACGACCACACACGGTAAAAATACCGCTAAAAAAATGTTACTTACTACTGCTGATACAGCCAAAATATTTGCCCATCAGTTAGCTCATTTTGACGATATGCCCTACCTAACATCAGCTATATTTGTTTGATTTTTCAGACTGTAAGCTAACGCCGCATTAAGGTGTGAGCAACGCTACCACCAAACCCAAACCATTGCACCGTAAACACGAAACCCAACCTTGAACTGAAAATGCCAAGCGTTGGGAATCACTCTTAAATGCTTTGTTAGCACTATTTTTCTTGATTAATTGCGTCTAATACAAATTTTCTACTAATCTCGTCGATAGGTATATCCATTTCATCTGAATATTTTTCTATAACTTTGTACTGTTCGACCGAAACCTCATACGAAATAGCCATTGGGTTTGAGTTAAAAATGGTTACGAAGACAACACTGATGGGAATACTGATACCTATTATTTTACAAAACTCTCTTTTTATGTCTCCTTTTTCAAACTTTACACCTAATCTTAATTGAGAAGAAAGCAGAGCAATAAAGAAAAAGAGTAGTGCATATAAAGCAAAAAACTTCGCATAATTCACATAAAGAGCACCTTTAAATAAGCTCATAAATAGTGACCCAAAAGCCATGCCAAGAATGACTGAAATGGCTGGTAAACTTAATTGTTCGATTCTCTCAGACAAGTGTTTTACCAACTCATCAAGATACTTTTCTATAGATGGGCAGGTGATAAATTGATACAGAACAACGCCTAAAAACTGCACCAAAAATACGGATACAAGAGTGTAAAATGGTATATGGTCTCCAACCAGAGTCGAAAATAGCCCTCTATTAATGTGGTTAGGTAGCAAAGCCATAACTTCCATCAATAGAGAGGAAATGAAACCAAACACCCCAAAAAACCTGAGTTCATTACCGAGATTCAAACAATAGTGTTTAAGATACACGCAAATTTTGATAAAAGATTGTTTCATAAGAATATTTCGTAAAATTTTCTAATAATATCCATATTACGTAGAAATATCAACTGATAGTGCTAACGCCTTGCTAAGGTGTGAGTAACGCAATACAAAAGCTACCGCACAGCGCCTTAATCACATAAGCCACCGCAAAGTAAAAATGCCACGCGTTACGAATCACTCTTAAGCAATTTGTTAGTACATGCGCTACTTCTATTTATGCGCTCCAAGATATTGAAAACTGACATGATATGAAAGGCTTTGAACACTGAAGTGAGACGGGCAGCTACAAAACTTAAAATCGATAGAGAGACGAAAGTTGGCTAGAAGAAAAACGTACTGAACTCACCTACTTTTACTGACTTCAAATTAGAAAAGGATTCGTTCCTCGCACTTCGACAGCAACACCAAAGAAAGACAATTTTTACTTAGTAAAAAACACGAAAAAGAAGAAGCAATAAAGAAATAGGCTAAGAGTTAGAAACCGTAAACGGTGAAATCAAAGCGAACACTCCGCATATAGTGCCACCGGAAAGAACGTGAAAGGTACAAACTGAAAGGTGTAAAGACGAGCGCAAAAACAGATAAACACCAAAACTTATGACCTTTGATGTCAAACCCGTACTAACGCCCTGTTAAGGTGTGAGCAACGCAATACCGATGCTCCCGCATGCCATCTTAATCACTAGACGCAACGCATAGCAAAAATGCCACGCGTTGCGAATCACTCTTAAACAGTTTGTTATGTTCGTAACTGCTTGAAGTACCAATCAGCTTGCTCCCACTCTAGATCTTGTTCCATGTGCCAATCAAATTGTCGCGGATAACGATAATGGTCAACTATGTACTGAAGATGTTGATGCGCAACTTCAGGGTCATATACTCGCCATACTACGCGACGAGTGTTATTCCATGTTTCTCTCACAAGAAAGAGCGCGTTACCACCCGCTTTAATCTCTTCGTCCAATTGATCACAAAATGGGTCAACGATAGCTTGCTCATCTTCCGAAGGCATTCCATGCTCGGCTAAGTCATCAAAATCAATTATTACAGAAAGATGCCAGCCAAAAATTTCGCGATGCTCAAAACCAATGAGTCCAGAGTTCAACATGCCAACGCATGGTAAATCATCTTTTTTCCACTCAAGTAAAGTATAAGATTCTTCAGGAAGAACTATCCGGACTTCGTTTTCTTTCGGTGCTTTATCTTTATTACTGCCAAATATTTTCCCGAACATGAAACTCCTCCTAGAACATAACGCCGCATTAAGGTGTGAGCGGCGCTTGGCTATACTTGAGCGAAGCGAAACTGCCAAGCGTTGCGAATCACTCTTAAATGCTCTGTTATGGCGCAACTCTCAAAGATGGCCACCTAACTAACCACCCTTTCGAATTTACACGATTTTCAAATATTGCTCGTGACCTTTTCGGATTATGCGTGATGCAGTAGCCAAATAAAGATTCGAACCCAAATGCTGATACAACCTCATATTGATTCACACCTGTTTGACGAACGCCAACGGCAGTTTCTTTTTCAGGCCAGTAGCTCATAGCATCCACTGAACTTTGATAAGGTTCATCACCATTACGTTCATGCATTTGAGCTTGATTTCGAACTTGCCAATTAAGCTCAGGCATACAACCTTTCAAGTGCTCTTCATAACCCAGATAGGCATTAGGATTCGATTCATTAAGATCGAAGTAAATCACATCAACGTCATTCAAAGCAGTCGTAGATTCAAACCCATGTAACGAGTCCCAAACTAAATTTCGCACGAAACCCGCTGCTATATAACACTGAGGTAGGTTCAGCAGAGACACATGATTTAGTGCCTCAGTCCGTATTGGGTCACGTTTTATTAATTCTACGATTTCGTCCATTTTCGCCCTGCGCCATAACGCCTTGTTAAGGTGTGAGGCACGCAATACCTAAGTCTCCGCATACCACATTAACCACTAAAACCAACGCATAGTAAAAATGCCACGCGTGCCGAATCACTCTTGAACAATTTGTTATGCGCGTTCTCCACGATTGAACGCAACTACAGTAGCGCGTAATTTAGTCAGCTTAAACTCTGTAAGTAACACTGTAACAAAAGACAATATAGAAACGGAGATAAGTGCAATATTTATCAAAGCATTACCACTAAACTCATAAATACCTGACAGACCAATAAATAGCAAAAGACAGGCAATTATCGATAGAATCGAATCATTAGTTTTCACTTTATACTCATCATCAGGTATATCTTTTATTATCGAAACCGGATTTGAAAGCCCGTCAAGCCGAACTGCAATTTTTCCTTTTTTAATTTTGACTTTTAGGCCAGAACTTCTTAACGAATTAGCTAAATCTTCCATGATTGATTATCTCCATTTCTGCGAGCGCATAACGCCCTGCTAAGGGGTGAGCAACGCAATACTGAAGCCGCTGCATACCACCTTAATCACTAAAATCAACGCATGCTAAAAATGCCACGCGTTGCGAATCCCTCTTGAGCAGATTGTTAGCAATCACGTTGGCGCTGCAATTATTTACTTTCCAAGTCATTAGACACATAGCTCAGTTTTTTCATAAGCCTTCGAGCATCTTCTTGCGATATTTCAGCGAGTTTGAAAACTTGTTGTTCACGACTTGGAGCAGTAATAACCGTTGCATTACCATCAATGAAAACCATATCTGTCGTTAGTTTGTTGGAAGCATGCGCTAGCTCCCACCCTTGGTATAGATAGACCGTTTGACCTTGCTTGAGAGTGAACTGTTTGTCCCAGAAGAGCCTTGAAGGGATTAAAGGATCATAAAATTCAAGATTTTTTTCACCAGGCTCTGCGTAAAACCAAGTATAAGATCCGTTCAGCAACTTCCCTGTTGGCTCTCCATTTACTCGATAGGTTTGGACATTTTCCAACAGCCCTTTGTTGTTGCCTTGCAAAATATAAACGATTGACTTTCCGTTATTAAAATTAGGCTCAACTTTATTTGCTTCCACTCTATCAGGTGCTGATGCACATCCCCAGAGAGAAACTAGCAACACTGCCATTCCTATTACATTTTTCATAATACTCCTTTTTGTTATTAGTGAATGCTAACGCCCAATTAAGTAGTGAGCAACGCAATACAAAAGCTGCCGCATTGCGCCTTAAACACAAAACTGCCACGCGTTGCGAATCTGCTTAAATTGTTTGTTATGCGATTTTTCGGCAATGCTAAATGGGCTAACGAAAACATTACCTTAAACACGAAAAACTACAAACACGCAGATGACTTTTTGTGATTCAAGAACCTACGGACTCAACATTTCCTGAAAAGACCGGCACAAGCACGAAACGCTGCCTTAAAGCGAAGATTTGGCTTTTGCTCGCGAGAAACTTAACGAGCCAGGACTTCAGCAAATACCGGGGCTTACTGTAAACTTGCCCTTTCCACACTTTGCGCCCAGCAAACTTTCCACGACCAAATGCGATTTTTATTGAGGCAATTCCACGAACTTTGGCATGTTTTACGGTTTAAGTGATTCAAGAATTTGAACCAATAATGCTGATTTGCCGAAAGCGAAAAAACGAATGGCCAAAGAGATTAAATTTGAAGAAAACTAAAAAATTAGCCTTGTCGCATAACGCCCAGTTAAGGGGTGAACAACGCAATACCGAAGCCGCTGCATACGACCTTAAACACTAAAATCAACGCATAGTAAAAATGCCACGCGTTGTGAATCCCTCTTGAACTGTTTGTTATGTTTAAGATTCAATACCTTACGTTCAGCTATACGAAAGTTTAACCCGACTTACTTTTGTAAACAAAACCAGAAGCTAAAAAACTGAATTAAATCATAAATTTGACAAAATTGAACTTTGAAAAGAGAAAACACAAAAACTGAAGTTCTAACTTAAAGATTAGGAAATTGTTCGGAAAATAGCGTCAAACGATGCCAATTTGCTAAAAGACCAAAACAGAATGACTTTGGGAGCAAAAAAAAGACACAAGCTACTGATTTTACGTGATTAAACATAACGCCCTGTTAAGGTGTGAGCAACGCAATGCCGATGCCGCCGCAGACCACCTTAAACACTAAACGCAACGCATAATAAAAATGCCACGCGTTGCGAATCACTCTTAAACAGTTTGTTATGTTTATTTTGCCACCGATTCTACCTTTTCGTTACCTGTTACTTCAGGTTGAACAACGGGGTCTATTGGATGATATGGAGGCAAATAGGTTATGTGCATTGGTAACGAACGCTTGCCTTCTAAAACAGCTAATACGCCTTCACGTACTTTAGTCTGTTCATTTTCGACACGTCCATGCGCAATAGGGCTGTAGCAATCTCTTTTAAGCTGGACTTCATCGAAGTCATAACCTAATGATTGAGCCATAGCGTAAAGAAGGCTTGTAAATAAATCATTACTCCGCTCAATCCATGCATCGAGTCTTTCATCAGGGACACTATTATTTAGATGATCGTTATATATTTTCCAAGCATTCGTAACTTTCTTATCAGCTTCGGACTGCCAACGTTTACCAAAAACAGATTTCCCGTAGAATTCAAGATCTATCATATTTAGTGCAGAAACATGAGCTCCAGATAATCTCGTTGCACGCGTTTCCATCAGAGTGTGGAACAATTGAAGTTTTCTTCTTTTTCGTTCGGTTATATTTTCAATTATCTTCTGAGCTTGGACTGCCAATATTGGACCGATAATAACCGCCCCGATTGTAATCCAATCTTTGATATCCATGTTTAGTTCCATATTTTCCTCGATAAACATAACGCCGCGTTAAGGGGTGAATGCTGCATAAACCAACCTTCCGCATACCACCTTCACCACAAAACTCACCGCAAACTAAAAATGCCACGCGGCATGAATCCCTCTTGAACGCTTTGTTAGCTTTTAGCTGACAACTTCAATTTTAGCTACATCTATTAATGCTTTAGTATTGTGATGTCCTGTATACCCTAGAAATACTTGTCCAGTTACTTTTACAAACTTACCTAAAATGTCATTCCTATTGTCATAAAAGTTTTGTTTCAGTACTAACTGGAAGCAACAGGTTTTACCATGATCTGTAACTTTTTGGGTTTCAATGCATCTGCCAACAACCGCTATAGGTTCATTTACGTATAGAACCCAATAAAACTGAGGACGGTCACCGTTATTGATGGATTCATAATTTGGTGGACCAGCAAAGAGCTCTTCTCTGACTTTGCCACTAAGAGTTACAACCTGGCCATCCAGCAACTCTTTTGGCTGTGAGTTTTTCGAGTCGAACAAACTGTTCTTGGACTTGAAAACTCTAGCTTTGAGATTGGTTGTGAAGATAAGACTGATAGCAGCTATGACAACAGAAGCAATGACTCCTATTCCCTGCCATAGGTTACTTGATAAAAATTCACTCAAACTTAATATTACCTCTTTAAAGCTAACGCCCTGTTAAGGTGTGAGCAACGCAATACCAAAGCCACTGCATACCACCTTAAACACTAAAACTAACGCATAGTAAAAATGCCACGCGTTGCGAATCACTCTTAAACAGTTTGTTAGTTGCGTTCTGACCACTCCGACCTTAACACCCCATATTTGACGGAGTCATAGTACTCACCATTGTAGTAACGAACCTTTCTAAGTCTCGCTTCTTGTTGGAAACCCAGTTTCAAAGCCAAAGACATCATTCGAGGATTGCCCGACCAAGTGGTTAAGCCAACCCTCTCGATTTCTTTAGTTTCGAACAAGTACGATATCCATAAAGGTAGAGCAAGCGCAGCAATCCCCTTACCCCAATACTGTGCATCGTAAATAACTACACCAGCTTCAAGCCAACGCGTTTCTTCACATTCCCAGTAGCAACTAACCGTTCCAACAGGAATATCGTCAACAGTGATTAATTGTAAGTCTGAGCCAGCGACTAAACGCTGAAATGATGAACTTTCAAGCTGTTCTAATGTTGGGTGAGAATATGGAAAATAAGATCCATTGAACTTCATCCATTCATCATTTGAAATAACCAAAGAATGGAGAAGTTCCAGTTCATATTCCTTAGCTGGCCTAATATCTACTTTCATATCTTCCTCAATACTTCCCGATTCTTTGTAGCAAACTAACGCCCTGTTAAGGTGTGAGCAACGCAATACAAGAGCCGCCGCATACCACCTTAAACACTAAAACCAACGCATAGTAAAAATGCCACGCGTTGCGAATCACTCTTAAACAGATTGTTAGCAAATTTTACCATCGATGAAATCTTGAAGTGAAATGTATGGCTTCGGAGCAGAATAGGTGGAACTAACTCTACGAACGCTTTTGATGGCACATGGTTCAATTGGTCCTTGTACAAAAAATGCCGATTGAAACTTTGTGTTGCAGCGACCGTAAATTGTTAATGAATTATCAAGATGGAACTTTACAACTTCTTTGTCAAAGCAAGCTAAATTTGAGATAGCGATACGGTATAATTGCTCATTACTTTTACTCGACTTTTCGAAATACCTTTGAATATTTTTACCATACAAATTAGTTAGTACTTCAAGCTGTTCAGCAAAATACTCTTTCGAGTCTCTATCGAAAAGCTGAAATGCAGTGCAAAGAAAGTCTCTTCCATCGATGTATACTTGGTCGATGTCAACTTCAAGCTCAATTATTAAAGGAGTATCTTTCTCCATTGTTAGATTATGTTTTTGTGCATAGTAAAGAGCGCCGCTCTCCGAACCACACGCGCAAAAGCCTAGATATTCTCTTTCTTTTATTACATTCTCTACTGTCAAATTAGCCTGTAGAAATAGACTTTCGATATTACCTCTGACCTCTTTAACCCCTGGAACAGTAAAACCCCAAGAACCTTCATCGCCTGTTATGCCCTTTGTTTCAATATTTTTTATAACATTATCAGCATTACTCTCTTTGACCGTAATGCCTCGATAAAGATAAACTTTCATAAGTAACTATTCTCCACGTATTGAGTTTGCTAACGCTTTGCTAAGGTGTGAGCAACGCAATACCATTGTAACCGCATTACACCTTAATCACATAAGCCAATGCATAGTAAAAATACCATGCGTTGCGAATCACTCTTAAGCAACTTGTTAATGTTCTTTGAGCGCATGAATAGTAGATTTGATTGCTTTTATCATATGCTCTGAACGAGGGTCGCTTTGGTTACCATATTCAAACAACATAAGTTCCAAAACAGGAACTGACGCAAAAGCAAAATCTTTATAGCTCTGAAGTTGATAAATAGCTGCAATTTGCTGAACCATTTTTATTGTCTGACGATTTCCATCAATGCCAGAAGCTAGCAACACCATCTGATGAAATGCTTCATAATGTTTTTGCTGCTGTTCTCTATTTCGCTGATCGATCCATTTAATCAATCCAATCACAAACGAAATTGCCGCTCCACATAAAGTAATAAGAGAAACATATTTTAGTAACTCGTCCAATTCTTTCCCCTTGAACACTAACGCCCTGTTAAGGTGTGAGCAACGCAATACCGATGCCACCGCATACCACCTTAAACACTAAAAACAACGCATGGTAAAAATGCCACGCGTTGCGAATCACTCTTAAACAGTTTGTTAGAATAAATTTATTTACAGCACTTTTTCCGCTGTTTAGTTGAACCGCAAAAGCACTGATCATTTTTTGAAGTTACTTCTTGCGCTAGTTTTTCAAGCTTTGAATACGCTAGAGCACGTCTAAAATCGAACTCGTTAGCTACTTGCGCCGTCATTGCTCCAGCACCTGAAAGATGCAAAGCCTCAAATTCTGCCTCAATGTCTAAAACTTGTTGAACAAGCTCATGTTCTTTTATTGCCATATGCTTTATCGGCATACGACCATTTTTGATCAGAACAGAGATTTCGGGGTCTGGTATGAACTTTACTTTTTTTGCATTTAACGCCGATGGCGATACACAGACTAATTTTCCGTCGGGCTTCTGAACAACTACGTGTGCAGTTAGTCTTAGAACAAGATTACCCCAGACTGAAGTTATCCAGCCAAACACCATCGTGCCAGCATTGTTTTCTAAATGCTTTTGAACATTGTTATAGCAGTAATTCAATTGAGAGAACGACTCCGGTTGAATTGGCACATCTAAAACGCTTGATAAACCTAACTTAGTGAGAGCACTTGAAGGAATTATTTTTGGTTCGAACGACTTATATTTAGATATCATCTCTGAAGCTTCCAATTTATTCTAACGCCCAATTAAGGGGTGAACAACGCCTACCCCAAACCTAAAGCATTGTGCCATAAACACTAAATTTGAAGTAGAAGCAAAAGTGCCAAGCGTTGTGAATCCCTCTTAAATTGCTTGTTATGTTCGTAGCCATTTGTACATGACGTGGCTATCAACTAACCCTAGATGAGCATGCTTATATGCCTTGGGAATTGTACCTATGATTTGAAACCCTAGTTTCTCCCAAAGCTTCACCGCAACTTCATTGGTAGAGACCACGCTGTTAAATTGCATGGCATCAAAGCCAAGCTCTAGAGCAGTTTCTTGAGAATGTTCACACATAAGGCGTGCAATGCCCTTACCTCTAGCTTCGCTAGAAACCATGTATCCACAATTACATATATGGCTACTTGGCCCCATTGCATTTGGCTTGATGTATTAAGAGCCCAGTACAACGTCATTTTCTACGAAAACAAAAGCTTTCAGGGGAGATTCACACCATAAAGCAAATGCTTGCTCTAGCGTCATATTTGGGTCAAAGGCATAAGTTTCTTGTGCCTGGATTACCGCAGAAAATGTTGGCCAAAACGACTCAAAATCGGCTTTTGTGATTTCCCTAATCATGAATTTCCTCCTAGAACATAACGCCGCGTTAAGTAGTGAGCAACGCTACCACGAAACCTAACCACACTGCCGTAAACACAAAACCCAACGATGGAATGAAAAATGCCATGCGTTGGGAATCTGTCTTAAACGCTTTGTTAGGTGTTTACCACTTACGCTCAAAATTGGTTTTAACAACTCGTGAGATATATGAGTTTAATCCTCGCCCTTCTCTAGCCAAATCTTGCATTTGCTTAACCATAGCAACACCTGGTTTCTGGCTGGTATATAAATAGTATTGCCATCTTCCAGACATGAATTTTACTGTGATTGATTCTCCATCAATCTCATATGCCTCTACATTAGAGTTACCATTAAGGTTTCTATACGGTGTCATACTTAAGCCCTCTTATTCTGAATAAATCCGAAACTGCAAAAAAACACATGAAGTATGCAATAAAACACTTAATAAAGATGAGATATGGGCACCAGTTCCATAACGACACCTAACGCCCGCTTAAGTGGTGAGCAACGCAATACGATGTTTCCGCACACCACTTAAACCACTACAATCAACGCATGGTGAAAATGCCACGCGTTGCGAATCCGTCTTGAAGCGTTTGTTATGTGACGGCGACAAAAGCCGAACCTACTCCCCATAAAACTTTGAAAACCAATGACTGAATGACTCTTGATACTCTTGCTGAGCCTCTCTAACAATTTCATCTGCATCTTCGGTTTGCTCGATACCACGAACTTTTAACCAAGCGCAATATTCGCCACTATGTTCACTAGGCTCATAGTCATCGGGATCTCGATAGTAGCACATGCTATCCCAATCAATCATTGGCTCACAATCAAACGTTAATATTTGAAGTAATTCATTAAAATTACGAGCTACTACGTGGTAACCACCTTCGCTACCAAAAGCGACTATTGGCGCATTTTCTAAGTTTCTATTACCGTCTTTTAGCCAAAAACCATAGGAAGATCCACTTGCATCTGCACTTGCAAATTCATAAATAGAGTTGAGAAAATCTTTACTCTCCGAGTACGTTTTTAACCCCAGTTTCTCTTGATCGATTGAAAACTCAAACCCTTCTGAAAAGTACGCATCTGATGCGACTTCATCATCAAAACTAATCAGTGGCAACAAATTCTCAGGTAACGTTAATCCCTCAAAATGCTCTATTAATTCGTTTTTGATACTCATTAGATACTCCTTACTACTTGAATCACATAACGCCCTGTTAAGGTGTGAGCAACGCAATACCGAAGTCACCGCATATCGCCTTAAACACAAAACGCAACGCATAGTAAAAATGCCACGCGTTGCGAATCACTCTTAAACAGTTTGTTATGAGTCATTGTGAGGCAATACTCGCATCTTTGCCTCGATCATCTTATTTTGCTGTAACTCACCTAGAGAAATTCTTTTTTCATTAATCTCTACTGATGGTTGATCACCCAACAGGTCATCCAAGCGATGAGAGATTTTCTTAGTAGCAGACACTAAATGATCTTTGATCTCATTCGTATCAATTCCGTCTTTCTCTAACGTTTCTGAAATTTTCAGTAGCTCATTTAAAGTTTGAACAGAAGCAGGCAACTGCTTAAGTTGCCCAGAGATGCTAAAGTTTTCCTGATAGTAATTTGTCGCAGAGGTAAGAATTATTGTGAGTGCGGTTGATGTAAGTCCATGACCCGCAAATTTTAGCCACAAACTGCCATTCTCAATATGCTCGATAACAACAGGAAAGTCAGACTCTGTAACACCGTATAGATGCAATAACTCTGTATAGATCTCGTGAATTGCAGCTAACTTAATCGAAAAGTCTTTTAGCGATGTGACGTTAGAAAGGTAAAGCTCTAAGGTGCCATGAAACTCATCAACTTCATTGTTAGGGACAAAACTATAAGCTTCGGACATTTTTAAAGTTGCATCGAGTAGTGTCTTCAACTCATTAGCAGCTAATGCCAATGGCAGAAATGTATTTTGATTGTAAGCCCTATTGTGGATGGAGTACTCATTAAGAAAAGATTCTATACTAACCTGTAACCGTTCTATAAAAAGGACTTCCTTTGACTCAAAGCTTTGCTTCATTCCTTTCAATAATTCTTCTAGTTTGTATGACTGAAGAATCAACAAGCGAAAGTCTAGTGCCTTCTCAGAATTTATTGCCTGACTTATTTCAGCTCCAATCATTCGCCTTACTTGCTGCCCCATTTGAGACTCGACAAACAAATCTTTCGCTTCAGTTCTTAGCGTTTTAGTTAAAGGAGAAAATATATCTAATGCTTTGTATAGCTCAGACAGGTCGTCACCTTTGAGCATCTGAACCAGATCTCTATAGTAGGTATAAACTTCTTTTTTATTCACGACATAAACTCTCAAAGAAAAAATGCATTTTAACTAAAAAGTACTACCAATGCATCATGACTCATAACGCCTTGCTAAGGTGTGAGTAACGCAATACAAAAGCTACCGCACAGCGCCCTAATCACATAAGCCACCGCAAAGTAAAAATGCCACGCGTTACGAATCACTCTTAAGCAATTTGTTAGTACATGCGCTACTTCTATTTATGCGCTCCAAGATATTGAAAACTGGCATAATATGAAAGGCTTTGAACACTGAAGTGAGACGGGCAGCTACAAAACTTTACCCCGATTGAAAGACGAAAGTTGGCTAGAAGAAAAACGCACTGAACTGCCCTACTTTCACTGGCTTCAAATTAGAAAAGGATTCGATCCTCGCACTTCGACGGCAATACCAAAGAAAGACAACTCTGACTTCGTAAAAATCACGAACGAGAAGAAGCGCCAAAGAATTAGGGTAAGAGTTAGACACCGTAAACGGTGAAATCAAAGCAAACACTCCGCATATAGTGCCACCGGAAAGAACGTGAAAGGTACAAACTGAAAGGTGTAAAGACGAGCACAGAAACAAATAAACACCAAAACTTATGACCTTTGATGTCAACCCCGTACTAACGCCGCGTTAAGTAGTGAGCAACGCCAACTACCCTACCTAAACCATTGTGCCGTAAACACTAAATTCAAAGCAAACCGAAAATGCCGAGCGTTGCGAATCTGTCTTAAACGCTTTGTTAGCTGCGATGCTGGTTAGTTTTGCTTTTCTTGTTCTGATATAAGGAGCATTGCTCCCATCGTCGAATGAAGCACACAAGATTCCGAACTTAGTAAATAAAATGCAGACTCTCGCTTAGTCATACTAACTCTTTTAAAGCTTCTCTGGAGGTTTTTCTGTAACTCTAGAAAGTCTTCCTTTGAAATTATTTTGTCCTCAGGCCCCATTTTTGGGTCAGACAATAATCTAACAGCATTTGCTAATGCGGATCTGCCAGCCGTCTTATCGCCCAATACCGTATACGCATAAGCGCATATCGAAGCACTTCTAACACTCAAATTTGGATCAATCATATCGTCATTAGCACGCGATTCTTCAGCGCTCGTTGATTGACTCCAACATAAAAGTAGAAGACTCAAGAATGTTGTTGAAAATGCGCCCTTTCGCATAATAGTACCTCTACAATTTGCATTATACTTTTCATGGTATTCAACAGAATTACCTGATGTTAAGCCGCTAACGCCGCGTTAAGTGGTGAGCAACGCAAACCACCACACTTAAACCATTGTACCTTAAACACTTAAGCTAAATTGAACGGAAATCGCCAAGCGTTGTGAATCCGTCTTGAACGCTTTGTTATAACTCAGTTAAAGAGCCATCACTATTGACTTGAAACTCTTTGTTCTCTTTAAAATCAACAACTCTTGCCAAAACACTACCCTTAGGGAAGACATTCTGCTCTAACAATGAATTTGAGATGTAATATTTTAAATCTTCTTTTTTGAAAGAAGGTTTTCGCTACCAACTTTGTTTCTGATTCATTGAGCTTAAACACTGCGATATGCGAAGCTGCTCTCCGCATAAACCCAGGTGGAACATCTATACCTCGTTCCAAGCAGTAATCTAAAATTACCTTTGAATATTTCCCTTTCATCCTAACCTCAGTGAGTTATAACGCCTTGTTAAGGGGTGAGCAACGCAATACTGATGCCACTGCATACCACCTTAACCACAAAACCTAACGCATAGTAAAAATGCCACGCGTTGCGAATCCCTCTTGAACAATTTGTTAGCTAAAAATTGCCGTCACAGCTAAATGAATACCTGTGTATGATTTGTAAACAGCTAAACAAGCCATCAAAGATGGAAAGATTAAATCAAAGCCATATAGGCTTACTAAGCGAATAAAAAACCTAGTGTTGAGAATACTTGTTTTATTGACTCGTTTGAGCCATTGATTGATAAATGGCTCAGCATCTTTGCGGAAGCTATCGATACCATCTTTAGTTCCTTGTATTAGCTGTGTTGCCCTACCAATAGCTTCACTATTGTATATTTGGTCTTGCATTCTACTGTCTGGAGATAGATTACTTAAGTCGCGTACAGAATAGTCAATATGCTCAATCGTAACTGAAAAGTGCCGTTCGATAGCTTCGACAAGCTCTTGATGCCCAGATATTAATGTTTTTTCTCGATCAAACTTCCATGCGAGTATGTCTATGGTGGCGTAAAGAATAAAAACAACAAAGTAGTAGATAACAATAATTGCACCAATCCCCTTAACTAACTCACTTTCTATTGCTTCAGTTTCCGCTTTGAGACCAAGAAACCCTGTGACTTTTAGATTTAAAATTGAGATTAGTAAACACATCACAGATGCAATCATTAAATTTCTGCGTGATTTTCTGGTCGTTTCAGTAAGAGGATCTGAAAACAATACTTTTTCGATCTCATTCTCTTCTAGCTTTTTATATAGCTTAGGACGATCAATTGACAATATATCTACCCCTTTTAGCTAACGCCGCATTAAGGTGTGAGCGGCGCTTGGCTATACTTGAGCGAAGCGAAAACGCCAAGCGTTGCGAATCACTCTTAAATGCTTTGTTAAGTATCTGTTGTATGGTATTCAACTAGCCTCGAAATTGGTATAAAGCCATGAAACTTTGTCGATTGGTCATGTTTTTCTGCCCCCCGCGTTGCAACACCAATAACTTCATTATTTTCATTGACGACAGGACCACCACTATTACCATGAATTACGGGTATATCTAATAGCCAGATTTGTTGTCCAAATAATACTTTTGACTGAATGATTTTCCCTGTATTAATATATGGCGTATCATTTGGCGAATATTGAGGAAACCCAATTACAGTTACTTTTTGCCCAACAGACAAAGTGCTATCATCACCAATCTTTAAGCGCTTAATACCATTAAAGTCTGTGGTTGGTTTTAGAATACCCAAATCTAAAGATTTATCGGATTTACCAAAACTAACTTTCCGCTTATTATCCATTTCATAGTATCTATAAATTTCTAATAGATCGGCATCACTCGCATCAATCCCCTCAATTACATGTTCATTAGTAACTAAGCCAATATTTTCCAACAAGAAGCCTGTACCTTGTCCTTGGTCGAGGTAACACTCTATAATAAAGGTTGAGTCAGCAATAAGATCATGTGGTGTTTTTAATAGATCTTTATCTGGTTTTCCAATCCGAGAAAGATACTGATAAGCAATTTTTCTATATATTGGGTCATCTTCACCCCGTACCATTTTTATGTAGTTGACTTTACCATGTACAATTTTTCTGAAAAAATTGCCTTTGTTATGCTTGAGCATTCTTTGCTGATTATAAGTTAGAGTTTTTTTATGATACTTTTTGATATACTCTTCTTCAGCTTCTATAAGACCATGCTTCTTCCAAGCATATAGCATTGACCTAGTTTCTCTAATAAAAGTTCGAGGAATATTCAACTTATCATTTACGGTAAGCCCTGTTACTTCTTGTCTTTGGTCTCTAGATAATAGCCTTGTTTTTTTACTATTTATACGAAAACCATTTGTACTAATTACTCCTAAGAGATCATTACCCAATATCTGCTTGTTTTGTTACCTTAATAATTGAACGGGGCAATCGACCTAGTTTTTGAGTAAACGAAAAAGTTATATCATCAACATAACGCGTGTAGGTGCACCTATTTTTTATCGCTAAATTAGTAAGCTCTTTATCTAACTTATATGCAATCATATTTGATATAATTGGAGATGTTGGTGCACCTTGGGGTAAAACTCCCTCATTACAGCATATATGAGCTAAGACTGTTGCAACTGAGTGAGACAAATTAAGTGGGTGGGCTTGAAACAGACTTTTTACTCGCCCAAAGTGAATTGTGGTGAAAAAGTCTTCTAAATCTATGTTTAAGACAAACCTTTTATCTACATGCCCTTTTGCATTAGTAATAATGCTCTTTCCATTAATAAAACCATGAGAAGCAGATCTTGGTCGGTAGTAATTCTCTAAGTCTTGACCGATCCACCTTTGAATGCTTTTAAGCTTACTCTTCGGAGCCTTAATATTTCTTTCACCACCACTCTTTTTAGAAATCGAGAAAGATTTATAAAGGTTTTTAGTATGAGGATACACCAACGAGTTAAGCTCACCGTAAGAATTAAACCCTAGAAAGTGAGCTAAATCATCAACACTTGTGCAGTGCTTAAGAGAACGTCCCCAGGGGCGAAGGGTAATTTTGGGCAGTTGTGTACTCAACTGAGATACAAAATAATTGATATAAATCATTTTATTACCTTGAAAGTGAAGAGGCGATTTTGTTTTCTCTTATATCGAGTACCATGACGCCACAAGTGTGACATACACGGGGAAAAAGAAACATTTTCATGACCACCGCAGATAGACAGCAGAAAGTTAAACCTTTCGCCTCTTCGCTGCTAATTTATTGTATTAACTAATAAGAATCAACCGGTAGATACCAAAAAGATACTTAACGCCCAATTAAGGTGTGAACCACGCGACCACACAACCTAATTTTGACACCGTAACCACTGAACCTGACCTAAACCAAAAATACCAAGCGTGGTGAATCACTCTTAAATTGTTTGTTATATGCACAGAATTTCGACTTGCTTAATGGCATTAGAGAACACCTTATGGCATTTAAATTTCGGACTATCTCCGAGCTTATGCCAGAAAAAGTTAAACTCATGGCCGCCATCATCTTGCGTGTAAAAACTCCAGTTATTCGGCAGGTCTTCCGCGACTTCACAAAGAACAAAATGCCAAAGTTGATTTTGAAAACCGCTTTCCCAAACACCGAGATACTTGGTACTGGAAACTTTGGATATACCCGATTCCTCTTTAAGCTCCCTAAGTGCTGCACTTTCCACTGAGCAGTCTGTTAATTCTAATGTCCCTTTTACCAACTGCACATCAGCTAAAGGATGTTCAAATAGCAGTAATTCTAGAGCAGACAGTGACTTTCGAAGTACAACAGGACACGCTTTGACTTCTCTATTTTCAATCCTTTTGCTCACTGAACTCTCCCGTGCATATAACGCCCTGTTAAGGGGTGAGCAACGCAATACTGAAGCTGCCGCGAACCACCTTAATCACTTTAACCAACGCATAG
>NZ_JAWOQO010000319.1:0-1000 GCF_033337345.1 Vibrio sp. YT-18 | reverse complement strand
TAATAATGGCTATCTAAGGCGTGACTGGAAACAATACCGATTTCATTACGAATAAACAACTTTTACAGCATGTATAGTAATGTGATTTATCTCATCTCGTTCGTAGACGTTTGCAGTAACCACACGAAAGCCTGACTGTTCTAGTTCCGTAATCAAAGATTGTTGTGAAGATACATGTCGATAAACATGGTCATTTTTGGTGATTTCGTAGCTATTACTGTCTTTGGCACACAAGCTGCTCACAAAGAAAACGCCATTTTCAACCAAAGAATTATAGATATGACCTAGAAAAGTATTCCGATCTTCACCAATGATGCAGTGTAAACAGTTTCCGTCGATCACCACATCATAGATCTCTGGAATCTCAAGCGTTTTCTCGGTCAAGTCCGCGACGTAAAACACCCCTTGATTGCCAGTATCTCTCGCTTTTTCTTTTGCCCAAGATATGGCAGTCGGTGAAATATCAATACCTGTTACTTCAAAGCCTAATTTAAAAAATGCTCGACAGTGATGCCCTTCGCCGCAGCCAACTTCCAAGAGTTTGCCAAAAGTCGGAGCTCCTTCTAGCTCAGTAAAGCGCTGAACAAGAATGGCTTGCGACATGCGCTCATTGCCTCCCCATCCTTCCCAGCCCTCTTTTCGGGCTTGAACATACATATCCTCGTGGACATGGTAGTTCGATCTCATATTCATCCTTGATAATTCCTTACGTTAAAGCGCTATCGACCTATCAATACATTACGGGTTGTACGACTCAACATGTTCATGTACTGCGTGCATTATCGACGCTTTAATATCCTTTAAATATTTCGCGTGCGGGCACCACATTGAAAGCGGCAGCTTCATCCCTTCTAGCATTAGGTCGATACTCACAGGCTCGATACCTTCTGCTTTAAACTTAGGCTTGGTTAATGCCTTGGGTAGCCACGACCACCCTAACCCCTCTCGCACCATATTGATGACAACGGAGAGCTGATCGACTTGCTCATTATTGGCTGAA
>NZ_JAWOQO010000318.1:0-1001 GCF_033337345.1 Vibrio sp. YT-18 | reverse complement strand
TGGCACAAAGCGCGCACCACTGCCAACTAGAGACGCTTGGTCATACGCTAGATGGCAATGACATGAGCTTGCTTACTTTCGGTGAGCCAGAAGAAGGCAAAAAGAAAATCTGGATGATTGCGCGTCAGCATCCGGGCGAAACCATGGCCGAGTGGTTTATGGAAGGTATGATTCAGCGTCTGCTGGATGAAAACGATACGGTTGCCCGTGCATTACTTGAGAAAGCAGTGCTTTACGTTGTACCTAACATGAACCCAGATGGTGGTATTCGTGGGCACCTACGCACGAATGCGGTTGGTGTAAACCTAAACCGTGAATGGCAAACGCCTTCAATGGAGAAAAGCCCAGAGGTGTTCCTTGTTCGTGAACGTATGCTCGAAACGGGCGTGGATATGTTCTTAGATGTTCACGGTGATGAAGCGATCCCATACAACTTTGTTGCAGGCTCTGAAGGCATCCCATCGTACGATGAAAACTTAGCGGCGCTGGAAAATGCATTCAAACAAGCACTGTTGACTATTACGCCAGAGTTCCAAGATGAAATTGGCTACGACAAAGACGAACCAGGCAAGGCAAACCTGACGGTTGGTTCAAATTGGGTTGCCGAGCAATTTAAGTGCTTATCGTACACAATTGAGATGCCATTCAAAGACAATAACAACCACCCTGATCCGTTGTACGGTTGGTCTCCTGAGCGCAGCGTGATGTTTGGGCAAGACGTGCTTGCAGCAACACTTGCGGTGACAGACAAAATTTAAATGCAATAGTTCCACAGCATTGAATCATTACCGAACAGCTCATCTTTGATGGGCTGTTTTCTTTCCTGTTATTCGCATTTCTTATTGTAAAAATTAGTTGCCATTCATCCATTTACTGAGTTCTTCTCAAGTTTGAGAAACTGCAAAAATAGGGTGATTTGCATCACAGAAAAGTGCTAAGAGTGTGATATTCTCCGCAACGAATTGACTATGGCTAAACCAATGTCGTTGGATTTTCTCCTC
>NZ_JAWOQO010000031.1:0-30768 GCF_033337345.1 Vibrio sp. YT-18 | reverse complement strand
GTCTACGTTTCGCGATCCGTGAAGGTGGCCGTACAGTAGGTGCTGGTGTTGTTGCTAAGATCTTCGACTAATTCATAGCGAATTAGCGATGCTTTCGGAAAATCTTGAATTAGATTTGACGAACCAGTAGCAAAAAGGGCATCATTTGATGCCCTTTTTCTGCACTCAACATTATTTTTGCTGTTTTCTTGTTCAGAAGTGGGTTGGGCGCAGAGCAAGATTAAGCAAAGAGGCTTAATCTTAAGAAGAGTACGCTGATTTTTTCAGCGATATGGAGTTTGCCCTGCAACAGCGGGGTTGTTGTCGTCTATATTAAGACTTGTAACAGGTTGGTTTTATGAAAGCAAATAATGCTGAAACTCCTGATAGCTCAAACGCAGCAGATACGTTTAAGTGGGTAGCCGCTTTCGTATTGGCAGCTGCCGCTGTTGTGGGTAATTACCTGTATGGTGAAATGTCTGTAGTGGTTCGTGCTGCAGGCGTTGTTGTTCTTATTGCAGCTGCCTTAGGCGTTGCAGCAACAACGACTAAAGGTAAAGCAGCGATCAGTTTTGCAAAAGAATCTCGTATGGAAGTACGTAAAGTTGTTTGGCCTACTCGCCAAGAAACCATGCAAACAACACTGATCGTTTTAGCTGTAAGTATTGTAATGGCTCTAGTGCTATGGGGTATTGACGGAATTATGGTTCGTCTAGTAGCTCTAGCAACTGGGGTATAGAGGGTTTTTATTCATGAGTGAAGCTCCAAAAAAACGCTGGTATGTGGTTCAAGCCTTCTCTGGATTTGAAGGTCGTGTAGCTCAATCTCTGCGCGAGCATATCAAAATGCACGGCATGGAAGAGCTATTCGGTGAAGTACTGGTTCCTACTGAAGAAGTAGTGGAAATGCGCGCGGGTCAGCGTCGCAAGTCTGAGCGTAAGTTCTTCCCAGGTTACGTCCTTGTTCAGATGATTATGAACGATGAATCATGGCACCTAGTACGCAGTGTGCCGCGTGTCATGGGCTTCATTGGTGGTACCTCAGACCGTCCGGCACCTATCACGGATAAAGAGGCTGACGCGATTCTTAATCGTCTTGAGAAAGCGAGTGAAGCGCCTCGTCCGCGTACAATGTACGAAGCGGGTGAAGTGGTACGTGTTAACGAAGGTCCATTTGCTGACTTCAACGGTACTGTTGAAGAAGTGGATTACGAGAAGAGCCGCCTGAAAGTGTCTGTATCGATCTTTGGTCGTGCGACACCAGTTGAGCTTGAATTTGGTCAGGTTGAAAAGCTGGACTAAGACTCTTCGTTAAAGAGTATAAAAAATCACCTTTTTAGGGTTGTATAAGGCGCGGATTATGACTATAATTTCGCGCCTTTTTACTTCAAGTGAAGTAAAAAGTTTCTTACACAAACGGGGAGCTGATCCGCGATTAGCGTTTGTACCCAAACTTAGGAATTATCATGGCTAAGAAAGTTGAAGCTTACATCAAGCTACAAGTTGCTGCTGGTATGGCTAACCCTAGTCCACCAGTAGGTCCTGCACTAGGTCAACACGGTGTGAACATCATGGAATTCTGTAAAGCGTTCAACGCAAAAACAGAATCTATTGAGAAAGGTCTACCAACTCCAGTAGTTATCACAGTATACAGCGACCGTTCTTTCACGTTCGTAACTAAGACTCCACCTGCTGCTGTTCTTCTTAAGAAAGCTGCTGGCGTTAAGTCTGGTTCAGGTCGTCCAAACACTGAAAAAGTTGGTACTGTAACTGACGCTCAAATCCAAGAAATCGCAGAAACTAAAGCTGCTGATATGACTGGTGCTGACATCGAAGCGATGAAGCGTTCTATCGCTGGTACTGCTCGTTCAATGGGCCTAGTGGTAGAGGGTTAATAAGATGGCAAAACTAACTAAGCGCATGCGCGTAATCCGCGAAAAAGTTGACGTAACTAAAGAATACGAAATCAACGAAGCTGTTGCTCTTCTTCAAGAACTAGCGACTGCTAAATTCGTTGAGTCTGTAGACGTTGCTGTTAACCTAGGCATTGATGCTCGTAAATCTGACCAGAACGTACGTGGTGCAACTGTACTACCTCACGGTACTGGCCGCGAAATCCGCGTTGCAGTGTTCACTCAAGGTGCTAACGCTGAAGCAGCTAAAGAAGCTGGCGCAGACATCGTAGGTATGGAAGATCTTGCTGAGCAAGTTAAGAAAGGCGAAATGAACTTTGACGTAGTTGTTGCTTCTCCAGATGCAATGCGCGTTGTAGGTCAACTAGGTACTATCCTAGGTCCTCGCGGTCTTATGCCAAACCCTAAAGTTGGTACTGTAACTCCTAACGTTGCTGAAGCAGTTAAAAACGCTAAAGCTGGTCAGGTTCGTTACCGTAACGACAAAAACGGTATCATCCACACTACTATCGGTAAAGCAAACTTCTCTGCTGAGCAGATCAAAGAGAACCTAGAAGCACTTCTAGTTGCTCTGAAGAAAGCTAAGCCATCTTCAGCGAAAGGTACTTTCCTGAAGAAAGTAAGCATCTCTACTACTATGGGTGCTGGTGTTGCTGTTGATCAGGCTAGCCTGAACACTCAAGCATAATTTATTTGCTTAGGCGCAAAATTAGTGTATAATTTTGCGCCTAATATTTGTGGTTGGGGCTGAACTTTGGTTCTTTGAACTGTCTCCTAGTTCGAAATGAATTAAGACCCAGTCTCCGTCCAAGACCGTAGGTGTTTGTGTAAAAGCAAACTTAATTATCCTACGTAGATGGTGCCCGAACTGACAGAAAGCTCTATGTAATATAGTTAACTTTCTTCTGGGGAAGCACCTCAATAGCTCTCACTGTCGTGATGATAGTGAGTGGTGTAACGACAACCAGGAGTAAATCCAAGATGGCTTTAAACCTTCAAGACAAAAAAGCAATTGTTGCTGAAGTCAACGAAGCTGCCAGTGGTGCACTTTCTGCAGTTGTAGCTGATTCTCGTGGCGTTCAAGTTGGCGCGATGACTTCTCTACGTAAACAAGCTCGTGAAGCTGGCGTTTACATGAGAGTTGTTCGTAACACTCTTGCTCGTCGTGCGGTTGAAGGTACTGAGTACGAGTGTCTAACTGACACTTTCACTGGTCCTACTCTAATCGCATTCTCTAATGAGCACCCAGGTGCTGCAGCGCGTCTTTTCAAAGACTTCGCTAAAGAGAACAAAGATTTCGAGATCAAAGCTGCTGCATTTGAAGGCGCTTTAACTGACGCTGAAGTACTAGCAACACTACCAACTTACGACGAAGCAATTGCACGCCTAATGATGTGCATGAAAGAAGCTTCGGCTGGCAAGCTGGCGCGTACTATCGCAGCTATCCGCGATCAAAAACAAGAAGCAGCGGCATAAGCCTTGCTTTTTACTGGTTGCTTAATAAACTTATTGTTGACTTAAAAGAGAATTGTTATGTCTATTACTAACGAGCAAATCCTAGACGCAGTTGCAGAAATGTCTGTAATGCAAGTTGTTGAACTAATCGAAGCAATGGAAGAGAAATTCGGTGTTTCTGCTGCTGCTGCTGTTGTAGCTGGCGGCGCTGCTGCAGGCGAAGCTGCTGCTGAGCAAACTGAATTCGACGTAATCCTAGAAGCTGCTGGCGGTAACAAAGTTGCTGTAATCAAAGCAGTACGTGGCGCAACTGGCCTAGGTCTTAAAGAAGCTAAAGCTCTAGTAGACGGCGCTCCAGCACCTCTTAAAGAAGGTGTTGAGAAAGCAGAAGCTGAAGCTCTTAAAGCTCAGCTAGAAGAAGCTGGTGCAACTGTTGCTGTTAAGTAATTATTGCATAGTTTCTTAGCCTAACGGCTAATTGGCTGGTGGTTTTTTAACCACCGGCCTTTTTGCGCTGTAGGGTATAGGCGAATTTTCCCGCTGTTTAAGCGCCTGATATCCATGCAAAAAACATTTCATTCTTACGAAATGAAATGTCACTACAGTAAACAGCTATATTAGTCACTGTCCCTTACCCCCCTTAAGTAACTAGGAGCGGGCGGACAGTTTGGGTCACTTATCAGCGAGCTGAGGAACCCCATGGTTTACTCTTATACCGAGAAAAAGCGCATCCGTAAGGACTTTGGTACTCGTCCACAAGTTTTGGACATTCCATACCTGCTATCGATCCAGCTCGATTCGTTCGACAAATTTATCGAACAGGATCCTGAAGGTCAATACGGTCTTGAAGCCGCTTTCCGTTCTGTATTTCCGATTCAGAGCTACAACGGCAATTCTGAGCTGCAATACGTTAGCTACCGTCTTGGTGAGCCAGTTTTTGACGTTAAAGAATGTCAAATCCGCGGTGTAACTTACTCAAAGCCACTACGTGTAAAACTACGCCTAGTTATCTTTGATAAAGACGCGCCAGCAGGTACTGTAAAAGACATTAAAGAACAAGAAGTCTACATGGGTGAAATTCCACTCATGACAGACAATGGTACCTTCGTAATCAACGGTACCGAGAGGGTTATCGTATCCCAGCTGCACCGAAGCCCAGGCGTGTTCTTCGACAGCGATAAGGGTAAGACCCACTCTTCAGGTAAAGTTTTATACAACGCACGTGTTATTCCTTACCGTGGTTCATGGCTTGATTTCGAGTTTGATCCTAAGGATAACTTGTACGTTCGTATCGACCGCCGTCGTAAGCTACCAGCATCGATCATCCTTCGAGCACTAGGTAAGTCGACAGAAGAAATCCTAGATATCTTCTTCGAGAAAGTGAACTTCGAAGTGAAAGACCAAACTCTATTGATGGAGTTGGTTCCTGATCGTCTACGTGGTGAAACTGCGTCATTCGACATCGAAGCAAATGGTAAAGTTTACGTTGAGCAGGGTCGTCGCGTAACAGCTCGTCATATCCGCCAACTAGAAAAAGATGGCGTTGATCACATCGAAGTACCAGTTGAGTACATCGTTGGTAAAGTTGCATCTAAAGATTACATCAATGAAGCAACTGGCGAGATCATTGTTAACGCTAACCAGGAAATCAGCCTGGAAGCACTAGCGAACCTATCTCAGGCTGGCCACAAAGCGCTAGAAGTTCTATTCACGAACGATCTAGACCACGGTCCATTCATGTCAGAAACACTACGTATCGACAGCACGGTTGATCGTATTTCTGCATTGGTAGAAATCTACCGCATGATGCGCCCTGGTGAGCCGCCAACAAAAGAAGCTGCAGAAGCTCTATTCGAAAGCCTATTCTTCTCTGAAGAGCGTTACGATCTATCGACTGTTGGTCGTATGAAGTTCAACAGCTCTATCGGCCGTGAAGATGCTCAAGAGCAAGGCACGCTTGATGAAACTGATATCATCGAAGTGATGAAGAAGCTGATCGCGATCCGTAACGGTAAGGGCGAAGTGGACGATATCGACCACCTAGGCAACCGTCGTATCCGTTCTGTAGGCGAAATGGCTGAGAACCAGTTCCGTGTAGGTCTAGTACGTGTTGAGCGTGCAGTTAAAGAGCGTCTAAGCCTAGGCGATCTTGACGCAATCATGCCTCAAGACTTGATCAACGCGAAGCCAATTTCTGCGGCAGTTAAAGAATTCTTTGGCTCTTCACAGCTTTCACAGTTCATGGACCAAAACAACCCGCTATCAGAAGTAACGCACAAGCGTCGTATTTCTGCATTGGGTCCTGGCGGTCTAACTCGTGAACGTGCTGGCTTCGAAGTACGTGACGTACACGTAACTCACTACGGTCGTCTATGTCCTATCGAAACGCCTGAAGGTCCAAACATCGGTCTGATCAACTCTCTATCTGCGTTTGCGCGTTGTAACGAGTACGGTTTCCTAGAGACACCATACCGTCGCGTTGTAGATGGCGTAGTAACAGACGAAGTAGATTACCTATCTGCAATCGAAGAAGGCCAATTCGTTATCGCACAGGCGAACGCTAAGCTAAACGAAGATGGTACTTTTGCAGATGAGCTGATCACAGCTCGTCAGAAAGGTGAATCTGGTCTACACCCTCGTGAGCACGCTCAGTACATGGACGTTGCGACAAACCAGGTTGTATCTATCGCTGCATCGCTTATCCCGTTCCTAGAACACGATGATGCGAACCGTGCATTGATGGGTGCGAACATGCAACGTCAGGCAGTTCCAACACTGAAAGCTGACAAACCGCTTGTTGGTACTGGTATTGAACGTAACGTAGCAGTTGACTCAGGTGTAACTGCAGTTGCTAAACGTGGTGGTGTAATCCAGTCAGTAGATGCTTCTCGTATCGTTGTTAAAGTTAACGAAGAAGAGCTAGTACCAGGTGAAGCTGGTATCGACATCTACAACCTGACTAAATACACACGTTCTAACCAGAACACATGTATTAACCAGCGCCCATGTGTGATGCCAGGTGAGCCTGTATCACGCGGTGACGTTCTTGCTGATGGTCCTTCAACAGACCTTGGTGAACTAGCGCTTGGTCAAAACATGCGTATCGCGTTCATGCCTTGGAACGGTTACAACTTCGAAGACTCGATCTTAGTATCTGAGCGCGTAGTTCAAGAAGACCGTTTCACGACTATCCACATCCAAGAACTGACTTGTGTGGCGCGTGATACTAAGCTTGGTTCTGAAGAGATCACAGCGGATATTCCAAACGTAGGTGAGTCTGCTCTGTCTAAACTAGACGAGTCAGGTATCGTTTACATCGGTGCTGAAGTTAAGGGTGGCGACATCCTAGTTGGTAAAGTTACACCTAAAGGTGAAACTCAGCTAACGCCTGAAGAGAAGCTACTACGTGCAATCTTCGGTGAAAAAGCATCTGACGTTAAAGATACTTCACTACGTGTACCTAACTCTGTATCAGGTACGATCATCGACGTTCAAGTCTTTACTCGCGATGGCGTAGAGAAAGACAAGCGTGCGCTTGAAATCGAACAGATGCAGCTTAAAGAAGCGAAGAAAGACCTAACTGAAGAATTCCAGATTCTTGAGGGCGGCCTTCTAAACCGTGTTAAAGCTGTATTGATTGAAGGCGGTTACTCTGAAGCGAAACTAGACACAACTGATCGTAAGAAGTGGCTAGAACTAACGCTAGAAGATGACGCACTACAAACTCAGCTTGAGCAACTTGCTGAGCAGTGGGATGAGCTAAAAGCTGACTTCGATAAGAAGTTCGAAACTAAGCGTCGTAAGATCACTCAAGGTGATGATTTAGCACCTGGCGTCCTGAAGATCGTTAAGGTTTACCTAGCGGTTAAACGTCGCATTCAGCCTGGTGATAAGATGGCGGGTCGTCACGGTAACAAGGGTGTAATCTCTAAGATCAACCCTGTTGAAGACATGCCATACGATGAGAAAGGTCAGCCTGTAGACATCGTACTTAACCCACTGGGTGTACCTTCGCGTATGAACATCGGTCAGATCCTAGAAGTACACTTAGGTCTGGCAGCGAAAGGTATCGGTGACAAGATCAACCAGATGGTTAAAGAGCAGCAAGAACTAGCGAAATTCCGCGAGTTCCTACAAAAAGTTTACGATCTAGGCGACACTCGCCAGAAAGTAGACATTGCTTCTCTATCTGATGATGAAGTACGTACTCTGATCAAGAACTTGCGTGGCGGTCTACCAATCGCGACTCCTGTATTTGATGGCGCTCCAGAAGAGTCAATCAAAGCACTTCTTGAGCTAGCAGATCTACCAACATCAGGTCAGTTAACACTGTTTGATGGTCGCACAGGTGATGCGTTTGAGCGTCCTGTAACTGTTGGTTACATGTACATGCTGAAACTGAACCACCTTGTTGATGACAAGATGCACGCTCGTTCAACTGGTTCGTACAGCCTAGTAACTCAGCAGCCACTAGGTGGTAAAGCTCAGTTCGGTGGTCAGCGTTTCGGTGAGATGGAAGTATGGGCACTAGAAGCATACGGTGCTGCTTACACGCTACAAGAAATGCTAACGGTTAAGTCGGATGACGTTAACGGCCGTACTAAGATGTACAAGAACATCGTAGACGGTAACCACAGCATGGAACCTGGCATGCCAGAATCGTTCAACGTACTGTTGAAAGAGATCCGCTCGCTAGGTATCAACATCGAGCTAGAAGACGAAGAGTAATCCTTTTCTCTCTTGATGAAAGTCGAGAGAATCAAAGCGATTATTTGGAAGAAGGTGCTCACTTTAGCAAGTGAGCTCCTTTTAACTCCTTACAGGAGCTGATTGTGAAAGACTTATTAAACTTTCTAAAAGCACAGCATAAGACCGAAGAATTTGATGCAATCAAAATCGGTCTATCTTCACCAGACATGATCCGTTCATGGTCTTTCGGTGAAGTTAAAAAACCTGAAACGATCAACTATCGTACGTTCAAACCTGAACGCGATGGTCTGTTCTGTGCGCGTATCTTTGGTCCAGTTAAAGACTACGAATGTCTTTGTGGTAAGTACAAGCGCCTGAAGCACCGTGGTGTTATCTGTGAGAAGTGTGGTGTAGAAGTTACACAAACTAAAGTTCGTCGTGACCGTATGGGCCACATTGAACTGGCTTCACCAGTAGCTCACATCTGGTTCCTAAAATCGCTACCGTCTCGTATCGGTCTACTAATGGATATCCCTCTACGTGATATCGAACGCGTTCTGTACTTCGAAATGTACGTAGTAACAGAGCCTGGTATGACTGATCTAGAAAAAGGTCAGATGCTTACTGAAGAAGAGTATCTAGATCGTCTAGAAGAGTGGGGCGACGAGTTCACTGCTAAGATGGGTGCGGAAGCTATCAAGGACCTACTAGGTTCTATGGATATGCACGCTGAAGCAGAACAAATGCGTGAAGAGTTAGAGACAACAAACTCTGAAACTAAGCGTAAGAAAGTAACTAAGCGTCTTAAGCTGGTAGAAGCGTTCATCGCATCGGGTAACAACCCTGAGTGGATGATCCTAACTGTACTTCCAGTACTTCCGCCAGATCTACGTCCTCTCGTACCTCTAGATGGCGGCCGCTTTGCGACTTCTGATCTTAACGATCTATACCGTCGTGTGATCAACCGTAACAACCGTTTGAAGCGTCTTCTAGAGCTAGCTGCTCCGGACATCATCGTACGTAACGAAAAACGTATGCTGCAAGAGTCTGTTGATGCGCTACTAGATAACGGTCGTCGTGGTCGTGCGATCACAGGTTCTAACAAGCGTCCTCTGAAATCTCTTGCTGATATGATCAAGGGTAAACAAGGTCGTTTCCGTCAGAACCTTCTAGGTAAACGTGTAGACTACTCTGGCCGTTCTGTAATCACAGTAGGTCCATACCTGCGTCTACACCAGTGTGGTCTTCCTAAGAAGATGGCACTTGAGCTATTCAAACCATTCATCTACAGCAAGCTAGAGACTCGTGGCCTTGCGACTACAATCAAAGCCGCTAAGAAAATGGTAGAGCGTGAAGAAGCGGTCGTTTGGGATATCCTAGACGAAGTAATCCGTGAACACCCAGTACTATTGAACCGTGCACCTACACTTCACCGTCTAGGTATCCAGGCGTTCGAACCAGTACTGATCGAAGGTAAAGCGATTCAGCTACACCCACTTGTTTGTGCGGCGTACAACGCGGACTTCGATGGTGACCAAATGGCGGTTCACGTACCTCTAACTCTAGAGGCACAGCTTGAAGCTCGTACTCTGATGATGTCGACAAACAACATTCTGTCGCCAGCGTCAGGTGATCCGATCATCGTACCTTCTCAGGACGTTGTATTGGGTCTGTACTACATGACTCGTGAAAAGATCAACGTGAAAGGTGAAGGCATGTACCTTTCTGGCCCAGAAGAGGCTGAGAAAGCATACCGCACTAAACAAGCTGAGCTTCACGCACGCGTTAAAGTACGTATTACAGAAACTGTTGTAGACGAAGACGGCAACAGCACTACAGAAACCAAGATGGTAGACACCACTGTTGGTCGTGCAATGCTATGGCAAATCGTGCCAGCTGGTCTACCGTACAGCATCGTTAACCAAAAGCTAGGTAAGAAGCAAATCTCTAACCTACTTAACGAGGCGTACCGTAAACTCGGTCTGAAAGACACAGTAATCTTCGCTGATCAAATCATGTACACAGGTTTCGCATACGCGGCACTTTCTGGTGTATCTGTTGGTATCGACGATATGGTTGTACCTGCAGCTAAGTACACTGAAATCGCAGAAGCGGAAGAAGAAGTACGTGAAATCCAGGAACAGTACCAATCAGGTCTTGTTACTGCGGGCGAACGCTACAACAAAGTTATCGATATCTGGGCATCGACCAACGACCGTGTTGCGAAAGCAATGATGGAAAACCTTTCATCTGAAACGGTAGTTAACCGTGACGGTGAAGAGGAACAGCAAGAGTCATTCAACAGCATCTATATGATGGCGGACTCGGGCGCTCGTGGTTCTGCAGCACAGATTCGTCAGCTTGCGGGTATGCGTGGTCTGATGGCGCGTCCAGATGGTTCAATCATCGAAACGCCGATCACAGCGAACTTTAAAGAAGGTCTAAACGTACTTCAGTACTTTATCTCAACGCACGGTGCTCGTAAGGGTCTTGCGGATACGGCACTGAAAACAGCGAACTCGGGTTACCTAACTCGTCGTCTAGTAGACGTTGCTCAAGACGTTGTTGTAACTGAACATGACTGTGGCACTCACGAAGGTGTCGACATGATGCCTCACATCGAGGGTGGTGATGTTAAAGTTGCACTTTCTGAGCTTGCTCTTGGTCGTGTTGTTGCTGAAGACGTACTAAAACCTGGCACTGAAGACGTTCTTATTCCACGTAACACCCTGATCGATGAGAAGTGGTGTCAAATCATGGAAGAGAACTCAGTAGACAGCATGAAAGTGCGCTCTGTAGTAACGTGTGATTCTGACTTCGGTTGTTGTGCACAATGTTACGGTCGTGACCTAGCACGTGGTCACCTAGTGAACCAAGGTGAAGCAGTGGGTGTTATTGCTGCTCAGTCTATCGGTGAGCCAGGTACACAGCTAACGATGCGTACGTTCCACATCGGTGGTGCGGCATCGACAGCAGCGGCAGAGAACAGTGTTCAAGTTAAGAACAACGGTTCTATCAAGCTACACAACGCTAAATCTGTATTGGCTGATGACGGTAAGATCGTTATCACTTCTCGTGCGACAGAGTTAACTATCGTTGATGAGTTTGGTCGTACTAAAGAGAAACACAAACTGCCTTACGGTACGCTACTAAGCAAAGGCGATGGTGATACAGTTCAAGCTGGCGAAACAGTTGCAAACTGGGAAGCGCACACACTACCTATCATTACCGAGGTAGCAGGTCGCATCCAGTTCGTAGATATGATCGACGGCGTAACAGTATCTCGTCAAACGGATGACCTAACTGGTCTATCTTCAAGCGAAGTAACTGACCCAGCAGCTCGCCCTTCAGCAGGTAAAGATATGCGTCCAGCTATCAAACTTGTTGACGAGCAAGGTAACGATGTAATGATCCCTGGTACTGATATGCCAGCTCACTACTTCCTACCTGGTAAAGCGATTGTGAACATCGAAGATGGCGCAGCAGTAGGTGTTGGTGCAACACTAGCACGTATTCCTCAGAAGTCTGGCGGTAACAAAGATATCACCGGTGGTCTTCCACGAGTTGCTGACCTATTTGAAGCACGTAAGCCGAAAGAGCCTGCAATCCTTGCTGAGCACACAGGTACTGTGAGCTTTGGTAAAGAGACGAAAGGTAAACGTCGCCTAGTGATCACACGTGAAAGCGGTGAAGCTTACGAAGAGATGATTCCTAAGCATCGTCAGTTGAACGTATTCGAAGGTGAAAAAGTTGAACGTGGTGACGTGATCGCAGATGGTCCAGAGTCTCCACATGACATCCTACGTCTACGTGGCGTACACGCGGTAACGCAGTACATTGCTAACGAAGTACAGGAAGTTTACCGTCTACAAGGCGTTAAGATTAACGATAAGCACATTGAAACTATCGTTCGTCAGATGCTGCGTAAGTGTACTATTACTCACTCTGGTGACTCTGAGTTCCTACCTGGTGAACAGATTGAGTACTCACAAGTTAAGATTGCTAACCGTAACCTAGAAGCTGAAGGCAAAGAGCCTGCACGTTTCGAACGTGAACTACTAGGTATTACTAAAGCATCTCTAGCGACTGAGTCGTTCATCTCTGCGGCATCGTTCCAGGAGACAACTCGCGTACTAACAGAAGCTGCGGTTTCTGGTAAGCGTGATGACCTACGTGGTCTGAAAGAGAACGTAATTGTTGGTCGTCTGATCCCAGCTGGTACTGGTTTCGCATACCACCAAGAGCGTCAAGCTAAACGTTCTGAAGCGCAAGATGGTCCTTCTGCTGAGCAAGCAACGGATAACCTAGCGGCACTTCTAAACGCTGGTTTCTCTTCTGAAGAGTAAGTCATATAACGAGTAATCGTTAAAAGCTTAAGAAAAAGGCACCTTCGGGTGCCTTTTTAGTTTTTATACTACTTTGTTCTTCCGGTGGGATTTTCGATAAAGCTAGAAACAAAAAAGACCGACGATGATCGTCAGTCTTTTCTCTCACTCTATTTCTGAATGTTTGCAAATACTAAGCTCCAGGTGGCATAGACAGGCTTTCTGCGATTTGCTGTATCAGATAGTCCTCGACTTCAAAGCGAGTCTCAAGAATTTCCCCAATGAGACACATATCAGAATCGAAATCATTTAATTCATCATCTTCAGTCACTTCTGAGTACTTATCGTTAAAGTTCAATAATGGTTCAGTCGTTAGAACAATTTGACCATAGGTTTGATTGATCTCATTAGTCACGACAAAGCCGGTTGCTTTCCAACGGTCCATAACCATGTCATAAATTTTAAAGTGGCCTTCGGAGATGTAATCAACGAGGTGCTGACAGAAATCCTGCAGTTCGGAAGGAGATGGGAGTTCAATAACATTGGTTTTAGAACAAGGTTGCAGCGCTGCAAGCTTACAATATTCAACAATCAGGGATTGTCGTGTCTCTAACCAGTGATCAATGACATCACTTGAGCCACCCCACTGGTCTTGTGTTTGTTTGAATTTTCTTAGCATGACCATGCCCTCATGATCTGATCGCCCATCGGCGAACGTATCCTTTGCAAAGCAAAGTTAGTAAAGTTATTACAAACTCTTGTCCTTACTAGAATTTAGAGTGCACATTTACTTAACGATAAACTCTAGTATGAAATTAGATTGCCAGTAAAATGAACGAACTTCAAGCAAAGGGATGGTGTAATGTTAAGAAAAGGTGATGTTAACCGCGCGATAAATGCATACTGGTGTGTTGTTGCAGGAAGTGAAATTTGGCTGGTGGATGGTGCTGTGCCTTTCGGGTCTGCAGAGCAGTTATCACTGCCAGTAACGAGTGCAAGACCCATTGGTGAGTATTCTGGTTCGCCCGTCTTGTGGCTTAACTTGGCCGATTTAGAGCATGATCTACCCTTAGTATCCCTGCGTGACTGCCTGCATTTTCCTGAGCCATTATTTATGTTGTTAAGTAAAGCTGTACAATATGGGCACATGACGCAAAGTTTGCGCTTTTGTCCACAGTGCGGAGGAAGGAACTTTCTTAATAATAACCAGTTAGCCATGCAGTGTGGTGAATGTCGCACCCTTCATTATCCTAGAATATTTCCGTGTATTATCGTTGCTGTACGTAAAGAAAATCAGATCTTATTAGCCCAACATCCAAGGCATCGAAATGGTATGTATACGGTTATTGCGGGTTTTCTTGAAGTCGGTGAGACCTTAGAAGAGTGCGTGGCTCGAGAAATTCATGAAGAAACGGGAATTCTCGTTAAAAATATTCGTTACTTTGGCAGCCAGCCTTGGGCTTTCCCATCCAGTATGATGATGGGGTTTTTAGCTGACTATGAATCGGGAGAGTTAAGTCCAGACTACACTGAGCTGTCTGATGCACAATGGTTTGGTATCGACGAGATGCCGCCTGTTGCGCCTAAAGGAACGATTGCAAGAGCACTTATCGAGCAGACGCTGAAAGATATAGACACTAATTATCTGATAAATAGATAAAAAAAACCCTCCGAGAGGGAGGGGGTAAGTAAGATGTCGTTATGAGATGCTGAGTACTAAGTACTCAGTTTATAATTGTAGTTTTCGCTAGCGAACAAATTTTTAACACTGATACCGATTGGGTGCAAATTAAGCATTGATTTAAAAGTTAATAACTTGATCCAGGTTGCAAAGCACACAGCTATTGGACTTAAATCAGTGATAGAATACCCCTTTCACAGAAAGCCTAACAGTTGGAATTACGGAATGACTGAATTAAAAAATGATCGTTATCTGCGTGCGCTTTTAAAAGAGCCGGTAGATTACACGCCAGTATGGATGATGCGCCAGGCAGGTCGTTACCTACCAGAATACAAAGCGACTCGTGCAGAAGCGGGTGATTTCATGTCTTTGTGTCGAAATGCAGAATTAGCATCCGAAGTGACACTTCAACCATTACGCCGTTTTCCTCTTGATGCCGCGATCTTATTCTCGGACATCTTAACGATTCCAGATGCAATGGGGCTTGGTTTACGTTTTGCTGCGGGTGAAGGACCTGTTTTTGATAACCCAATTACATGCAAAGCCGACGTGGAAAAAATTGGTTTGCCAGATCCTGAAGGTGAACTGCAATACGTAATGAACGCAGTACGCCAGATCCGTAAAGACCTGAAGGGTGAAGTGCCGCTGATTGGTTTTTCTGGTAGTCCTTGGACTCTTGCGACGTATATGATCGAAGGTGGTAGCTCTAAAGCGTTTACCAAGATCAAGAAGATGATGTACGCGGAACCACAAACTCTGCACCTACTTCTAGATAAGCTGGCAGACAGCGTTATCGAGTACTTAAACGCGCAAATTAAAGCGGGTGCGCAATCGGTAATGGTATTTGACACATGGGGTGGCGTACTAACGCCTCGTGATTACAATCTGTTCTCACTGCAATACATGCACAAGATTGTAGATGGTCTGATTCGTGAAAACGACGGTCGTCGCGTGCCAGTCACACTGTTTACTAAGAATGGCGGCATGTGGCTTGAGCAAATCGCAGCTACGGGCTGTGATGCGGTTGGTCTAGACTGGACAATCAACATTGCTGACGCGAAAGCACGTATCGGTGATAAAGTGGCGCTGCAAGGTAATATGGACCCATCAATGCTTTACGCTTCACCAGAGCGCATCCGCGAAGAAGTAGCGGATATCCTAGAAGGATTTGGTGATACGGGGACTGGTCATGTGTTCAACCTAGGTCACGGTATCCACTTGGATGTACCGCCAGAAAACGCGGGCGTATTTGTGGATGCGGTACACGAGTTATCTAAGCCATACCACAAGTAAGTTAGATTTTTTTGAAATCAAATGCCGGCATTCAGTGCCGGTATTTTTTTGCCTAAAATTCAGTTTTTCTATCTGAGACTCAAGGCTGTACAGCTCTAGTAGTATTTGGCCTACTATGATCTAATTACTACTCTAGCTGTACACTAGATGTTAAAGTTTAATATAAACAAATACTTATGATTTCGGGTTTTATGTTCTAATTTTCTTGTACAGATAAGCAAGCAATTAGATCATAGGTAACCTAAAGCATCGAGTGAATGCGTTTTTTAAGGTATGGCACGACGTCAGATTCAAACCAAGGATTCTTCTTTAACCACAATGTATTGCGTGGAGATGGGTGAGGGAGCGGGATAAAGTCCGGTTCCCAATCTTGCCATTGCTGAACGGTTTGCGTGAGCGTCTTTGGTTTGTTGGTGAGATAGTACTGCTGCGAGTACTGACCAATTAGTAGAGTGAGCTCTATATTGGGCAGCTGCTCAAGAATCTTTTTATGCCAAGTGGGCGCACATTCTTTACGAGGCGGTAAATCACCAGAGTTCCCTTTGCCTGGATAACAGAATCCCATTGGGACAATGGCAATTTTATTTGGGTCGTAGAAAACGTCTTTGTCGATATCGAGCCATTGGCGTAATCGATCACCACTTGGGTCATTCCAAGGTATCGAGGTTTTGTGTACACGTGTGCCAGGGGCCTGACCGATGATTAGGATGCGTGCCCCTTTTGCGGCTTGTACGACAGGGTTTGCGCCCAAAGGTAAATTATCCGCGCATATCTGGCAGGCCCTCACTTGTTGCAATAGCTCGTCTAACGACATTCTCAGTAACCCTTTTCGAAATCCACTTGATAATTTAATGAAAACCCATCGCGCCAGCGTAGATAGTTGTCAGCAAAAATCTCGATGACTTGCTCGGGAAAACTCAGCGCAGCAATGTGTGGAGTGATGGTGACTTGCGGTAGTTTCCAAAACGGATGCTCTACCGATAACGGTTCTTGCTCAAACACATCTAAGAAGGCGTGTTCTACCCAACGGTTTTTCAGAGCGAAGAGCAACCCTGTCTCATCCAGTACGTCGCCACGACCTACGTTAAATAATAACGCCTGATTTAGTTGGCTGAGCGTTTGACGATTAAGTAACTGTCGCGTCTCAGGTGTACTTGGTAGAGTATTCACAACGATGTCGGCTTGCTCAAATGCCTTACTTAGTTCATTGATATGAAAGGTCTGATGAAACTCGCCGCCTGAAGTCGGGATACCTGTGCGGTTAATACCGATAGTTTTTATCCCCATTGCTTTAGCGGCGTTGCCCAGATAGCCCCCAATGCTACCGGTACCAAGAATTACCATGGTTTTACTTTGTAATGACGTGTATAGGTGAGGCTGCCATTGTTTGTTTTGTTGTTGCTGGTGGTATCGGGCAAAGTGGCGATAATGGGCAATACTGTAACCCAAAACATATTCAGCAATCAGTGGACCAAAGATGCCTCGAACGTTAGTTAGAGTATAGTCCTGACGAAAGCTAGGGGATGTTAAGGCGTTGACACCAGCAAACGTGGATTGCACCCATTCAAGCTGTGAAAATTCGTCTAAGCTTTGTGATAGTAAGGGTGGATCCGCTAGTACGATCTGAGCAGCTTCTGGTTGGTCGGTGAGGCAAAGATCGGGCAGATTTTTCTCTGCCAGTAACGTTTTGTAGGTGTCGCGATGCTCTGAGAGCAGGAAAATCTGATTTGAATGCGGCATTAACTTTTTTCCCTGTGATGAATCAAGTACACTTTCGCTGTTTTTTTCTTCAATGATTGAGTGACTATGCTTAAGAATCCTCTTCAGGTTCGTTTAGAAAAACTAGAACCTTGGCAACAAATTACCTTTATGGCGTGTCTGTGTGAACGCATGTATCCAAACTATGCGATGTTTTGTGAGAATACAGAATTTGCTGACCCGCGTGCTTACCGAGCGATTCTTGATAGTGTATGGGAAATTTTGACAGTTAAGAACGCGAAAATTAACTTCGAACGTCAATTGGAGAAGTTAGAAGAGTTGTTCCCAAGTGCGGATGAGTTCGATTTTTACGGCGTTTACCCAGCGATGGACGCGTGTCAGGGTTTGTCTACGTTACTGCATGGTCTATTGGACCGCGATTACCTTTTCGATTCAATGCTTAAAGTGAGTCAACAGTCGGTACAAACCGTTGCTGATCTAGAGCAAGCACAAGGCGCAGAGCCAATCACTAACGACAACCAGAAAGAAAACGAAGCCGTATGTGAAGAGTGGGACGTCCAGTGGGCTATCTTCCGTCCGCTGCGTGAAGCGGTAGAACGTGACATCAGCTTGATTAAAGATTTGCGTGAAGAGCTACGTGAAGAAGGTGTGAGCAACATCGGTATTGCACTTTAATTGTTGAATAAATAGAAAAAGGCATCCTAACTGGATGCCTTTTTTGTTTGTGCGTTTAAGCTGTTATACCTAATGCTGATTACGATTCTTTCGAGTCGGGTTTCGGTGGCTCTTGAGCTTCTGGCTCTTTATCCTGCTTCTCCAGCTCGTTATCTTCTTCATCGTCATCGCGGCTTTCGATTACGCCGTGCATTTCTTTCCAGCTTTCCCAGCGTTGGTAAGCCAGCTCCTGCATGTCAGTGCTTTTATCTGCTTCGTCGATGATCTCCTCGCCTACGAGGTGTTCAAAAATATCTTCCAACGTTACCAAACCTAGCACGGTACCGTATTCATCAACAACAAGTGCCAGCTGTAAGCGATGAGTCATCATCTGGTCGAATACTTTAGGTAAAGTGGTATTGTTTAGCACCACTTGAATTGGGCGCATGATTGCTCCCAACTGTTTCTGCCCACTACCTGATTGTTGTAGTTTGAACAACTCAAGGCGATGCACAAAACCAATGATGTTATCTTTCTGCTCGCTGTAAACCAATGGGCGTGAGAAAGGCGTATCTTTGTGTTTTTCTAGGAACTCATTGATGGTCATTGTGGCATCGACACGGAATACTACTGGTCGTGGCGTCATAACCTGCGTTACGGGTACATCTTGGATGCCAAGCAGGTTGCTTAAGATTTTTGATTCACCCTCGGCAAACTCACCGCTTTCACGTGCCAGAATCGCCATTGCAGACAGCTCATCACGCATCTTTGGAGCTTCGTGGTTACGAGCAAGACGCTTGGTGATTTGCTCTGAGAACCAAACAAAGGGTGTAAGCGCCCATACCATCCAACGCAATGCGACCGCGGCAGTGGGTGCCAACTGACGCCAGTAGGTCGCGCCAATCGTCTTCGGTACGATTTCTGAAAGCACTAAGATCGCCAATGTCAGCACTGCCGAAAAGATACCTAATGCTTCGCTACCAAATACAACCGCAGCTTGTGCACCAGCAGTGGCCGCGCCGATAGTGTGAGCGATGGTGTTTAAAGTCAGAATAGATGCCAGTGGTCGGTCGATATCTGATTTCAGCTTAGCCAATTGCCCAGCTGCGGGATGCCCCTGTTGATTGAGCTGCGCAATGTAGCTCGGACTGATACTCAGCAGTACCGCCTCCAGCACCGAACAGATAAACGAAATGCCGATTGCAATAGAGATATAAATGGATAACAGCAGCATAGTTGCCCTTGAATGTAGTTTGATAGTGGTTATTTGCAGCTATTATAACCGCAAAAGTGACTTATAAATTGGTCCAAATACCTTGGAAAGCAAGGGTTTTCAGGGGGTATGTGGTAACAAATTGTGAGTTATTACTCATATTATGGCTAAAAGTACGTCAGAAAATCGAAAGATCGCTTACAAACCTTTGCCAGATGGGGCATTTATGTTTTAGAGTGAGACGAATTCGATAACCTATGAGAAGGGAAACCTAATGAACAAGACCCAATTAATCGACTTTATCGCAGAGAAAGCAGACCTATCAAAAGCACAAGCAAAAGCTGCTCTTGAAGCGACTCTTGATGGTGTAACTGGCGCACTTAAAGAGGGTGACCAAGTTCAACTAATTGGTTTTGGTACATTCAAAGTAAACCACCGCGCTGCACGTACTGGTCGTAACCCTAAGACTGGTGACGAGATTCAAATCGCAGCAGCTAACGTACCAGCATTCGTAGCAGGTAAAGCGCTGAAAGAATCAGTAAACTAAGTTAGAATGCACCGAGGTATCCTGCCTCGGTGCAATTTCATGAAAAAACATCTACTCACTTCACTTCTCCTATCTAGCCTTACCCTTTTTGGCTGTTCATCGGTTGAAACTCCTAATTTAGAACAATTCACGCATTTTTCTGGTGGTAAAGTTGCGGGAGATGCTAGCAGCTTGTACTGGATGACAGAGAAACTCACTCGTGTGAGTACGGCGGCTGATTATGTGACTATGGGGGACAATGGTTGGTTCCAGAGTGATTATCGCTGGGACGAAGGTGAGTTGCGAGAGTTGATTCGAAAAGGCGAGCAAGTTGATACCAAACAAGAGTTGGTGCCTTTTCAAATCCACATCCGTTTCAATAAAGATGGCGAAGCGGTTTACCAACAATATCGTGTTAACCGTAAAGTCTTACCACTCCAGCATGACCAATTAGAGCGCTACAAAGCAGAAGCGAATGACGTAGTGGCATCGGTTAAGGCGCAGTCTCGTAACAATCAGAGCCTTATTCAAGGTTATTGGAATGGTCAATCGTTTGAAACCTGCAAAGGTAAGGTGTTCTCGACACTCGAGTTTAATCAGACGCTGCCAAAATTTATTATCGAGCGTCTCTCATCGGTAGACAGTTATGTGGCTTTTGTCGGCAAGCAGTCACGAAACAAAGCAATGGTCGATGAACTGTTGATGCTCAATGACGATGACTTTGATTGTGTTTCTCGGCCAAAGTTGATCTCTGAATAAACATTGCTTCGAATTCTGTCGAACAAGAACAATAAAAAAAGGCGCTGAGTGCGCCTTTTGTTTTTTAGCCAACTTATGTTGTTTTTATTTTTCTTGCTCACGTGCAATTGCACGGTAGCCGATGTCGTTGCGATGGAACATGCCATCCCAACTGATCTGTTTTGCAAGCTCGTAAGCACGCTGCTGCGCTTCTGATACACTGTTGCCAAGTGCGGTTGCACAAAGAACACGACCACCGTTTGTCACGATGTCGCCATCTTTGTTATCTGTACCAGCATGGAAGACTTTTTCGCCTTCAATTTCAACTTGTGGCAGACCCGAAATAACGTCGCCTTTGTTGTACGCTGCTGGATAACCACCGGCTGCTAGCACGATACCAATCGATGCTCGTGGATCCCATTTTGATTCCACTTGATCCAGTTTTTGGTCAATCGCAGTTAAACATAGATCAACGAGATCGGATTGCATACGCATCATGATCGGTTGCGTTTCTGGATCACCAAAACGACAGTTATACTCAATCACTTTAGGTGTACCGTCTTTGTCGATCATTAGGCCTGCGTATAGGAAACCTGTGTAAGGATGACCTTCAGAAGCCATGCCGCGTACGGTTGGGTAAATCACTTCTTCCATGATGCGGTTGTGGATTTCCTGTGTCACGACTGGAGCAGGCGAGTATGCCCCCATGCCACCCGTGTTAGGGCCTGTATCTTTGTCGCCTACGCGCTTGTGATCTTGGCTGGTGGCCATTGGCAGAACGTTCTCACCATCAACCATCACGATGAAGCTTGCTTCTTCACCGTCCAGGAATTCTTCAATCACTACACGGCTGCCAGCGTCACCAAAAGCGTTACCTGCGAGCATGTCTTTGATTGCATCTTCTGCTTCTTCTAGCGTCATTGCCACAATCACACCTTTACCAGCAGCAAGGCCATCTGCTTTCACCACAATCGGTGCACCTTGTTCACGTACGTAAGCAAGTGCTGGTTCGATTTCAGTAAAGTTCGCGTAAGCACCCGTTGGGATTTGGTGACGAGCAAGGAAGTCTTTAGTAAATGCTTTAGAGCCTTCAAGCTGTGCTGCTGCTTGGGTCGGGCCGAAGATTGGCAAACCTGCTTCGCGGAAAGCATCAACCACACCAATAACCAATGGTGCTTCTGGGCCAACGATAGTCAGTTCAATCGCCTTCTCTTTGGCGAAAGCAACAAGGCCAGCGATGTCTTCTACATCGATGTTTACGTTTTCTAGTTTTGGTTCTAGAGCCGTACCAGCGTTGCCTGGTGCAACGAAGATAGTCTCAACATTTGGGTTTTGTGCCGCTTTCCAGCCTAGCGCATGTTCACGACCACCTGAACCGATAATTAATACATTCATTTTTAATCCTTTTTATCACGGTGGTGATAAGAATACAGAACGTTTCGTTAACAGAATACAGAAGAGCTATCATCCATTCTGTATTCTCGAGGGGCGCGTAGCGCCCGCTCTGTATTCTGTGTTTTAAATTAGTGGCGGAAGTGACGCATACCGGTAAAGATCATCGCCATGCCGTGTTCGTCTGCTGCTGCAATAACTTCGTCATCACGCATAGAACCACCTGGTTGGATAACACACTTGATGCCCGCTTCTGCAGCCGCGTCGATGCCGTCACGGAATGGGAAGAATGCATCTGATGCCATTACACAACCTTCAACCTGTAGACCTTCGTCTGCAGCTTTGATGCCTGCGATTTTCGCAGAGTAAACGCGGCTCATTTGGCCAGCACCTACACCGATAGTCATGTCGCTTTTCGAGTAAACGATCGCGTTAGATTTCACGTATTTCGCTACTTTCCAGCAGAACAGTGCATCTTTTAGCTCTTCTTCTGTTGGCTGGCGCTTAGAAACCACTTTTAGGTCGTCTAGGCTTACCATGCCTTGGTCGCGGTCTTGAACCAGTAGACCGCCATTCACGCGTTTCACGTCAAAGCCAGTTGTCTTCGTTGTCCATTCGCCACACTCAAGTAGACGTACGTTCTTCTTCGCGGCAACCACTTCAATCGCTTCAGCAGAAACAGAAGGTGCGATGATCACTTCAACGAATTGACGCTCAACAATAGCGGTTGCTGTTTCAGCATCCAGTTCTTGGTTGAATGCAATGATGCCGCCGAATGCAGATGTTGGGTCAGTTTGGTAAGCACGGTTGTACGCTTCTAGGATGTCTTTACCTAGAGCAACACCGCATGGGTTTGCGTGTTTTACGATTACACATGCTGGCTCGTTGAACTCTTTCACACATTCAAGCGCTGCGTCCGTGTCTGCGATGTTGTTGTAAGAAAGGGCTTTACCTTGGATTTGGCGAGCAGTAGAAACGGATGCTTCTTGTGGGTTTGCTTCAACGTAGAATGCGGCTGCTTGGTGGCTGTTCTCACCGTAGCGCATGTCTTGCTTCTTCTCGAACTGTTGGTTGAACGTACGAGGGAATTTGCTCTCTTCATCACCGTCTTTGTTCTCACCGTAAGATGGAACCATAGTGCCGAAGTAGTTTGCGATCATGCCGTCGTAAGATGCTGTGTGCTCGAATGCTGCGATAGCTAGGTCGAAACGAGTTTCGAGAGTGAGAGATTTGTCGTTTGCGTCCATCTCTGTAATTACGCGGCCGTAATCACCTGCATTAACAACGATAGTCACGTCTTTGTGGTTTTTCGCTGCAGAACGAACCATTGTTGGGCCGCCGATATCGATGTTTTCAACAGCGTCGGCTAGTGTACAGCCTTCTTTGGCAACGGTTTCTGCGAATGGGTATAGGTTTACGACAACCATATCGATAGGGTTGATGCCGTGCTTTTCCATCACGTCATCATCTTGGCCACGACGACCAAGCACACCACCGTGAACTTTTGGGTGAAGCGTTTTAACGCGGCCGTCCATCATTTCTGGGAAACCAGTGTAGTCAGAGACTTCGGTTACGGCGATGCCTTGTTCGGCAAGTAGGCGAGCTGTACCACCAGTAGATAGGATATCGACACCGCGCTCAGCAAGAGCTTGCGCAAACTCAACAATACCTGTTTTGTCTGATACGCTGATAAGCGCACGGCGAATAGGACGAGCGTTATTCATGCTTCCATTTTCCTCAAATTCACGGAGTTAAAGATGTTTGCCAAAAATGAACTTGTTTTTACCTCTTGGGGTAAAATATTGGCCAGTTTTGGTAAAGACCTTTGCAGGGTGTTTTCTGGTTAGAAAATAGTCTCCACATTTGATGGCGCGTATTCTAACCAATTTATTACAAAAAAGCTCGCGCAATCGTTTGGCATCTCAAAAATAATTGCAAAAAAGTCGTTCTTTAGCTTTAAAAGTAACGAGATAGTTAATAGGGAAAGTTATGTTTCAGATAGGTGAACTGGCAAAACGTTGTGGTGTGACTGCCGATACATTGCGTTTCTACGAGAAAAACGCGCTAATAAAACCCGCAGGACGAAGTGAGTCAGGCTATCGCTTGTATGATGAAGAGAATCAAAAGCAGGTGCACTTTATCCTCAAAGGTAAAGATCTTGGCTTGAGTCTGGATGAAATTAAAGACCTGTTAGAAATTAAGTTAGAAGCGACAGAACACAGCTGTGCAGAGGTAAAAGCCATTACTTCTGCCAAGTTAGAGCTGATTGATGGGAAAATTAACGAGCTGACGAAAATTCGCCGAGCGTTAAAGAAGATTAATGATGCTTGTTGTGGTCATACAGACGATGACGCCACACATTGCTCTATCCTTGCCGCACTTGAGTAGTCTCATTCTTGCATCACTTAACTTAAGTTTGCATTTTTGGCGACTTGCTTTTCTAGGTACATGCTGCTTTCCCACCTATAATCTTGCCTTTAGTTACTTGTAGGAATCGACCATTGTCTGATTCCTAGCGTAACGCTGTCTGTAGATACGAGAGTTTTCATACATGGTTGGAGTCTATTTTCAAATCAATGACTGGGTTTTGAGCGTTGATGAAAATAAGCTGTATCGACAAGATAGGGAAGTTACTGTTGAGCCACGCTTAATTAATCTTTTGCACTTCTTAGCGGAGCATGCGAATGAGGTGTTCAACCGCGAGGAATTGATTCAGTACGTTTGGGCTGGAGCGATTGTGACCGATCAAGTGGTGACTCAATCCATCTTTGAGTTGCGTAAGCTACTGCGTGACGGTCGAGAGGAAAATACCAACTACGTTATCACGGTGCCCAAGCGTGGCTATAAGCTGGTAGCGAACGTGGTTACTATGACGCATGAAGAGTTTGTCACAAATCGGCAAAATGAAGAGATCCCACCTTCGGTTGAAGAATCGGAAGAGGATTGTCTACCTATAGCACCAGCTGTTACCTTTCCAGCAGGTCCTCTAACTCGCGCGGTCTGCGAGATGTCAAAAGAGAAAAAAGCCCCTCAGAGCAAAAACAAAATCAGTCCTTGGCGATTGGGAATTATGAACTTCATCTGGATCAGTATGTTGGTCGTAGTGATGGGCGTGTTTACCTACAAGCAATCGGAAGTGCGTATTACCCAAGCCATCGATACCCATCTGATTGAGTTCAAGTTTCAAGATAATTTTACGAATGAAGGATTAAGCTACGATTTGGCAGACGGATTCGCCCAAAAGTTGATGTCCGACATTGCTCAAGTCAGTGATTACCGAGTCATGCTAAAGAAGGCGTCGTTTACTTCTGGCATTGTGCCTGGTAAATCGGTTGTGGTGAGAGTTCGTGAGAATGACGGTGGCAGCTTTTTAGAGGTGGAATATCGCAATAACTCATCTGAGAAAGTGTTGTTTAGTCGTCAATACGCGTTAACCAGTAGTCATTTAAAGACAGTGCTTCAACAAGCGTCGTTGGATTTGATGCAAGTGCTGAAAGTGTCGGATGCCAAATTGAAATCTACGATGCTGGTGGCGGGAATGCCAATGAATCCCGACGCGTTGGAGTTGTTTGTTCAGGCTAACCATTACCTTAATGTCTCTGATACTAAACAATTCCGCCAAGGTATCGACTTGATGGAAAACATTTTAGAAATCGAGCCGGATAATGCTTACGTTCAAGCTGAGTTGTTGATTGCTTACCATGTACAAAAGGCACTTGATTTCTCACAGGAGTTGAAGAAAGGGCGAATGCAGCAGCTCAGTGAAGCACTAGAGACTAATGTGAAAATGATGGTGGGGCCAATTCAACCGCGAATTTATGAAGCTTTAGCACTGCACGAAACCATCATTGGTGACATGGCGTTAGCCAAGCGGCATCTCGGACAGGCATTGAGGTTACGTGATTCAGTGCTTTCCTATGTGATTCGCGGTAAGCACGCCGAATTGGATGGTGATCTGGATTTAGCCAGTGAGTCTTACAGTGAAGCTTTCTATATTGATACGTCGGTTGAGACGTACCTGCTGTGCGAAAACTTGGTCTTCCCAAGTAACATGAAGGCGATTGATTACGCCATGTATCGCGCCGTTCACCCTTCTGTCGTTCGAATGCTTTAATTCTCTCGGACTCAACGTCAGTCTAATGCTAGCCCCTCATTTCGGTGAGGGGCTTTTTTGTCGCTGTCGAAAAGTGAAAAGGGTGAGGCGGTGGGGCAATGGCTTACGAAGGAGCTAACAGCGCAAGCTTGCAACGGGAATACATACCCGCTTTGCTTCTCTATCTCTATCTCTATCTCTATCTCTATCTCTATCTCTATCTCTATCTCTATCTCTATCTCTATCTCTATTGATTGTATGAAGTGTCTGGCTGAGTTATGTGGCGAGAATGATTTTGATGCTTTCTTGCAGGCGAGATGAATATTGATGTGGGTCAAAAAGCGCGATCAGGGAGAGATTTATGGAATCAACACTTCAGGGAATTAACCCTTCGGGATGGGGAAGTTGATAGAGGTTGATAACTTTTATCGCGATGACCAACGAGTTGATGAGAGTTTATCTATCGGTAGAAGGTTTGATGTTTTTCTTATAACCGTATGAATAATATAGTTTTATATTTTTGTGTTTATCATGTTTATCTCAACTTGATGTTGATGAACTAATCATTTTATTGATAACACCAAGTTTATTTTTTTCCCGATTTTTGGGCGTAGTCTTCACTTCGAAATTTAGCGAGGTCGAGAAGGTTCCTCCTCATAGCATCTCGCTAATAACCATTCAGTTTGAGTCATGTTGACTCGAGTAGAATAGATTTGGAGATGTTATGTCATCGAATGCGAAAAAAATCGGCCTTATTGCCTGTACGGGTGTCGTAGCCGGTAACATGATGGGTAGTGGTATTGCACTATTACCTTCTAGTCTTGCCTCTGTAGGCTCTGTTTCCATCTTCAGTTGGCTGATCTGTTTGGTCGGTGCACTGAGTCTGGCGTTCGTTTACGCTCGTCTGGCAACCAAAAACCCACAAGAAGGTGGTCCTATCGCTTATGCTGGCGAAGTGTCTCCGGTATTTGGTTTCCAAACGGGCGTTCTTTATTACCACGCGAACTGGATTGGTAACCTGGCTATTGCCATTACAGGTGTTTCTTACCTTTCAGTATTCTTCCCTGTGCTTAATAACCCAATTCCAGCAGGTATTGCGACGATTGCATCGGTATGGATCTTCACTTTCGTCAACCTACTTGGTGGTAGCTGGGTAAGCCGTCTATGTACGCTTGGTTTAGTTCTTATCCTTATCCCAGTTGTTGGTACAGCTGCATTTGGTTGGACGCACTTCGATACTGCGCTTTACAGCCAAAACTGGAACGTATCAGCAGGCACTGACAGCCACGCGGTAGTAACAGCGGTTCTTATCTGTCTATGGTCATTCGTAGGTGTGGAATCAGCAGCGGTATCGACGGGTATGGTAGAAAACCCTAAACGTACTGTACCACTAGCAACTATGTTAGGTACTGGTATCGCAGGTGTGATTTACATCCTATCAACTCAAATGATCAGCGGCATGTTCCCAGCGTCAGAAGTTGCGGCATCAGGTGCGCCATTTGCATTGGCAACCACTGAGCTATTCGGTAGCTGGACTGCACCATTCGTATCAGCATTCACAGCACTAGCATGTTTCACTTCGCTAGGTTCTTGGATGATGCTGGTGGGCGAGGCTGGTAAACGTGCAGCAAGCGATGGCAACTTCCCTAAAATCTACGGCGAAACTGACAAAAACGGTGTGCCTAAGAAAGGTCTAATCCTTGCGTCAATCAAGATGACTGCACTGATGGTTGTACTGATGTTCTTCAGCTCTAAAACAGCACACGCATCAGACCTGTTCAACCAGCTAACGACTGACGCAGTTCTACTAACAATGCTGCCTTACTTCTACTCAAGCATTAACTTGATTCGCTTCGAAGGTATGACAACACGCAACGGCTTCGTAATGCTGTTCTCTGGTGTGGCTTGTCTGTTCTGCTTCATTGCACTAGCTGGTGCAGAGGGCGGTACGCTAACAGCAACCTTCATCGTGTCTCTAGTTATCTTGATGTTCTACAGCAAAAAAGCAGGTCTTGCTCAGTACGTGAAAATGCACGCTGAAGACATGCCTGCCCAAGCAAGCAACTAATCCCCAAAACGCTGGCACTACGGTGCCAGCCCATAAAACCCAAATTCACGCGGCGCTCACCTTACTCATTGCCTGTAAATGGCAAAGAGCGCCCTCATTCGCCTTGGAGATGTCCAAATGAATATATTCGCTATCTTGAACCACATGGGTGTGTTCTTTAAAGAAGAGCCAGTTCGTCAACTTCACGCTGCTCTTGAGAAAGCGGGCTACGAAGTGGTTTACCCAGTAGATGATAAAGACTTGATCAAAATGATTGAGATGAACCCACGCATTTGCGGTGTGTTGTTCGACTGGGATAAATACTCACTTGAGCTATGTGAACGTATCAGCCAAATCAACGAAAAACTGCCTGTTCACGCATTTGCTAACGAACAGTCTACTCTAGACATTTCACTAACAGACCTACGTCTAAACGTGAGCTTCTTCGAGTACGCTTTAGGTATGGCTGACGACATCGCTATCAAAATCAACCAAGCGACTGAGGCATACAAAGATGCCATCATGCCTCCATTCACTAAAGCGCTATTCAAATACGTAGAAGAAGGTAAATACACCTTCTGTACTCCAGGTCACATGGGCGGTACTGCATTCCAGAAAAGCCCTGCTGGTAGCATCTTCTACGATTTTTACGGTCCAAACACATTCAAAGCGGACGTATCAATCTCAATGCCTGAGCTAGGTTCTCTACTAGACCACTCAGGTCCACATAAAGATGCAGAAGAATACATCGCACGCACATTCAATGCAGACAGCTCGTACATCGTAACTAACGGTACGTCTACATCGAACAAAATCGTTGGTATGTACTCAGCACCTGCTGGCAGCACAGTACTGATTGACCGTAACTGTCACAAATCTCTGACTCACCTAATGATGATGAGCGACGTGACACCAATCTACTTCCGCCCAACTCGTAACGCATACGGCATCCTTGGTGGTATTCCACAAAGCGAATTCAGCCGCGATGTCATTGCAGAGAAAGTGGCGAAAACACCAGGTGCAACAGCACCAACTTACGCAGTAGTGACTAACTCAACTTACGATGGTCTGCTGTACAACACGCAATTCATCAAAGAGTCGCTAGATTGTAAACACATCCACTTCGACAGTGCTTGGGTGCCTTACACTAACTTCAACCCAATTTACGAAGGTAAATGTGGTATGAGTGGTGAAGCGATGCCAGGCAAAGTGTTCTACGAAACACAATCAACACACAAACTGTTGGCAGCGTTCTCACAAGCTTCAATGATTCACGTGAAAGGCGACTTTGATAAAGAATCTTTCAACGAAGCCTTCATGATGCACACTTCAACTTCACCTCAGTACGGCATTGTTGCTTCTACTGAAACTGCAGCGGCAATGATGCGTGGCAACACTGGTAAGAAGTTGATGCAAGACTCTATCGATCGCGCAATCCGCTTCCGTAAAGAGATCAAACGTCTAGAAGCAGAAAGCGACAGCTGGTTCTTCGATGTATGGCAACCAGAAAACATCGATACCACAGAATGTTGGAAACTAGACCCTAGCGACACATGGCACGGCTTCAAGAACATGGATGATAACCACATGTATCTTGACCCAATCAAAGTAACGCTACTGACTCCAGGGATGAATAAAGAAGGCGAACTAGAAGAATCAGGTATTCCTGCTTCGCTGGTGGCTAAATTCCTAGACGAGCGCGGCATCGTGGTAGAGAAAACAGGTCCATACAACTTGTTGTTCCTATTCTCAATCGGTATCGACAAATCAAAAGCAATGCAATTGCTACGCGGTCTAACTGAATTTAAACGTGGCTACGACTTGAACCTAACCATCAAGAGCTTCCTACCTTCGCTATACAACGAAGATCCAAGCTTTTATGAAGGCATGCGCGTTCAAGAACTAGCACAAGCAATTCATGACCTAACTAAGAAATACAACCTACCAGAGCTAATGTACAAAGCGTTCGATGTTCTTCCAGAAATGAAAGTAACACCACACGCAGCATGGCAAGAAGAGCTTCGCGGTAACGTAGAAGAAATCAAACTGGAAGAAATGGTTGGTCGCGTAAGTGCGAACATGATCCTTCCTTACCCTCCAGGTGTGCCACTAGTACTTCCTGGTGAAATGGTGACTCAAGAGTCTCGCCCTGTGCTGGACTTCCTAGAGATGCTTTGTGAGATCGGTGCGCATTACCCAGGTTTCGAAACCGACATCCACGGTCTATACCAACAAAAAGATGGTAGCTACACCGTAAAAGTATTGAAGAACTAAGTTCCTCTCGAAGATGACGCTATTGGGAATGCAAGCATGCTCCACTCTTACGAGCTCAATGCGTCATCGAACAATAACGGCATTTAGATATACCCCTAACTATTCTGTCGTAAAGAGAAGGGCAAGGATGCTCTGATCTTTTCTTCTATATATAGAAGAAACACTTTTCCAAGACTTCACCTGAAGTACCCCAAATAAAAAGCAAAGACCAAAAGAGCAGTTCGTCATCGTTCTGCTCTTTTTTTCGTCTTTATATAGATAGAAAGAGAAAAAAGAACCAAGAGAGATAAGATCAGCAATCAAAATCACAAAGAAATCGGCGATCTTTTAATGCAGAAGTCAGGTGTTTCATCATGAAAAGATCCTCTGCAACCCGAAATATTAGACAAGATCGTTGAGTATCTATGCAGAATGCTCGTTATTTGTGCGGTTGGAAGTTTTTTTGCAAAAAACGCTTGTGCTAATTTCTCAACCCCCTATACTGCGCATCCACCGACACGGAGTGAGACGAAAGTCACACAGCGAGTCGGGAAGAGAGAAAAAAGAATTTGAAAAAATGCTTGACTCTCTCACGGTGTGAAGTAAGATACGCACCCCTAACGACGAGCAACTAAGTTGCTGAAAATGTTAGAAAAGCTCTTTAAAAATAAGAACCTATCAATCTGTGTGGGCACTCGTTGATGATAATCCAATTAGATACCTCGGTATCAAATTAGGTTTCAATGAAACGAAGTGACCATTGAATCGAAAGATTCAGCACAGTCAATTCAAACATTAC
>NZ_JAWOQO010000317.1:0-1006 GCF_033337345.1 Vibrio sp. YT-18 | reverse complement strand
GAGAAAGAGTGTATTCTATCCCCATCGCACCTTGCGTTTCTACTTTAATTTGCACGTTATGTTTTGGCGCTGCTTTCATTAGTGCATCTGCCGCCATATTAGTATGAGCGATGCCTGTAGGGCATGCTGTCACCGCTACGATTTTCATGTTCTATCCGTTTTATTTTTTGTGGATATTAGCACAGCCACCGCAGATTGAATTGATTTGAGCTGGATTAACGCAAGAGCTCTATCACAGTTTGAATCTCATGTTACATTAATCCAGTTAATGCACTTTTAGTCCTATATATCAAAGGGTAGGCACTGGTTAATCTATGCCCAAATAAAATGAGTAGGAACGCATACGAGCCAGGGGACCCTGTATCTCAAACTCACTTGGGTATATATTCGAGCGTGAATATTGGAAGGTAAAACAATGGACATCACAAACCTAATTGAGCTGGAAACGATATGTTTAGATCTAAAAGCTCAAACCAAAGATGAAGCGCTCAAAGAGCTGGTCGAGATGCTAGAGGCCGCCGGCAAGCTCAATAGTCAAAGCCAGTTCTTGGCAGATATCTGGAAACGAGAAGAGATCGGTAACACAGGATTTGATGATGGTATTGCGATCCCTCATGCCAAAAGTGATGCTGTAGCGAAACCGGCTGTCGCGGTCGGGATCAGCCGCATTGGGATTGATTATGGCGCCGAAGATGGTGAGCTGTCCGATGTGTTTTTCATGCTGGCGTCCCCAGATGGTGATGATCATCATCACATTGAAGTATTGGCACAAATTTCCACCAAAATTATCGAAGACGGCTTTGTTGAAAAGCTCAAGTTGGCTCAATCGCGAGAAGAAGCGCTTGAGATGCTGACTGATATTCAAACCCAATCCAATGAATTTCTCCCAACTTCTTTAGAATTTGCATCAGAACCCCTGAGCCCTTGGGCGCAAAAACTTGGTCGCATTAAAGAGCACTTGCTGTTTGGCACATCCCACATGATCCCGATTATCGTTGCGGGAGGT
>NZ_JAWOQO010000316.1:0-1006 GCF_033337345.1 Vibrio sp. YT-18 | reverse complement strand
GACTTCATAAAAAGTCGCCCTTATACAGCTGGTTGCATAAACTATTGCATAAAAATTTACAATTTAAAGCGATGGACTAATTCATTTTGCTGATGAGCAAGCTGAGTGAGAGATTCACTCGTATGAGTGATGCTCGACATCGCGTGGTAACTTTCATCCGCAATATTGTTGATGTCTTCAATGTTGCGCGCAATATCTGCTGAGGTTTCGCTTTGCTCTGCTGCCGCTTGAGAAATGTGCGTACTCATTTGGCTGATTTCGATAATGAGTGCTTGGATCTCTTCCATTGAACTGTTCGCTTTCGAGGCTTGCTCAACCGACATTTCCATATCACTCATGCAGCTTTGAATCACTTGGTTGGCTGACTGAGAGCTCGATTGCAGATTGCTGATCATCGATTCGATTTCTGTGGTGGATTGTGTTGTTTTTGATGCCAGCACACGTACCTCATCCGCTACCACGGCAAATCCGCGTCCTTGCTCTCCTGCACGTGCTGCTTCAATCGCGGCATTGAGAGCCAACAAGTTAGTTTGCTCAGCAATGTTGCGGATGACATCCAAAATTGAGCCAATTTGACCACTCATCTTTTGCAGTTCAGAAACGGCAGACACGGACTCGTGAAGGCGCGTTTCTAGCTGATTGATGGTCGAAATGTTACTACTCATGACATTTCGGCCTTCTTCGGATGCAGACTCAACACGTTGAACCATTTCCAAAGAGCCTTGAGCGCTTTGCGCAACTTCTTGAACCGAGTGAGACATCTCGGTCATAGCCGTTGCCACGTTGGCGGTCTGCTCACGTTGTGCATTCAGCTTAGATTGCGCTTGAGAAGACGTTCGTTCGTTGGTTGTCGCGGTCGAGGCTAAGTTTTCTGATGCTTCATTTAGCTTCACTAGAATATCGTGCAAGCTGTCCGCTAACGTGTTGATATGGCCACTAACGCGGCTGAACTCGTTGTTAAAGCGAATATCAATACGTTGCGTCATATCGCCTTTAGTTAGGCTCT
>NZ_JAWOQO010000315.1:0-1006 GCF_033337345.1 Vibrio sp. YT-18 | reverse complement strand
TTAAAAGAAAACCCATTTAAATACTTGACCTTAATTTAATCCCAACAAATTGACTAAGCGATTAGTCTGATAAAAAGAAAACGATATAAGTGCTCCGTATAGAAATAGAATTGTGCTTATGTTCAGGAGTCAGTTGTGAAAATTGCAATGCTAAGTACTGGTGAGGAAGTGCTTCACGGAGATATTGTTGATACTAACGCGGCGTGGCTGTCGAGTTTGTTTTATCAGCATGGGTTTGGTTTAACCAAACGATCCACTGTGGGAGACAAGCAGTCGAGCTTAATCGAAGAGTTTTTAATGCTGAGCTTCAACAATGACGTAGTCATTGTTAACGGTGGATTGGGGCCAACGACCGACGACATGAGCGCCGCAGCGGCAGCGAAAGCGGCTGAGTGCAAACTGGTATTGTTTAAAGAATGGCTAGAGCAACTGGAGAGCATGTATGCTCGACGTGGCATTCCTATGCCTGATAGCAATTTAAAACAAGCCATGCTACCTGAAACCGCAGAAATTTTAGACAATCCTATTGGCACGGCATGTGGCTTTAAAATGCTGATCAATGACGCGATTTTTTATTTTACTCCTGGTGTACCAAGCGAATTCAAATTGATGGCAGAAACACAAATTTTGCCTGATCTTCGAAGAGTATTTCCTGATGTAAAAGGTTCATGCTGTAGTCGAATCTACACTTTTGGTCTTTCTGAATCTGGGATCTCGGATAAGTTGGATCAGTTAAAACTGCCACAAGGATATGAGCTTGGGTATCGCTCTTATCTGCCTTTTATTGAAGTGAAGCTGTTTGGCCCGGCAGATCAGCTTTAACAACGTTTGAAGCTGATGCAGTTGATCAACAAGCACCTCGAAAGCAATACGGTTAGCATCGACCTTCCGATGGTTGAGCATGTAGGACAACTGCTGGCGGATAAAGATCTCACGCTTTCTGTGTCTGAAAAAAGCAGTGCTGGATATTTAACCTACTGGTTAAACAGTGATGAAAATGCAGAAA
>NZ_JAWOQO010000314.1:0-1006 GCF_033337345.1 Vibrio sp. YT-18 | reverse complement strand
GTTGGCGCGTGGCCATCCACTTCACACACAAATGCTGCAGGTGGCTCAGCTGCGTTCAGCTCGCCCAAGCCATCAATGTTGTCTTTTGCTAACGTTGTCCATTGAGAAGATTGGAAAGTCGCAGAAGGCGTCAGTGCGTCACCGTTACGTACCAAAGTGGCGTCTTTGCCAAATGCTACACCACCCATCACGCCGACCATGTCGTGCACTTCACCATCTTTTAATAGTGCTAGAGGAACGTCACCATTAAAGTTCGCCACGTTTTTATCGGTCTGGTCAGCCACTGCTTTAATCGCATCGCTGGCATCACCATGGGCAAGAACAAACACCTGCTTCGCTTGCAACGTCACTTGGCTCAAATCGATCTTGCTGCCCCAAGTGCCACCACCATTAGATGATTTCGCTAGCTCATAACCTGTTAGCGTGACTGCGGCATCACCGGTATTCGCGATCTCGACCGCTTTATTATACGAGCCACCTTCTACGTACTGGGAAATGATAATTTCTGCATTCGCGTTAGCGCTAAGCGCACTAGCGATGGTTAATGCAAGTATTGAGGGTTTGATTAACGTGTCCATTGTCGTACCTGATATTTATTTAAATGCAAACTAAGCTCCGATCAGAGCCTACCATTTGCGTCTACTATCAGGTTTATTTATGAAATAAATAAGAAAGAGCAGTAAAAGCCGTGAAATAAATCACATGTGAATCTATAAAAATATGCCAAAACAGCGTATTCAAACATATTTTGTAATAAATACAGTCCAGTAGTGCAGCAGGAAAGCAAAATTAGACTAATTGCTCAGTTTATTTTTTCATTCCATGTTATGGAATACATCAATACTTCCTTGGTACACCAAGTTATTATTTCGAGCGCTTTCATGCTTCATTAAATATAATTAATTACTAATTTAGAATATTGCTACTTTGGTTTATTTCAGAATCTCGCTTGTTATTTACTCCCCCGCTTTCCGCACTCGCCATTTACACTTCAAATTTTTATCAA
>NZ_JAWOQO010000313.1:0-1007 GCF_033337345.1 Vibrio sp. YT-18 | reverse complement strand
ACGCCGTGGTGCATGGATCAAAGGTGGGGCAGCGCTTGAGTTGCTTGGCAAAGTGGAGTCGGTCGCGTTTGATAAAACAGGCACGTTGACACAAGGTAAACCGCAAGTAACAGACGTGGTGACTTATGATGTAACAGAAGAAACACTACTGAGTTTAACGGCTTCTATCGAGATGGGGTCAAGTCATCCTTTAGCGGTTTCATTAGTGAAGCGGGCCGAAGAACAAGGCGTTTCGATTCCTGAGGCAAGTGATAAAACTGCTCAAGTTGGCTCTGGTGTAACAGGTTTGGTGAACGGTAAATTAGTGCAAGTTATTGCGCCATCAAAAGCGGACTTCCCTGTTTCTTCGAAAGTTGAACAACGTGTTATTGAACTGGAAGAACAAGGCAAAACCGTGGTGATCGTTCGTTACGATTACGAGGTTATTGGCGTGATCGCGTGGCAAGATACTCTTCGTCAAGATGCTCAACAGGCAATCGCGACGTTGAAAATGTTGGGCGTGAGTTCTGTGATGTTGACGGGGGACAACCCACGCAGTGCAGAAGCGATAGCCCATCAAATTGGTTTGGATTACAAAGCGAGCTTGTTGCCTGCCGATAAAGTTCGTTATGTGGAACAACTTTCTACTGAGCACACGGTTGCGATGGTTGGTGATGGTATTAACGACGCACCTGCGATGAAAGCGTCTAGCATTGGTATCGCGATGGGCGGAGGTACTGACGTCGCATTAGAAACTGCTGATGCGGCACTAACGCACAACCGCTTGGTTGAATTGCCAGCAATGATTGAATTATCACGTGCGACGCTCAATAACATTCGTCAAAACGTGGCATTGGCGCTTGGCTTAAAAGGCGTGTTCTTAGTCACCAGTTTATTGGGTATCACTGGGCTTTGGGTTGCGGTCTTGGCAGACAGTGGGGCGACTGCGTTAGTGACACTCAATGCGCTACGACTTCTGCGTTTTGAATCTAAACAAGTGCAATAACGCTATTCTCAAAGTTGCTCTA
>NZ_JAWOQO010000312.1:0-1009 GCF_033337345.1 Vibrio sp. YT-18 | reverse complement strand
GTGCATGTTGACATAAAACAGTACTACGGTACTTAATACGTAAATAAAGACCGCGACCATGATGCTGTACTTTTCAAAGAACGTTAAATTCTTAATCTCGCTCCATAAGTTATATTCGTAATAAATACTGTGATTGGCACTCAAGCGCTCTTTTTCAATGGGCTTGATCCGCACGGCATCTTCAGGAATCGTTTGGAAATTGGAAACTAAGTGCAGCTTCCCGACAAGGTTTTCAGAAGTCGTGAGCAGCGCATCGACATCAAAATCAATCGAGAGCACCCCTTGGTGGACGCCTTTTTCGTAAATTGGCACTGTTAAACTGATGATTTGCCCTTCCATGGAATCAAGCATCGGCCCAGGCCCAGCCAATGTAATGTTGACCTTATCTTGCGCGGTTTTTTGCCAGAATGGCCTCGCCTTTAACGTTGACCAAAGCTCTTTAGTAAAATTCTTCGCGTACTTATCGGGCGACGAAATAACATAACCACGTTTATCGATGTAATGGATACCAACAATGTGGGATTCAATATCATGAAGGAAGGACAAAGAAGGGGCAAAGCCTGCTTTTTGTTCTGCAAGTTTGTTGATTTTCGTCCCTGCCTGACACAAGCTTTTTTCGCCGACGATCATGTAATCAACATCAACCGCTGGCAGGCCATCGCTGTATACGTTCTCCAATAGCAAAACATCAATCGGCCATATATAGCAGATGTCGCCTTTCACAATAGAGTTATGCTCTTCAGAAAGAGGGTTCGCGAAGTTTGAATAGTTGGTAAAGCTGTAGTCCAGTGCAGTTAAGACTTTGATACCACGAGTTAACGCTCTATCGATACGCGAATATTCAGTATCAATATAGCGATTGACTGCATCGTAGTAGTTTTTTGTAGTAACGAGCATTACCACAATGAATAGAACTAAAGGAAAGAAAACAACAAATGAGAGGCTAAATCGCCTTTGGTTAACCATTGAGTACCATTGTTTAAGTGTTCGCCTCTCATATGCATCGGCT
>NZ_JAWOQO010000311.1:0-1009 GCF_033337345.1 Vibrio sp. YT-18 | reverse complement strand
CTCTGGCGAAGAGTGCACCAAGCTGACACGCGAAGACATCGACGATTTCACTTGGTTACCGCACACGTGTGCTTACCGTCTGTTAGCCGAAAATCAGCCATTACCAGAATGGCACCCGTTGATTACGGGCTCGAAATCCGCAATGCACGCGGCGGGCGAAAGTGTCCGCAACAAAGTGGTGTACGAAATTGATGTGGTGGATTGGGAAGACCACATTTTGAATCACCCAAATCGCCCATAGCCAAATTGAAACAAGCCTTTTACCAACAGTGAAAGGCTTGTTTGCTTTTAGGGTCAATAAAAGACCGGATTCTCATAAGTGATGACAAAACGACGGTCATTGTTGAACTCTGACGCTTAATTAACTAAATGCTGCTCGGTTTGCAATTTAGTGATGTAAACTTAGGGCATATCATTTCAAGGCTTTACATTCCGATTCTTGATCGCTCCGATCGGGATTCGTTTCCTACGAGGTAAAAATGACGTTTCATTTCCCCCTGAAAAATCGCCAGACACCTTGGGTAGCGATATTCGCTTTATTCATCACGATGATGACCCCTATTTTTGTGCAAGCCACAGAAAGCACAGAGCCTCCTATTATCTCTGAAGCAGAAGCTTCTATAGATAGCTTGAACATCGACATTGTCGATTTATCGCAAAGCCTATCTCAAACGGCAGGTGACGAGCGTGATGCGCTTCAGCTACAACTTTTCCAAAAAAATGAAGAGTTGAGAAATCAATTAGCGTCCGCGATTGAGCGTGAGTCCATCCCTCGTGACAAGCTGATTAAGCTCGTCAAAACGCAAGAAAAGTATTCAAAAGACGCGACCGATTATCTGACGACCAAAACCAAAGAAGTCATTGAAGAGTTAAACAAAGCGAAAGACGAAGAAAAGCTCGCGCTTATTAACGACTACCGCGAGCTTCAACATTATTTGGATGTGAGCTTTGATTCGAGCTGGCAGAATTTGGCATGGCTCAAGCAATTAGGCGTACAAAATGAGCGTGC
>NZ_JAWOQO010000310.1:0-1010 GCF_033337345.1 Vibrio sp. YT-18 | reverse complement strand
CGGGTAAAACTGATCCCATTTTCATGTAGGTAAGTGAATGCCAACTTTTCGTTATCAAGGCCGCACATTAGACGGCTCATCAACCAGTGGCAAAGTCGATGCGGTGAATTCAGAAGCCGCAGCGGAAGCGTTGATGAATAAAGGGATCATCCCGCTCAATCTGCGCTTAGAGAAAGAAGGCGTAAAGAACCACGTTAGTTTGTCTAAATTGTTGGTTCCTGCCATTCCACTGGAAGTGATTATTCTGTTTTCTCGTCAGTTGTTCAGCTTAACTAAAGCTGGTGTGCCTTTGCTGCGCTCAATGCGCGGCTTACTGCAAAACTGTGAAAACAAACAGCTTAAAGAAGCGCTAGAAGATGTGGTTTCTGAGTTGAGTAATGGTCGTGGCTTGTCGTCTGCGATGCAGCCGCACAACAAAGTGTTTAGTCCGTTATTCGTTTCCATGATCAACGTGGGTGAGAATACCGGTCGACTTGATGAGGCATTGCTGCAGCTAGCAAACTATTATGAGCAAGAGCTAGAAACACGTAAACGCATTAAAGCCGCGATGCGCTATCCGACGTTCGTTATCGTATTTATTACCATCGCCATGTTCATTCTGAACATTCTGGTTATCCCAGAGTTTGCATCGATGTTTACTCGTTTCGGGGTTGAGTTGCCGCTTCCAACTCGGATCTTGATTGCGACGTCCAACTTCTTTGTTCACTACTGGGGATTGCTCATTGCCGCTATGGTCGGTGCATTCTTTGTTTTCAAAGCTTGGGTTGCGACAGCAGATGGGCGGGAGAAGTTTGATAAATTTCGCCTCCGCTTACCAATCGTTGGCGATATCGTAAATCGCGCTCAATTGTCGCGCTTTGCTCGAACATTCTCGTTGATGTTGAAATCAGGTGTGCCGCTCAACCAATCTTTGGCACGTGCTGGTGAAGCCTTGGGTAACCGCTTTTTAGAAAATCGAATTTTAGAGATGAAAGCAGCCATCGAAGCGGGTAGCACTATTTCTGTTACTG
>NZ_JAWOQO010000309.1:0-1012 GCF_033337345.1 Vibrio sp. YT-18 | reverse complement strand
CCAAAAGAAGTCGATGGTGTTGAGCAAATCCCGATGGCAGGCGTGAGCTTCACTAATACATTTAAGGAAACAAAAGCACAAACACGACACAAACCTCAATATTTCGAACTGGGAGGTAACCGTGCCATCTATCACGAAGGGTGGCTAGCGCGTGTTACTCACTGGGCTTTAACTGAGGGGTCAACTAAGTTTAGAGACCTACAAGATGATAAATGGGAATTGTACGACACAACGAAAGATTTCTCTTTAGCCAACGACTTAGCAAAATCTAACCCTCAAAAGCTTGAGGAGCTGAAGAAGCTATTCGATAAAGAAGCAGAGAAAAACCATGTCTACCCTATCGATGATCGCACAATGGAGCGTGTGAACGCAGAAATTGCGGGCCGACCTGATGCTCTGTTTGGTAAGAAGAGCCTAACGCTTTATGAAGGTGCGAGAGGCATCCCTGAAAACTCCTTCTTAAATATCAAAAATAAATCGTTTGATATTGTTGCGGACATTTCAACAGACAATGCGTCAAAGACTAACGGTGTGATTATCGCGCAAGGCGGTAACTTCGGTGGTTGGACGCTATATGTGAAAAACGGCGTCCCAACCTTCGAATATAACTGGTTAACCTACGAGTACACTAAAGTCTCTGGTTCTAAACTAAAAGAAGGCAAGAACGAGATTAAAGTGGCATTCCGTTACGACGAGAACGGCCAAGGTGGTAAAGGTAACGCAGCTGGCAGAGGTAAAGGCGGTAACGTTTATCTCTACGTGAACGATAAGCTTGTTGAGAAGAAACTTATCCCTAACACAAACAGCCGCTTGTTCTCGCTCGACGATGGCGTGGGTATTGGTGAAGATGAAGGTGGCGCGGTGAGTAAAGACTACCAAGCACCATTCGAGTTCAATCAAAAAATTGAACAAGTCACAACCTCTATCGTTCAATAGCAATAAATCTCCTGAGTCATTATGTTAATAGTGGCTCAGGAGTCACTTCGCACTCCCGTTGATTTCCCCAACAATT
>NZ_JAWOQO010000308.1:0-1013 GCF_033337345.1 Vibrio sp. YT-18 | reverse complement strand
CTCAAGCGTTATCCTATTTGAAAATTCAGGTCGCTTTATTAAAGAGAAGCGTGAAAAACCTTCCTGACGAAAAGGCCATCGCTCAAGCCAATCAAGTGATTGCAGAGCTGGATACGGGTTTGTCGGCTGCTTATACCCAGTTACGTGAGTTGTTAACGACATTCCGCCTGACGATCAAAGAAGGCAGTTTTGGCCAAGCGCTGCAAGATATGGTTGAAACGCTTAATGAGCAAACAACGGCAGAAATTACGTTAAAAAATAGACTTTCATCAACGGAATTAGATGCGCATCAACAAGTCCATTTACTACAGTTGATCAGAGAGGCGGCACTGAATGCGATTAAGCATGCGCAAGCTGACCATATACATATTCAATGTCTTGATTGTGATGGGAAAGTCACAGTAACCGTCTCCGATGACGGGGTAGGCTTTGAACATCAGGACGAAAAAATTAATCATTACGGTATGACGATCATGCAAGAGCGAGCAGCGAGACTGCACGCCGATCTACAGATTGAAGCATCAATAAACAAAGGGTGCACCGTAAAACTCGAATTCCAACACAGTAAGGAAGTAAACTTTGACAGTGTGTAAAGTAATGCTGGTGGATGATCATCCACTGATGCGACGTGGTATCCATCAACTCCTGAGCTTTGAGCCAGAGTTTGAAGTCGTTGCAGAAGCAAGCAATGGCGCAGATGCAGTCGCAAAAGCGCATGAGCTTGAGCTCGATTTGGTACTGCTAGATCTCAACATGAAAGGCATGTCTGGGCTGGATACGTTAAAAGCGCTGCGAGCAGATGGTTGTGAGGCGAGGATTGTTATTCTGACCGTTTCAGACAGCCCTGCGGATATTGAAGCGATTGTACGCAGTGGCGCGGATGGCTATTTGTTAAAAGATACAGAGCCGGATGAGCTTGTTGAGCTACTCAAACAGGCCCATCAGGGTGACAAGGCATACAGTCAAGAGGTTGCCAAGTATTTGAGTGAACGCTCTGATCATGAAGATGTTTT
>NZ_JAWOQO010000030.1:0-32581 GCF_033337345.1 Vibrio sp. YT-18 | reverse complement strand
CTTTAAAATACAAAACGCCCGATGAAGTACATCGAGCGTTTTAGTTAAAAAGTGTCAACCCATATCAGGACGGGTCACACTATTCCCAAAAGACTCGGGGAATAAAGTTAGTAAGGTGAAATATTCGACAGACATTGGATATGAATCGTGATCTCTTCACGATCATGATACAAATGTTTAGCTTGTAGCTTGAACTTTACCTTATTATCAATGAGGAACTGCTTCAGATTTTCAAGGTCTTGCAGCACTTCGTCATAACGCCCTTTCATTGGCAGCTTAAGGTTAAAGATGGCCTCTTTTGCCCAACCTTTTAACAGCCACTGTCCCATCAGGTGAGCAACACGAGCTGGCTTTTCCACCATGTCACAAACAATCCATGTTACGTTCTTGCGGTCTGGTTCGAACTTAAAACCATCCACCATATGGTGCTTGATCTGGCCAGTTTCCATCAAACTGTCTGCCATCATGCCGTTATCTACGCAGTGAACGAACATTGAGCGCTTCACTAATTGGTACGTCCAACCGCCTGGACATGCACCTAAATCCACACCCCACATACCTGGTGCCAAACGCTCATCCCACTCTTCACGTGGAATAAAGACATGAAATGCTTCTTCCAGTTTAAGTGTTGAACGACTTGGAGCGTCTGCTGGGAATTTAAGGCGAGGGATACCCATGAAGAACTGTGAGTTGTTGTCAGTGTAAGAGTAACCAACGTAACAGTGGCCAGGCTCAACAAAGCAAATGTGCAGTACTGGTTTTTTCGCGTTATCTTTGTTCAGCATTAAGCCTTTGCCGCGCAACGCTTGACGCATTGGGACGGTAAACTTACGGCAGAATTTCAGTAGCTCTTTCGCTTCATTTGTATCTGGCGTTTCAATTCTCAAATCACCACAACGAGGGAATGCTTCAATGTCTGCTAGTTCATTCAAAATTGGACTAATGCGGTCATCACTTGGCAACGATTGAAACTCAGCTGCTACCGCAAACATTTGTCGAGCAAAAATTAAAGACTTAAAGTCTAAACCTCTCGCAAGTTTGTCGGCATCTCCATCTTGGTAACACTCGAAGACAACATAACCTGAGTTTCTCTTCACACGAGGGAAGCCATACACTTCCAACTGTGTCGCTTTGTCCTGAATTTCACCAGCACACTCTTTCTCAAAGCCAGAACGGCAATAGAGCATTAGTTGTTTCACTTGGAGACCTCTTTGATATTGAACGCAGCAAAAAAGAACAGACACCAACCAATCATGAACAGTAATCCTCCCACAGGAGTAATTGGCCCAAACCACTTAATGCCCGTCAGCGCCAGCGCGTAAAGACTGCCGCTAAAACAAAAGATGCCGATAATAAAGCAAATCGCCGCAATGAAAAAATATTTTTGTGCTTTTTGTCCCAAATTGAGCAGAAGCAGAATGGCACAAAACACAATCGCCAACGTGTGAATAAATTGATACAGAACTCCGGTCTCAAATACACCGAGCAAATAAGGGGCCAGTGTCGCTTTTAGCCCATGAGCAGCAAATGCTCCAAGAGCGACCGAAAGCAGCCCAGACAATCCAGAGAATGAGAGTAACCACTTACTTTTCACTGTACACCTCTTTTATAAACGCCGCTAACTGCTCTATCGCGAGTGCAATGTTACCCACTTCAGTATGACCTGAGGTCTTGCGCGGTTTGAAGCTGTGGTCACCATCAGGTAAAAAGCTCACCGTTACTTGTGACGAAAGGACGAAATCATCGAATTCCTCACGCTTACCAAAGGTGTCTCGTTCCCCTTGAAGAATCAGCGTAGGTTTCTCAATGGTTGCTAAGTGCTCGCCTTTGTATTTCTCTGGCTTTCCTGGCGGGTGAAATGGAAACCCTAAACAGGCAATGCCCGCCACCAGCTCATTTTCAGCCAACAAGCTCGACATACGACCGCCCATTGACTTACCACCAATAACCACGGGAGAAGAAGTAAAGTGAGCGATCACTTCGCTGTATGCTTCGAGCAACTTTGGCGCGCGATCGGGCGGACGCTTTTTGCCATCTTCCGAACGTTTCACCATGTAAGGGAAATTAAAACGCACTACACGAATACCTTGCTCCACTAATCCTTTGGCGACAGCTGTCATGAAGTCATGCTCCATCCCCGCACCTGCGCCGTGAGCAAAAATAAACAGCGGTCCGTTTTCAGGTCCCTCAGCTATCCAGTGATTCATCCAATACTTCCTCTTGTTCTTTTCTCGCGGTTGCTAACATCCAGTCTCTAAACGTTGCGATTCGGCCCATATCTGCCTGCTGTTCATGACACACCACATAGAATGCATTCTTAGATATCAACACCTCGTCGAATGGTGCAATGAGTCGTCCGGCTTCCATTTCAGGTTTGGCGAGTACGTTGTTACCGAGCGCGACCCCCTGACCGTGCGCAGCAGCCTGTAGCACCATCGTTGAGTGACTAAAAATAGGACCGTGGTTTACGTTGATGCCTTCAATGTTGTAATGACGAGCAAACTGCTTCCAGTCTTTACGCGAAGTATCGTGTAACAAAGTATGTAATTTGAGGTCACTTAAAGATTCTAATGGTTTGTTACCCAAAAGTAATGAAGGTGAACAAAGTGGGATCAAAAACTCTTGGTACAATTTATCTGCTCGCAAACCTGGCCAGTTCCCACGGCCATAGTAGATCGCCACATCAACATCATCAGTCAGTGAGCCTTCATCCATATCTACGGCTTTAATACGAACATCGATATCGGGCTCTTGAGCATTAAAATCGGCCAAACGAGGTACAAGCCATTGGATAGCAAAACTCGGCGGTAGGCTAATCGTCAATGCCCCTTTTTCGCTACGTTCCAACACCTTATCTGTCGCTTCCGCAATCGAGGTGAAAATATCTTTGATATCGAGAAAGTAACTTTGGCCTTCTTCTGTTAACAACAAAGAACGATTACGTCGACGGAAGAGCTTCAATGATAAGAACTCTTCAAGCGCTTTAATCTGGTGACTGACCGCGGCTTGAGTAACAAATAACTCTTCTGCTGCTCGTGTAAAACTGAGATGACGAGCAGCCGCTTCGAAGACTCGAAGCGAATTTAATGGAGGCAATCTGCGAGACATATGGGACCTCTAATAGGATTAGTTTTTTTAATCTGAAACATTATAAAATGTCCGTTGTCGAACAGCCAGATAAATTCTATATTTCACCCCGCAACACGGGCCTGAACGGCTTGATTTCTTTGGAAATCAATTGGCTTCGTTGTTGCGATGTTGTGTTTGCAAACTCGTATTTCGAGTTAGGTAGATTTCTACCATAATGTTTTGTCCACACTCCCTGTGACAAAACATATACTTCCTGTATTTATTTTTGACCTGTCTGTCAAATTTGTTACACCGCCTAAATTAGGCGGTGTTTTTTTATCTATCAAAAATCTCATCCGCATATCTGGCAGCAATATCACTTTATTACTCTTCTTTCGGATTAATTATCGTTATATCAACACAAAGTGTATGGCTTTGCGATAAGCCTCAACATTATGCTAAGTAATGGTTGTCTGTAACGCGATCAAAAACAAAAAAGGCGCAAATTGATGTCTCAATTTGCGCCTTTTAACGTATTTTAACAGTCAGCTATGGACGGTAAACTTTTACGTTGCTGAAGCCTTGCTCTTGCAAGTAAAGCGCTTGCAGACGGCTCATCACACCGCGGTCACAGTAAAGTAGGTATGTCTTAGACTGGTCTAAGTCACCAAACTGTGTACCCAGCTTGTAGAAAGGGATATGTTTCACATCCACACCTTCGATTTCAAGTGGGTTATCGTCTTCCTCTTCAGGACTACGAATATCTAGCACAACCGCGTGCTCTTCTACCGCTTGAACTTGCTCTACTTCTGGTGCGGCTTGCTCAGACTCTTTCGCAATATCACGAATGTCCATCATGCGAGCTTCTTGAACCACTTGCTCAAGGATACTAAAGTCGAATTTCTCTTCTTCAGCTTCTAGCTTGCCTTTCACCGCTTTCACGGTTGGCTTCTTAGAGATAACACCACAGTATTCTGGCATTGTCTTCGCGAAATCTTCTGTGCCGATTTCACGTGCTAGATTGATGATGTCTTCTTTATCCCAGTTGATAAGCGGACGCAGAATCAGCGTGTCAGTTACGTTATCGATGTGGCGTAGATTGGTTAGCGTTTGGCTCGATACTTGACCTAGCGCTTCACCTGTTACCAATGCTTCGATCTTCATCTTCTGAGCGATCATGCCTGCTGCACGCATAAACATACGCTTCAAGATCACGCCCATTTGGCCGTCATCGACTTTCTCTAGGATTTCCGCAACCACAGGCTCGAAATCAACTGAGATAAAACGTACTTTTGCTGAAGAACCGTATTTGTTCCATAGGTAGTGAGAAACCTGCTTAACGCCGATTTCGTGTGCTGGACCACCTAAGTTAAAGAAGCAGTAATGTACTTTTGAACCACGCTTGATATGAAGATAGCTTGAAACACCAGAGTCGAAACCACCCGAGATCAGGCTTAACACGTCTTCTTGCGTACCCAGTGGGAAACCACCTAGGCCTTTATGACGAGACAATACTTGGTTTAGCTTGTCGTTCGAGACTTCTACCTTGATCGTCACGTCTGGGTTTCGTAGCTTAACACTAGCGCTTTCAATCGCTTGATTTAAACCACCGCCTACATAACGCTCTAGTTCAATAGAGGTAAAGTCATGCTTGCCACGACGCTTCGCACGTACAACAAAGGTTTTATTTTCGAGTGCAGCACGGTTGAGTTCTAGTACTTGCTCGAAGATATCGTGCAAGTCTTTAAATTCAGTTTGCTTCACTTCCAGTACGTGGTGAATGCCTGGTGTATGAGTCAAAACCTCAAGAACTTCAGCGTGGAATTCGTTACTCTCAGAGGTCACTTCAATGTGATCACGACGGTTAAATACCGCGACAGACTCCGTGCGGCTCTTAATGATGTTACGAATGTTGCACTCTAAAATCTTTGTGAAGCGCTTACGCACAGATTCACTTTTTACAAAAATTTCTGGATGGGGCTTTACAATAAATTTCATAGTCTAATTCGCAGGTTAGTTTCGCAATCAACAAAGAGTGACACTCAACTTCAATACTTCATACGCAGTAAAACCGCGTTTCAGTCACAAAAAGTAGTCTGAGCTCACTTTTAAGGCGCAAGATTATACACCCAAGCGGATTGGAAAAACAAAAAAAGCGAGCAATCTGCTCGCTTTCTTATCTCTTTACTGACTTAAAACTAAAGCCTAGTTATTGAATTACCGGCACTTCTTCACTGTAGAGAGGCTCGCCTTGCATAATGCTGATTTCAACCCGTCGGTTAAGCGCGCGATTTTCATCAGAATCATTCGGTAACAAGGGTTCCGTATCCGCCATGCCTCGTACTCTTAAACGTTGATGAGAGAAGCCTCTCACTTTCTCCATCTCTTGCGCGACTGATACTGCACGCTGAGAAGAGAGATCCCAGTTAGAACGATAAAGTTCCGAGTCTAGCGGTCGATTGTCTGTATGGCCAGATACTCGCACAATGCCTGGCACGTCTTTTACTAGCTCTGCAATCTGACGAACTAAAGGACGAAACTTAGGCTGCAAGAAGGCCGAACCTTCTGGGAATGCACCTTTTTCACGCATACGTATAACAATCTGCTGACCGAGGTTTTCAACTTCAATGGCGCCTTGTTCAATCTCTCGCTCTAAGGCTTTCTTGATGCTTTCCATCAAGGTTTCCATCTCTTGCGACATCTCTTTAGATTGCTGTTGTTGCATGTCCGCTTCGGCAGACTCATTGTTTTGAGTTGACGTTTCTGGCGATTGCCCACCCGTTAACTTGCCTTCATCACGTCTTGTGCCACCAGCTCGATCAGACTCCCCTTCATGAAATTCGAGCGTCTGCTGAGTGATGTCCATGGTTTGCTGCATGATGACATCAATCGGAGTTGGTTCCGGCCGACCCGGTCGAAACTCTTGGGCAATAATGCTAGTACCTTTGGGAATGTCTTTCACTTCAAGCTGATTTTGCACACCGAAGGCAAATTTCATTGATCCTGCAATTTGTTTGAACTTCAGTACATCCATCTCAGAAAACGAGAGCAGAAGAACAAAGAAACACATCAGTAGCGACATCAAATCTGCGAATGTCCCCATCCATAACGGGAGGCCAGGTGGCGGACAATCGCATTTGTTATCTTCATCATCCATCACGACTCTCCAAGTTACTCGTCAATCTCAAGGGCACGTTTACCTTCATTGAGGTAGTTCTTCAAGTAACTATCGATCACTCGCGGGTTTTGGCCATCTTGAATCGCTAATACGCCATCCATGATCAAACGGCGATTTAGCGTTTCTTGGTCACGGCGAAGAGAAAGCTTATCCGCAATAGGGAAAAACACCATATTGGACAGGATCGCGCCATACAATGTGGTCAAGAGTGCAACGGCCATTGCTGGTCCAATCGCTTTAGGGTCATCCATGTTTGAAAGCATCGCAACAAGACCAACCAAGGTGCCAATCATTCCCATCGCAGGAGCAACGTCGCCAAAGGCGCGAAATACGCCAGTACCTTGCGTATGTCGTTCATCCGTAAGCGCGATGTCTTTTTTGAGTGCCGCTCTCACAACGTCGGCATCATGGCCATCAACCAGTAGATCAATGCCTTTCTGCATGAATGTGTTGTTTATTTCCATCTCTTCAAGAGCAAGAAAACCACCTTTACGCGCCGCGTCGGCCATTTCCACAATTTTTGCGATCAGGTCTTCGGGTTCATCCGCTTTAAACATGAAGGCTTTGCCAGCAATCTTTGTCGCACCAAAAAACTGTCCCATTGTGAACTTCATCAACACGACGAATATTGAGCCACCAACGACAATAAGGATCGACGTGACATCGACAAACATGCCGATGCTGCCACCAAGCACCATCGCCATAATGACGAATGCAAAACCACCAATCAAACCTAATAGGGTTGCTAAATCCACAAAGCACTCCTCACGCTATACTCAAATACTGCCATTGGGCGGATTATTACCTGTATCGACAACTCGCGCAGAATTTTTAGAAAAATCTTAGCTAATGGATCACAAATTACACCTAACAACCTCAACCAAAATATGGGGTTTCACCGCTTAGACTCGTTGAACGCTAATTTTGTGACAATTATATAAGGTTAAATTTGACCAAGTTACTAGGCTAAGGTAACTTTCGTGCATCTTACCCGAGGCTTGATTAAGGCAGAAAAAAGATGGCGGTCAAGAAACCAGAAAACATGACCTTTGAAGCAACCATTGAAGAGCTTGATAGCTTGGTTGATCAATTAGAAAATGGCGATCTTGCTCTAGATGATGCCCTGCGTAAGTTTGAACGAGGCATTGCCTTAGCTCGTGCAGGCCAAACTAAATTAAGCGACGCCGAACAGCGCGTGAGCATTCTTCTTAGTGAAGATGATGAAGCACCACTGAGTGACTTCAAACCAGATTCAGAATAACAATCAGTAGTGAGCAATGTGATGCAACAGACATTGACGTCTTTTCAACAAAGAAACAATCAGCAATTGAATTTGTGGCTCGATCAGCTTCCATATCAAGAGCAGCCATTGATTCAAGCAATGAAATACGGCCTTTTGCTAGGTGGAAAACGCGTTCGCCCTTTTCTTGTTTACATCACAGGTCAAATGCTCGGCTGTAAACCTGAAGACTTAGACACCCCCGCCGCTGCTATCGAATGTATACATGCCTACTCACTCATTCATGATGATCTGCCAGCCATGGACGATGATGAACTGCGTCGAGGTCAACCAACTTGTCATATTAAGTTTGATGAAGCAACCGCAATACTGACAGGTGATGCACTACAAACCCTTGCCTTCACTATTATTGCTGATGGTCAATTAAGCCCGGCGGCAGAAGCTCAACGCATCAACATGATCAAAGCATTAGCGCATTCTTCTGGTGCCAGCGGCATGTGTGTAGGGCAAGCCTTAGATTTAGGCGCGGAAAATCGCCAAGTTTCTCTTGAAGAAATGGAAGAGATACACCGTAAAAAAACCGGAGCTCTGATTGATTGTGCGGTAAAATTAGGTGCATTAGCTGCTGGTGAGAAAGGTATCGAGGTTCTACCTCACTTGGAGCGCTACTCAAAAGCAATTGGTTTGGCGTTTCAGGTTCAAGACGATATTCTTGATATCATCAGTGACACAGAAACACTGGGTAAGCCTCAAGGTTCCGACCAAGGTCTGAATAAGAGCACTTATCCTTCCCTGCTGGGTTTAGAGGGAGCCATAGAGAAAGCTCACACTCTGTTACAGGAAGCACTTCAAGCATTGGAAGCTATCCCATACAATACTCAGTTACTCGAAGAGTTCGCCCGATATGTCATCGAGCGCAAAAATTAACACTATAAGCGCGCATTTATATGACTCTTGATATTTCAAAGTACCCAACACTGGCGTTAGCAAATACACCGGAAGAATTACGTCTTCTTCCGAAAGAAACATTACCAAATCTGTGTGATGAACTGCGAACGTATCTGCTAAATTCAGTGAGCCAATCTAGCGGACACTTAGCGTCTGGCTTAGGCACCGTAGAGCTAACTGTCGCTCTGCATTATGTTTACAACACCCCTATCGACAAATTGATCTGGGATGTTGGTCATCAGGCTTACCCGCACAAAATCCTCACCGGACGTCGCGATAAAATGCCAACAATTCGCCAAAAGGATGGTCTACACCCTTTCCCTTGGCGTGAAGAAAGTGAATATGACACCTTATCTGTCGGCCACTCTTCGACATCTATCAGTGCAGGCCTTGGCATGGCCATCAGCGCACAAAAAGAAGGCAAAGGCCGTAAAATCGTCAGTGTGATTGGCGATGGCGCAATTACAGCAGGCATGGCATTCGAAGCCATGAACCACGCTGGCGACGTTCATCCTGATATGTTGGTGATTTTGAACGACAACGAAATGTCGATTTCAGAAAACGTCGGCGCCCTGAATAACCACCTTGCAAAGGTACTTTCTGGTAGCTTATACACTTCTATCCGTGAAGGCGGCAAGAAAGTGCTGTCTGGTGTTCCACCTATTAAAGAGTTGGTTCGCCGTACGGAAGAGCACCTAAAAGGCATGGTAGTGCCTGGTACTCTGTTCGAAGAGTTCGGCTTTAATTACATTGGCCCGATTGATGGGCACGACGTCAATGAACTCGTCAAAACGCTGAAAAATATGCGTGAGCTCAAAGGCCCTCAGTTCCTACACATCATGACCAAGAAAGGCAAAGGTTATGAGCCGGCCGAGAAAGATCCTATCGGCTACCATGGTGTTCCTAAATTCGATCCAACGCATAATTGTCTGCCGAAGAGCAGTGGCGGTAAGCCGACTTATTCAAAGATCTTTGGTGATTTTTTATGTGACATGGCGGCCCAAGATCCTAAGCTAATGGCAATTACGCCAGCGATGCGCGAAGGATCAGGTATGGTGCGTTTCTCAAAAGAGTACCCAGACCAATACTTTGATGTGGCGATTGCTGAGCAGCACGCTGTGACACTGGCAACAGGCATGGCAATTGCGGGCGATCATCCAATCGTTGCTATCTATTCGACTTTCTTGCAACGTGGTTATGACCAATTGATCCACGACATCGCGATCATGGACTTACCAGTGATGTTTGCGATCGACCGCGCAGGTCTCGTTGGCGCAGATGGTCAAACTCACCAAGGTGCGTTCGATTTGAGCTTTATGCGCTGTATTCCGAACATGGTGATCATGGCTCCAAGCGACGAAAACGAGTGCCGACAAATGCTTTACACTGGCCATAAGCATTCTGGCCCGAGTGCGGTTCGATACCCTCGTGGTAGCGGCATGGGCGTAGAAATCGAAACTGAGTTTACGGCGTTAGAAATCGGTAAAGGGCGCATGGTTCGCCAAGGTGAAAAAGTTGCTATTCTGAACTTTGGTACTTTCTTGGGTAACGCGCTAGAAGCGGCAGAATACCTTAACGCCACTGTTGCTGATATGCGCTTTGTGAAGCCGCTCGATGAAGCATTAATTCGTCAATTAGCCGCAGATCATGACGTGCTCGTGACGTTAGAAGAAAATGTTATCGCAGGTGGTGCAGGTGCGGGTGTCGTTGAGTTCATGATGAAAGATAAAATCATTAAGCCAGTCTTAAACCTAGGTTTACCCGATGAGTTTATTCATCAGGGAACACAAGATGAACTGCATGAAGAGCTTGGTCTCGATGCAAAAGGAATTGAAAAATCCATCTTGGATTATTTAGCAAAATAGCATGTAAAAAGGGATGCTCATGGCATCCCTTTTTTACGTCCAGTGTTTAGTTCATGGTTTAATTCATCCAGCCAGCGTATTTTGCGACTAGAAACAGGGCAACACCGGCCATAACTCCCGCCACGATATCATCAACCATAATACCCAGCCCACCGTGAACTCGCTTATCTAGCCACCCAATTGGCCAAGGTTTTACCATATCGAAAAAACGAAATAAGATGAAGCCAGTGATCAACCACTTCCATTCAGTGAGTGGAATATTCAGTGCAGGTACAATGCTCATCGTAATCCAAAAGCCTGCAAACTCATCCCATACGATTGAACCATGATCATGTACTTTCATGTCTGCAGAGGTCACTTGGCATATTTGAATGCCGATCACACACGAAATCAGAACAACAATGACATACGCCGTAAATGGTAATTGTGCCAACAACAAAAAGAAAGGCACGGCCGCCAGTGTGCCCATTGTTCCAGGGATAAACGGGGATAATCCACTGCCAAAACCCGTCGCCAATAGATGCCACGGGTTCTTTAATGAAATAAGAGAAAGAGGGTTGGTCATATCCTTAAACCTATACTGCTAGTTTGGTTTCAATCGTCATGCCTGTGAGTTGCTCAATAGTAACAGGCTCTTGGCTAGAGCTTAGCTCAGATCATTTAAAGTGGTCGAAGCCACTTAAGTCCCAATCAAGTGGTTGATTGTTATCATGCAGCTCGAAGGTTCCATTTGGTCGGATTTGACCAATACATGTGACCTTACAGCCAGTATGAGATAAAGCGCTTTGTAACGAGCCTCGATTTTGCTCCGGCACGGTAAAACACAACTCGTATTCTTCGCCACTTGCTAAAGCATACTGCTGCGCGCTGATCTTATCATCTAAAAACTGGACTAATTCTGAAGAGATCGGTAGCTGAGAGACATCAATACTCACCCCAACCTGAGATCGCTGTAAAATGTGCTTAATATCAGAGATTAAACCATCTGAAATATCTATCGCAGAAGAGGCTAAGCCAACAAGAGCTTGTCCAGCAAGCACACGCGGAGAACTAAGGTAATGAGCTCGCTCTAGTGCTTCCGCGCCGGCTCTGCTGCGCAGAGAGTCATCTAGAATCACATCCAAGCCAGCTTTTGCATCGCCAAGGTTTCCCGTTACATATACCCAATCCCCAGGCTTGGCGCCGGATCGCGTGAGCGCTTTGTCTTCAGGTACAAAACCTTGCACCGTGAGTGTCAGACACAATGGACCTTTGGTGGTATCACCGCCTATTAACTGAATACCATAGTAATCAGCCAGTTCGAAAAATGCATCACAGAAAGGAGCAAGCCATTCTTCATCTGGCTCAGGCATCGTTAATGCAAAGCTCACCCATGCAGGCGTTGCGCCCATCGCCGCCAAATCACTGATGTTAGAAGCCAATGCTTTGTGTGCGACCCATGCTGGGTTCGCGTCGGCTAAGAAATGCGTTCCAGCTACCAATGTATCCGTGCTAATCGCAATCTGAACATTAGCTGGCGCTTTGACCAAAGCACAATCATCACCAGCGGCTAGATGGACATCTTTACGTTGGCTCTGACGACCGACGAAGTACTTGTCTATCAGATTAAATTCACCAGACATAATTCACTTACTTTTTGATGTAAAAGCTTTTGATACAAAAAAGGTCAGCATGTGCTGACCTTTTCATTGAAGAAATCGTTATTTCTTACGAATGTGAGGTGCTGCTTTATCAAGTACACCATTCACAAACTTGTGGCTATCTTCTGCTGCGAAAACTTTTGCAAGTTCAATCGCTTCATTGATAACAACTTTGTAAGGAACATCTTCGCGACGAGTCATCTCGTACATAGCAAGGCGAAGAAGAGCAAGTTCCATCATATCTAAATCCTGCATAGGACGAGAGATGTATGGACGAATTTTGCTATCTAGCTCAGCGTGGCTAAGTACAACACCGCTTAATAGTTCACGGAAGTAAGCTACGTCTGTCTCTGGAGCAGCAAGCGCTGGCTCAGATGCATGAAGTTCTTCTTCATCGTATTTGTCGCCAGACAAAAACTGTTCTTCAATCTTGGCAACATTCTCTTTAGTAATTTGCCATGAGTAGATCGCCTGTAGAGCGAATTGACGTGCGTTACGACGTGCGGCTGGTTTCACACTGGCCCCCATTAGGAATCAATTTCAGATAGTACATTAATCATTTCAAGTGCGCTTAGTGCAGCCTCTGCACCTTTATTACCAGCCTTGGTTCCTGCGCGTTCAATCGCTTGATCGATCGTATCAACAGTCAAAACACCAAATGCTACTGGAATGCTGAATTCCATAGACACTTGTGCTAGACCTTTGTTCATTTCACTACAAACATAGTCAAAGTGAGGCGTTCCACCGCGAATAACAGACCCTAGAGAAACAATAGCGTCGAATTTGCCAGTTTTAGCAACACGCTGAGCTACTAGAGGTAGTTCTACGGCACCTGGACAACGCACAACCGTGATGTTGTCTTCGCTTACTTGTCCGTGACGCTTTAGTGTATCGATCGCACCAGAAAGTAGGCTTTCGTTAATAAAACTGTTGAAACGAGAAATAACGATAGCAATTTTTGCATTTGGCGCTGGGAAGCCACCCTCGATCACTTTCATAAGCTTTCCTTTAACTCTATTTATAAGTGAAATATGTTCATCAAGTGAGAATCGCCGGATTCTAGCACAAATTTGTGAGCAATATCTAATGGAAATTGGAGGCAAATCACCGGTTCCTAGCCATTGACGAGTTAAGCACGTCAAAGACTAGGAACTTATTGTTCGGTTGTTACTCGCAGACGTACTCAACAACGTTCAGACCAAAACCACCTAACGCGTGGTACTTTTTGTTGGTCGATGACAGAAGGCGCATATCATGTACACCGAGATCCGCAAGAATCTGTGAACCAACGCCAACACGGCGAGACGTGCCTTGTTTTTTAGCAAGCGTTGGGGCTTCACCTTTGTCTTGCGCTTCGAACATCTTCACGCGATGAATAAGTAGATCGGTCGATTCTTCATGGCCAAGAACAACCAGTACACCGCCCTCTTCACCAATGCGTTTCATTGCCTTATCTAGTGTCCAGCTGCGCTCTGCATTACGATCGCTACGTAGTAAGTCGGTAAAAACGTCTTGAAGATGAACGCGAACCAGTGGCGCTTTTTCTTTCAAATCGCCCTTGCACATTGCGTAGTGCACTTGGTTATCAATGGTGTCTTTGTACGTGACTAACGTGAACTCGCCAAACTCTGTCGGTAACTTGCACTCTGCCACACGTTCAATCGTTGTCTCAGTGTTATTGCGGTACTCAATTAGGTCGGCAATAGTGCCCAATTTAATACCGTGCTTCTCTGCAAAGATCTCTAGATCTGGGCGACGAGCCATGGTGCCGTCGTCATTTAAGATCTCAACAATCACCGATGCTGGCTCTAAACCAGCAAGACGAGCCAAATCACAGCCAGCTTCAGTGTGACCTGCGCGAGTCAGTACACCGCCGTCTTGAGCTGCGAGAGGGAAGATGTGACCAGGCTGCACCAAATCCGCAGCTTTAGCGTTTGGCGCGACTGCTGCTTGAACGGTACGTGCGCGATCTGCGGCTGAAATACCCGTCGTTACCCCTTCTGCTGCCTCAATCGAAACAGTAAAGTTGGTGGTGTATTGCGCATTATTGTCTTGCACCATTGGTGGCAGACCTAGACTTTCGCAACGATCTTTGGTCATGGTTAAACAAATCAGGCCACGGCCATAGGTTGCCATAAAGTTGATGGCTTCCGGCGTAATATGCTCGGCAGCCATGATCAAGTCACCTTCATTCTCGCGGTCTTCATCATCCATTAGGATGACCATTTTGCCTGCGCGAATATCATCAATAATTTCTTGTGGCGTACTGATTGGCATAGTCTGTTATCCCGTTATTCTAAATTTGTTATTGCGACAGCAATGAAAAATTACGTTGCAGTGAATGCTAGTTAGGTCAATAGTTTGAGCTTTGCATTAAGCAAGTCAATGAATCTCGCGGTGTTCTGTGAGTCTGCTCTTTATCGCATGCCTCACGCAGCCACTCCCAAGACTTATGCAAAACCGTTTTGCTGTAAAAAGTCCATCGTGATACGAGACTCGGCCTTATCTTCTTGTTGTCCTTGCAGTAAACGCTCCATATAACGCGCAAGTACATCAACTTCCAAGTTGACTTTGCGCCCCACTTGAAACTGGTCAATCGTAGTTTCTTCACTCGTATGAGGAACGATCGTCAGCTTAAAAGCATTTTTACGTAAGTCGTTGACGGTTAGGCTAATACCATCAACAGTAATCGAGCCTTTCTCTGCAACGTACTTGCTAATTTCCGCAGGCATTGCAACCCAAAACTCTATCGCACGGCCAACTGAATTGCGTTCGACAATTTCACCAACCCCATCGACATGGCCAGAAACGATATGTCCACCCAATCGCGTTGTTGGCAACATGGCTTTTTCTAGATTCACCTTATCGCCTACTTGGTATTCAGCAAACCCCGTTTTCTTCAAGGTTTCTAATGACAGATCAGCACTGTAATAGTGGCTTCCGAAGTCAACTACCGTTAAGCAAACACCATTGGTCGCAATGCTATCGCCTAACTTAACGTCTGACATATCAAGCGTACCCGTTTCAACCGTGACGGTGATGTCTTCGCCCTTCGGCGTAATCGCAGCTAACTTGCCAACTGCTTCTACTATTCCTGTAAACATACTATTTCTTATCTAATTTCATTACGTTTTATGGTGGCGGTGATGCGAATGTCTACCCCAACCATACGAACGTCTGTAATGTTTAAATCTATGACGTCAGCCATAGCGCTTAACCCTAAAGCACCGATAAGCCCCCGACCATCGCTGCCCATGAGTTTTGGCGCAAGGTAAACAATGAGCTCATCTACAAGATTAGCCTTTATCATCGCACTCGCTAGCGTAGCTCCAGCTTCAACCCATAAGTGATTGATATGGTGCTCATCAGAGATACGTTTTAATGTCGTTGATAAGTCAATTTGGTCAGCGCTGTCCAATAGAGGGATACAGTCTCCATCAGAGCGAACAATAACTCGCTCTCCATCGGTATGGAACAGCTTGAGCGCATCAGTTAAACGGTTCTGACGATCTAAGATTACACGTACTGGTTGACGAAGCTCTTCTTGTAAATACTGCGCTTGAACACTATTAGGTAAGTCATCCCAGCGCACGTTGAGTGATGCATTATCATCAATCACCGTTTTGCTAGTAGAAAGAATGCCACCACTCATTGCTCGATAACGCTGCACATCTTGGCGGGCCGTTGGGGAGGTGATCCATTGGCTCTGACCATTATTGAGTGCGCTTTGCCCATCCAAACTGGCCGCCATTTTTAATTGAACAAACGGCATGCCTGTACGCATGTACTTTATAAAACCAGGGTTAAGGGCAAGGGCATCTTGCTCTAACAAGCCGATTTGAACTTCAATTCCGGCATCACGTAACATCTGGATGCCGCGACCTGCAACTTTCGGGTTTGGGTCTACCATGGCGCAAACCACACGTGCCACTTTGGCTTTAATCAGCCCTTTGGCACATGGCGGTGTACGGCCGTAATGAGAGCAAGGTTCTAGCGTCACATAAGCGGTTGCACCAACTGCTTTTTCACCCGCCATGCGCATCGCGTGCACTTCGGCATGCGGCTCACCAGCACGATGGTGATAGCCTTCACCGACAATTTCTTCATCACGAACGATGACACACCCTACATTTGGATTAGGGGCGGTGGTAAAAATGCCACGTTTCGCTAACTTAATAGCTCGTGACATCATGGCGAAATCTAAATCAGAAAACGCTCTTTCAGGAGTGTGTTGAGTCATGAGCTACTCAGTCTTCTAGGCGGGCAATCTCTTCGCCAAACTCGCGAATATCTTCAAAGCTGCGGTAAACGGAAGCGAAACGAATGTAAGCCACCTTATCGAGCTCTTTGAGCTGGTCCATGACTAAATTACCAATCATTTCACTCGGAACCTCTCGCTCACCCGTCGCACGCAGCTGTGATTTGATCATACTGATCGCTAACTCTATAGAATCGGCACTCACTGGGCGTTTCTCTAAAGCGCGTTGAATACCGCCAACCATTTTATCTTCGTCAAATGGTTCACGGTTGCCATTCGATTTGATCACTTTAGGCATCACTAACTCTGCGCTTTCAAACGTAGTGAAACGCTCGCTACACGCCAAGCACTGACGGCGACGTCGAACTTGATGGCCATCAGCCACTAAGCGGGAATCAATAACTTTGGTATCGTTCTCGGAACAAAAAGGACAATGCATATCACCTCCATATCTATACCAAAATAACCTCATGAGCAATCACGGATAACCACGCGTTCATGGTTATACGGACTCTATTAAAGCTATTTGGGTATAACGCTTTCAAACCGAAATAAAAGCTCATGTAGTGTAGCGGAATTGGTATGTTAGACAAAACAAAAAGGGGCGCAAAAGCCCCTTTTTCACTCAAGATCTCGTCGAATGTGTTAACTGCGTGCTAAGTAGTTCGCTTTACCAACCCACTTGTAGCTAGTTAGCTCTTCTAAGCCCATCGGACCGCGTGCATGTAGCTTTTGCGTAGATACTGCGACTTCTGCGCCAAGGCCAAATTGCGCACCGTCTGTAAAGCGTGTTGAAGCATTCACATAAACCGCCGCCGAACCGACAGAATTGATGAACAGTTCTGAGTTTTCCAAACTATTGGTCATGATCGCATCTGAGTGGCTCGCGTTATGGACACGCATATGATCAATGGCATCTTTCACATCAGACACAACTTTTACACCAAGAGTGTAGCTCAACCATTCCGTATCAAAGTCACCCTCAACAGCATCGCGAATTTGTGTTGCTTGAGGCATCAGTGCTTTTGCCTTAGGCTCTGTCACGAAGGTCACTTTATCGTTCATGCGCTCTACGATCATTGGTAGGAATTGCGCTGCAATTTTTTCATGCACGAGCAGCGTATCTAATGAGTTACACGCAGATGGACGTTGAACTTTAGAGTTCTCAACCACATTCAGGGATTTCTCTAGATCAGCGGATTCGTCGACAAAGATATGGCTGATACCAAAGCCACCAATAATCACCGGAATCGTGCTGTTTTCTTTACACATTTTGTGTAGGCCAGCACCACCGCGTGGAATGATCATGTCGACGTAATCGTCCAACTTAAGCAATTGAGAAACAAGCTCACGATCTGGTTTTTCAATGTACTGCACAGAAGCGGCTGGAAGGTTCGCCTTTGCGAGCGCAGACTGAATAACCTTCACTAATTCCATATTCGAGAAAAATGTCTCTTTGCCACCACGTAAAATGCTTGCGTTGCCGGTTTTCAAGCACAACGCTGCGATATCAATGGTTACGTTTGGACGCGCTTCATAAATTACGCCCACGACACCAAGCGGCACGCGACGACGAGACAGTGACATCCCATTTTCCAGTACCTTACTGTCTATTTCGCTGCCTACAGGATCGTTCAAGCTAATGACGTTGCGAACATCATTCGCAATTGCAGTCAATCGTTCTTCATTAAGCAAAAGGCGATCGAGCAGCGCATCGGTTAAACCCGCTTCACGGCCAAGTTCGATGTCTTTAGCGTTTGCCGCCAAAATAGCAGCAGAGTTTGCTTCTAGTTCATCAGCAATGATGGCTAATGCTTGGTTCTTTTGCGCAGTTGACGCTGTCGCTAATTCGAAAGCTGCATCTTTAGCAGCTTTACCCATATTCGTTAAATCCACTTTGCTTCCCTCTAATTCTATTCCTGAATGACGACCAAATCATCGCGGTGAATCACCTCAGAGCCATAATCATGACCCAAAATAGAGATGATATCTTTACTGTGCTTACCCGTAATTTTAGTTAGGTCATCACTTGAGTAGGCGCTGATGCCACGAGCCACCAACTTACCGTGAGCGTTTGTTACACGCGCCACTTCGCCTCGTGCGAAGTCACCACTAACTTTGATGACCCCTTTAGCAAGTAGGCTACTCCCCTTGCCGACCACAGCATTGACTGCACCATCATCAATAACGATGTCGCCCGATGCCGCAGGTCCCGCTAGAATCCAGCGTTTACGGTTCTCTAAGGCTTCAGCGCAAGGTAGGAAGCGCGTGCCCTGAGGTGCATCACTTAGAGAGTCAAAGATAACATTCGGCGCACTACCAGCAGCAATAATAACCTCGATACCTGCGCGGCGAGCGATGTCTGCGGCTTGCAGCTTCGTTGCCATACCACCAGTACCCAATGTTGTACCGCTTCCACCTGCGATTTTACGCAGCGTATCGTCGATGGTTTTTACTTCCTTGATAAGCTCTGCGTTCGGATCTTTACGAGGGTCAGCGGTAAACAGACCTTTTTGGTCAGTTAAAAGCAAGAGCTTATCTGCACCACATAAAATGCCTACCAAAGCGGAAAGGTTGTCGTTATCGCCAACTTTAATCTCGCTAGTCGCAACGGCATCATTTTCGTTTACGATAGGAACAATATCGTTCGCAACGAGCGCATTAATAGTGTCACGCGCGTTAAGGAATCGCTCACGATCTTCTAAATCGGCACGGGTTAGTAGCATTTGGCCGATCTTGATACCATAAATACCAAACAAAGACTCCCATGTTTGAATCAAGCGACTCTGCCCCACCGCGGCAAGTAACTGCTTACTCGCCATCTCGTTGGGCAATGCGGGGTAACCAAGATGCTCACGGCCTGCTGCAATCGCACCAGACGAAACCATTACGATTGAATGGCCTTGTTTTTTAAGCTCAGCACACTGGCGTGCTAACTCAACCATGTGTGCACGGTCGAGTGCCAAAGTGCCGCCTGTCAGCACACTTGTACCCAGTTTCACAACGACAGTTTGTGGTTGTGAAACAACTGCATTTTGTTGATTCGTTGTCATGATGTCTTCTGAAGTGAAAAACAAATAAAGAGAGGATGTTTTAACAATCAAATAGGGAATTAACAAGAGAAAAGGTGCGTTTTCGCACCTTTTTGTTTGGTATTAAATGAAAACAACCAAATTAAGCGAAATCGAAAGACTCCGTGTGATATTCGACTTCTAATTTGAAGTGTTCTTCTAAAGTATCAACCAGCTTTTGATGGAATGTGCTCTGCGTGAGATACACTTCCTCTACCACTTTTTTGGGAAGGGCTTCAGATACCCATTGCCCTTCTTTGTTGTACTTGCCAATATGATATTTAGCAGTAAAGCCTCCCTCGATGGATTCCAAATCCATCCACCAGCCCCAAAATTCACGCTTCTCAGGCGATTTTTTGTCGTCTACACATACAGATAAACAATCAAAATAATAGCGCCCTTCTTGCGATTGTGGTTCGCGCAGGTAAGGCCCTATCGCCTTCAACTTAGACATCAAGCGAAAGTGAGTCGGGCCCTGAGTCGTCTCTGACATATGAATCTCCGTTTTCATAGTTAAAAGTAAACACCCAAGAATGATTATTATTTTTAATTATCATGAGCTTATTTTTTGCTCAGATATATCACTCTTAACTAATTTAGGAGAATTGTCACCCTAATAATTCATCTTCTAGCCACTTTATGGCTAAATCGAGGGATTGCTCATATCCTTTTGTAATTGTTTTGGAACTGATTTTTTTCGCTCTACCATACTGGCTAAATAGAGCAACAAGTTGATTATCACTGTGTGGCGACACTGGATCGCCTTCAAGACTCAAAGCCAAAATAGGCACTTTGGTTTTTCGACTGCTCAGGAAGCCCTGAACCTTCAATGACCACGCCATCATCTGACCAGCCATGCTATTAATATCAACCGCATTTTTCCCCAAACGGGAAGCCAAAAGATCTAAATACATCTTCGGCATTTTTTGTAACTTCTGAGGGGAAGTAAAAATATCATGTACGGGTGCGCCTAGAGCGACACAAGCTTTGATCTTTTCCTGCTCGACAAAAGAGAGTCTGATCATGGCATTACCACCAAAACGAAACCCAACTAACCCCACTTTGTGATGATCAACCCAAGGTAGCGAGTAAAGCTCATTCAATACCGCTTGATGTAGGCAACTTGAATTCTCGGTCAAGGGCCAATGAGAGCTATGCCCTACCGAAGGCATGTCCACGGTTAACATCGCAATATCTCGCGGTGCAAGACGATTACGGAACAAACGCCACATGTCGGTTTGTAGAGTATCCAAACCAGCGCTCACCATGACCACAGGCAACTGTTTATCCGTTCTTGGTAAATGGAGGTTCGCGATGATTTTGCGATTTTGGTAAGGCACTTCAATTTGCTTGATGGTGTACTTAGTTTTTTCTGCGCCGTCAGAATACGCTTTGTTTGCCAGTACTTGAGCCTGCGATGCCAAGTTATCATTTTTTAAATGTGGGTAGCCTGCAATACTAAAACACAAAGAAGCAGTGAAGAGTTCATCCGCTGCCTCTTCTCCTTGCATTTCATTTGCTCGCTTCTGATGATCCATACCAAGCTTGATCCACTCAAATGTCCAGTTACCACTGTGATAACCCATTACAGTGTCTAACCAATCATCATTGGTTCGCGAGTGAGATGATGAAGCAATTTTGGACAGTACGCCTTCCATTTCGATCGGAGACAATCCTTGCCAAGCCCATTGCAAGCGACGCAAATGACGATACCAAGCACGATCACCCTGCGCTTCTCGTTCATCAAGTATTTTTTTACTGGTCGGCATGTACTGGGTAAGCGCGGAGGTTTCTTTTGCTTGCTTATGTTTCACGAACAAAGTTTCGGAAAGATTTTTACTGACGTCTTCAGACATAGGAAGAACCCTAGGCTATTAGCATGATTTAATATCATAATAAAAAAAATGCCCCTATAAAGGGGCATTTCTCAATATTCTTTAACCGCGCTTATTTTTGCTTGCGGTTTACTGGCTCAGCATACTGGATTGACATATCCCAAGGCTGCTCGATCCAAGTGTCTTGAGCAATATCTACAACGTAATCATCCAGCAGCTCTTTGCCTGATGGTTTCGCACACACAGCGATCATTTTCGCTTTTGGATACATCTCACGTAGTTTGCGCGCTGTATCACCACTGTCTACTAGGTCTTCAACGATTAGGTAACCTTCGCCATCACCTTCAGGTGCTTTTAGTACCGTCATATCGCGCTGATGATCATGGTCGTAGCTTGAAATACAGATTGTATCAACGTAACGAATACCCAGTTCACGAGCTAAAATAGCGCCAGGAACCAAACCGCCGCGGCTTACCGCCCAAATTCCTTTCCATTGCTCAGCTGGCATTTGTTTCTCAGCCAGTTCACGGCAGTAAGTCTGCATTGCATCCCAAGTGATAATGAATTTTTTACTCATTGTAATAACCTAATAATTTGAAAATATGCATCCTCAAAATCTAGCGAAGTCACTCAAAAGCGGAATGCTCACTAACTTCTCCAAAATGTTTGGAGACGAGGATTTCAAGCTGCGCAAACGATTATTCTACCGAAACACACCGCTAATACCAACGGTGATATCAAAATTCTCTGCCTATTCCGCAGAAAAACCGTCTTCTGTGAACAACGTAAAAAAGAAAAAGCCAGCGTGAATAAATCCACACTGGCTTTTTGCTCGAGAAATTAACCGACGAGGTATTTAACGATGAAGATGGCTGACATCACCCATACACTCATCGACACTTCACGGCCCTTACCGCTGAATAACTTGATCGCCGCGTATGCGATAAAGCCTAACGTGATACCTTCTGCAATCGAGAATGTTAGCGGCATAACTAAACAAGTCACAACAACTGGGGACGCTTCAGTTAGGTCACGCCAATCAATGCTTACTAGCCCAGACAGCATCAAGATCGCCACATAGAATAGCGCACCTGACGTTGCATAAGCAGGGATCATACCCGCAAGTGGTGAGAACAATAGAGCAAGTAGGAAGAGTACACCAACAACCACGGCTGTTAGACCAGTACGCCCACCCGCAGCTACACCAGAAACGCTTTCAATATAAGATGTCGTGTTGGAGGTACCAAGTAATGCACCTACTGACGTTGCTGTTGAGTCTGCAAGTAACGCTTTGTTTAAACGAGGGATGTTGCCATTCTCATCAGTTAGACCAGCTTTTTGAGAAACGCCAACGAGCGTACCTGCGGTGTCAAATAAATCGACAAATAGGAAAGCAAATACGACGGAAATCATGCCTACTTCAAACAAACCAGAGAAATCCAGTTGCATGAAAGTTGGCGCAATGCTTGGTGGCGTTGACATAATACCGCCCCACTGCACATCACCAAATAGAAGACCAAGCGCTGTAACGCCAAGAATGGCGATCATCACCGCACCTTTCACACCACGGTGAACCAGTGCAATCGTAAGAAAGAAGCCAATCGCGGCCAATACAGATGGTAATGATGTGATCTCTCCCATAGAAACTAATGTCGCTGGGTTATCAACGACGATACCTGCATTTTTTAATGCGATAAACGCTAAGAAAAGACCAATACCAGCTGAAATACCTGTTCGTAGAGAATGCGGGATCGAGTTAATAATCCACTCACGGATCTTAAATACGCTTAAAAGAATGAACAGAAGGCCAGAAACAAATACAGCCGCCAACGCAACTTGCCACGTATAACCCATTCCCAATACAACAGAGTAAGTAAAAAATGCGTTCAGGCCCATTCCTGGTGCCTGTGCGATTGGGTAATTGGCAACAAATCCCATGATAAAACAGCCGATTGCGGCAGCAAGACAAGTCGCGACAAAAATGGCGCCACGGTCCATACCGGTATCCGACAGGATCGCTGGGTTTACAAAAATAATGTAAGCCATAGTTAGGAAGGTCGTAACACCTGCAATGATCTCAGTGCGCACATTTGTGCCATTTTCACTGAGTTTAAAAAGCCTCTCGAGCATGATCGAATCCTGTAAAGGTAAAAAGTAAACGGTTGCGTAATCGATTGGCGGGAATTATAAAGTTATCAAATAGCAAATTCTAGATAGAATCTTCACTCTAATGCGTTTTTTTTCTTTGGATATGAAACACATTCTCTAACCCATCAAAGCAAGTAAAGAAATATATTCTTATAAAACAATAGGTAACCCAGATAACACAGTTTTCTAAAAGAGAATAAAAACTGAGCAATGTACTAAACTTTCAGATGAAAAAGGCCCATTTTAAACATGGTATCTAACAGATTTGATGGAAAAGTCGATAAAACCGAAGAATGGGGAATAGAAGAAGACTTTGATGGCAATAAGTGAGTCAGGAAGAGAAAATAGAGATAAAAAAACGCCACCCAATTTGGGTGGCGGTGAATCATGTCAGCACTATCACTGAAAAAAAATTCCAATTTATAGGGGTGAACAAACTGTTCGAGTCACATGCGTTGACTTCACTTAGTAGCCAAAGCTTGTTGGGTATACAAAGTTACCGGTGTAAACAGACTTGCTATTCCAGAACATTGTACTTGGTAAACCTTTCATAACTATCACCTTTTAAATCAATTAAACATTCGTTGATTTCTCGGTTCCTTGGAGGCGATAAAACGGACTCATCCTTTGAGCATTTCATTCTTCTCTCAGAAGCTGGTTACAAATATACCACCAAGAAATTTAATTACAAGCATTTTAGTGATTGGAATCACAAAAAATGCACAAATTGACCTTTATCAAAGTTTATGTGTAATTAAATTACAATTTTATGAATTAAAAAATAAAGCCACTTTCAGAATATATGATAGAGAACACATAGTGCTTGTTATTGTATTCACAAACTGTGACAGTTCTGAGAGAAATCCTTGTGATCGCGACTACTCGTACTCCTTATCTGGTGGTATGCTAACGGCAATTTGAAGGCCAAATCGTCTAGCATTTAATGCTACCTTGACAATATTTTTACGGTATATATTTGGCAAAGCACATCAAAAGGAGTCCTCCGTGTCTGAGTTCCATTCTGAGATCAGTACCTTATCACCTGCTCCACTTTGGCAGTTTTTCGATAAGATTTGTTCTATCCCTCATCCATCGAAACATGAAGAAGCATTAGCACAGTACATTATCAACTGGGCAACAGAGCAAGGCTTTGACGTTCGCCGTGATCCAACCGGTAACGTGTTCATCAAAAAGCCCGCGACACCAGGAATGGAAAATAAGAAGGCTGTTGTACTTCAAGCACACATCGACATGGTGCCGCAGAAAAACGAAGACACTGAACACGACTTCACCAAAGATCCAATCCAACCTTACATCGATGGCGAATGGGTAACTGCGAAAGGCACGACGCTTGGTGCAGATAACGGTATTGGTATGGCTTCTTGCCTTGCTGTATTGGCATCTAAAGATATTAAGCACGGTCCACTCGAAGTTCTGCTGACGATTGATGAAGAAGCAGGCATGACTGGCGCATTTGGCCTTGAAGCTGGTTGGTTAGAGGGTGAGATTCTTCTAAATACAGACTCTGAGCAAGAAGGCGAAGTCTACATGGGTTGTGCAGGTGGCGTTGATGGCACCATGACTTTCGATATTTCTCGAGAATCAACGCCTGCAGGTTTTGTAACACGCCAACTGACGCTGAAAGGCCTAAAAGGTGGTCACTCAGGTTGTGACATTCACACAGGTCGCGGTAATGCCAACAAATTACTTGGTCGTTTCCTTGCCGGTCATGCTCAAGAGCTTGATTTACGTTTAGTCGAATTCCGTGGTGGTAGCTTACGTAATGCAATCCCTCGCGAAGCGTTTGTTACTGTTGCGCTTCCTGTCGAAAACCAAGACAAACTTGCTGAGCTGTTCAACCACTACACTGAGCTGCTTAAAACTGAATTGGGTAAAATCGAAACAGGTATCGTAACCTTTAATGAAGCGATCACGACTGACGCGCAAGTATTTTCAATCGCCGATCAGCAACGATTCATTGCGGCACTTAACGCTTGTCCAAACGGCGTAATCCGTATGAGTGATGAGGTGGAAGGCGTTGTTGAAACTTCTCTAAACGTTGGTGTGATCAGCACAGAAGAAAATAAAGTCACCGTGCTTTGCTTGATTCGTTCTCTCATTGACTCTGGCCGTAGCCAAGTGGAAAGCATGCTGCGCTCGATTACTGAGCTAGCAGGCGCACAAATTCAGTTCTCAGGCGCTTACCCTGGCTGGAAGCCAGATGCAGATTCCGAGATCATGGCAATTTTCCGTGATATGTATGAAGGCATTTACGGTCATAAGCCGAACATCATGGTCATCCATGCTGGTCTTGAGTGTGGCCTATTTAAAGAACCATACCCACACATGGATATGGTTTCTTTCGGTCCAACAATAAAATTCCCTCACTCTCCAGATGAGAAAGTGAAGATTGATACTGTTCAGTTGTACTGGGATCAGATGGTCGCGCTTTTAGAAGCGATTCCAGAGAAAGCATAATTCAATCACGAAAAATGACAAAGGGTGCCATACGTTATATATAGTAACTTAAAGGGTGTATATTGTGTATTAAGGCAGAGAAATCTGCCTTTTTATTGCACAATCTAAATTATAGGAATACAGTAAATTATATGTATACTGTGTATGGAAAAAGCATAATTTGTCATCAGTAAAAGTCAGAGCGACGATTGTAGAAGACAATACGGGCATCAAAAGCCAACTGTCTATCTTGGTAACAGAGCAAGGAGAGTTAAGTACAGTCACAGACTACCTACTCAAGCTAGAAGCGGACGGGGTGAGTAACTCTGTCATGGATGGATTTATTCAAGCTGTATCCTTGTTGCTGGATTATATGGAAGCAAATAGAGGATTGTTTGACGATCCGGAGTTGCTCTTTCAGACCTTTTCTAAGCGGCTATACACAGGAACGATTGGTGAAGATGGACTTGACCCATCAAGTTTGTATTGGGTGCCAAGTTCAACCAGTAACGTGAATAAGCACATTCACCGACTGACGGCATTCACTGATTGGCTGTCAGACAAGCAAGGCTCGGCACCTATGAATCCTTTGCGCGATGCCACACCTCATGAGCAGCGATTAAATTACGCTGCATGGTATAGAAAAAACCAAAATGATTTCCTCGGCCATATCGAAGATAAAACCGTCAATAAAACCATCCGTAAGGCGCGAACCATTAAGGGACGCATACCACTCACCAAAACCGAAGATGATGCTATCGCCTTTCCTGAAAAGCATTGGGAAGACTTTTATATAAATGGCATTGGTGGCGCGAGCGACCCACGAGTGGCTCTCAGGGATAAGTTAATACTCATGCTTATGCACGGTGGCGGGCTACGCGAAAGTGAGGCTTTAACGCTCTGGGTCACAGATGTGTTTGAAGCCCCCTATAAACCGGATAGCGCTATCGTTCGAATTTACGATGAAATCGACGGTAAAGCGCCAAGTGATCTTGAAGTGCGTTCTAAAAATCAGAATAGAGAAACATACTTAAAAGAAAAGTATGCGCGTATCCCTCGAATACGAATGAAAGGTACTGCTCATCTTGGTAGGAAATGGCGTTTGCCTGACCATAAAGATAAGTACATACAGGTTCAATGGTTTCCCACCGACTATGGCAGAGTGTTTATGTCACTGTGGAAAACCTATCAAAAGTACCGTGCTAGCATCGAATGCCATCACCCTTATGCGTTTATTGCGTTTCATCACAGCGCGTTAGGCAATCCTTACACCATAAACGCTTTCCATGATAACTACGCCAACGGCTTAAAGCGCATTGGTTTAGAGCCGAGCAAGGCAGAAGGCTTAGATCCACATGGGCACCGACATAATTACGGCAGACGGTTAGAGCGTTCAGGTCTGAACCCTTTGGTGATTCGCCGCTGTATGCACCACAAGTCTTTGGACTCACAAATCCCCTACACAGGAAAAGGTCAGCAGGAAATCTCTGACGAACTGACCCAAGCGACGTTGCAACTGGCAAACCCTGAATCCAAAGTCAAAGCGCTCGACTGGAAAACTCTGATTGAGAATGGTTTTGATGACGTCGACCCGCAGGGCTACTTCACTGGCAAGCATCCAAAATTGAGAGGTAAATAATGTCGAGTAGAGGCAAAAAACATGACGGACGCGCATCGGATTTAACCTTCTCTTGGATGTTGACCACACTTGGTGCCGAATGGCAACAATGGCAGGAACTGGCGGCTGAGTGGATGGCATCACAAACATCTGGTGTCGATGACAAGCGGAAGGCGTTAAGCCGCTTCTTTGAGTCTTATATTGCTGAATATGCACCCTATGCCATCGGCAATATAGATTTGTTTTTTAAGGGCTACCATGGACATAAGTGCTCTAGCGAAGAGTTGGAAAAACTGGTTAAAAAAACGCAAAACAGCCCCGCTTTCATCTATAAAGGCGTGAACTATCCTTATGAATTCATCGACTTTGTTATTGAAAAAGTGTTCTCCGAAGAAGATGATAATGGCAACCTTACTTTCTTAGTTCAAAACCCGCTCAATAAAATTAAAGTACAATTTAATACTGCGGAAACCGTACGTAACCCTTTGCCGTATCGCTATATTCAGGACTTGCGCCAAATCCTTTGTCCGTTACCTGATAAAACCGAACTTGCGGTCATTGAGAAAAATCTCAAGGACGATGATTCCTTTCTCTCAGCTTATTACTATCGCCATTTTAAGCACTGGACTTGGGCGCAGCATCAGACAGGACATGGTTCTCTAGGCGGTGACTGGTTTGAAGTCGAGCCTGAACTGATTGATAAATCCGACCCTGACTGTGTGTGGCGTAGCAAAGAGGTTTTACGCAAACCCAAGGGAGACAAAGCAGCAGTGCCTACCGTTATTCACCAAATCTGGTCGCCTGTAAAAGCGATGGTGATTTTTATGAAGCTCCATCTCCCTCTACGTACCTATCAGGTACGTATGCTAGACAGTGGAGAGGCCGATACGTGGCGATACGAAAATGGTCAATGGGTAGTGAATACCCAACATGATTTTGTTCTTGGAAGTGAAAAGCGCCCTTTTGGGAAAGGTGTTTTCCGCCGCATACATGACACCATGACAGGGCTGTATTCAACAGGGTTGTATATCAACACCAACAAGACCGCTGACCAGAACAAAGATGAACTGGAACGTGGTTACATCATCCCTTGGCAGAACGAAGAGATGCTGTACTGGCTGGAAAAACTGCGTAACTGGCAAGAAAAATACAACCCGATTGTAAAGCCTACCGACTGCACTGCATTATTGAAAAAGCACACTGTCAATAAAAAATCGGACAAACAACTAGAGAGCATGGGTGAAATTGCTTTTTTGTTTCGTGATGCTTCAGCAAAGGGTGAGGATAAGCACAAACCTATCAGTGCCACCGCAACAGCTCCTTTTTGGTATCAACTTCTCCTTGAGTTAGAAAACCAACTTGCAGAGCAAGGTAATACACTTGAAAATGGCAAACGTTTAAAACTGGTTGTGGATTACCCGGAAGGTAAGAGTAAAGGGGATATGAGTGCCACACTCTTTCCTTTGCACAGTTTGCGTGTCTCACTCATCACGGCTTATACGATGGATTCACAACTGCCATTGCCCGTGATTTCTAAGCTATTGGCAGGGCATACGCGCCTGTTGATGACTATCTACTATAACAAAATCACCCCATCGGTGATGGCAGAAAAAATGGATGAAGCGCATGGAGAGCTAGACGAAAAATCCAAGCAATCGGTACGCAATTTCCTCAAAGATGCCTCGATGGAGCAAATACAATGCAAGATGGTGTATCACAACGATGATAGCATTCAGGCGGCGCTGGTTAACCGTAACCCGATAGGTTGGGAGGAGCGCTCGTGTGGGGTGTGTCTGGTTGGTGGCAACACCGTTAAATCAAATGAAGCCAGTACTCTTGGAGGTTGTTGGAACGGTGGCGAATTGATAAGAGATGCCAAATCTGCCACACATCGCATTTATTCTAGCGTACCTCACGGCCCTGAAAACTGCTCTCGCTGCCGCTGGTTTATTACCGAAGCACGTTACCTTCCTGCACTCAATGCCTGCTTCAATCAACTGAGCTACAAAGCGCATCAGGCCGCGAGCCTATCTGTTGAGATTGAAGGTAAACTGGAAGCTCTCAAAGACGAACAGTTCTTTTGTGAGGAGCAAGGCAAGTTGTTTATCAAGTACGATGAACTGCAAGCCCTACAGCGCCGCTATGAAAAACAGCAAGTCGAAGCTGATGAATACGCCAAAGACTGGATTGCGTGCTTTGAGCTTATCAATAAAGTAATTCGTGTCGAAGAAACCAGAAATGAAGATGACGCCAAAGATAAGCTGATTGCGGTTGGCTCTGAGCAAGATGTAAGTCATGCCCTGAGGTTTATCGAAACCGACTCAGAGTTACTGCACTTATCACTGCTGTGTGATAACGCGGAGTTTTACCCTGACTTACAGGACGAGCTGCGTAAAACCCCCGCGATAGAAAAGCGCTCTCGTCAACTTAGCCGTGTGCTGATGAAAAAAGGCTTTGAGCCGATTTTTATGGAAATGGACGACAAACAGCAACTCATCGCTGCCAATGCCATGTTGCGTCAAATGGCGAAAATTGCTGACCCTGATGACAAACTTGAAGGCTACCGCAAGGTGGCGAACTACATCGAAGCGGGAGAATACCTGAACGATAACAAACTGTTATCTCAGGGTATTCATGCATTGACTGATAAAACCATTCACCTAGATGGCATCGCACTACCGAACTTATTGGAGGGCTAATGGAACTCGATATTGATGTTATTCTGGCTGACTTAAAAGAAGGCAAGCTGCCTCGCACGCAGCACAACCTCGATAAGCTCAACGACACACTGAAAGCCTATGCGGAATCAGGTCAGCGTGACTTCTCCATCACGCAAATTGGACGGGTGTCAGCCGAAAATGGCGGATTGGCGTATGAGGCTTTGCGTGCCACCCGTAACAAGCACTACCGAACACTCATCGAAGCATGGGCAGCGAAGTGCAATACCAATACCAAAAAACCGCTATCCAACACCTCACGCTCTAAATCAATCCCTGCGGACAATAAACTGTTAGAGCGCATCCCAGACCCTGCGGTTCGCGCCTTGTTCGGTCAAATCATTGCCGAACGTAACCGCTACCGCAAAGAGGTCAATTTACTCAAGCAACACGCCAATATTACCATCGACAAACGCCCTGTACGCCAGTTTGATACTACCGCAGAAGTGAGCGTGGAAGTGCTGCCATCTCTATCAGGCGCACTCACCGAATCAGAGAAAAAAGCCTTAGCGTATGCCATTTCTGATGAATGTATGGAAAAAAACGACTGGCAATATACTCAGGCGGGGCAAGTAAAAGACATGGAATACAACAGCGAAGTATTCCCTAGGGGCTTTGTCACAGGGCTGCGCAAGCTACTGGGTGAGGTAGATGACTAATGGCAAGTGGGCAGCCGAAATGAACTCACTTAGTTAGTTCATTTCGGCTTGTATCTCAGGCTCAAGAAGCAAAGTCTCTCGCTGAATTTCACGGTCTTGAAATCGTTGTCCCCCCCCACTTCGAATTTGGCTTTCGCACTCAAATCCATCAAAAAAACATTGAGTACAAGGGCGTTTTTAGTAGTCTGGTGGCAACAATAAAGTCCGAACATGCAATTACATAACAAGCAATTTAAGCAGCCCCTCAACGTGTGGCATTTTTACTATGCGTTGGTTTTAGTGTTTAAGGTGGTATGTTGCAACTTCGGTATTGCGTTGCTCACACCTTAACAGGGTGTTAGTTTGCATATTTCAGTGTGGTGAGAGAGAAAATATTATGTATGACACAGACCCTCATTATTGTGTTAGCCAAAAGTTTAGCGACATAATTTTAGAAGAGTTCATTGAGCCAAACAGTCGAGACTTATCTAAACATCGCATTTCACAAATAAGTCTAAAAGGGGATAAACGACTTTACAATATCTCTCTATTAACATGCGACGGCTTTACATCTGATGCTGCTTTTGATTTACAGCAGTCACAAGGTGAGCAAGTTGAGTTTAGCCAAACTTTCAACTTTGAGGTGCGAGAAATAATCATTAGCTGTATTGGCCTTGACGAAGAGATATCGATCTCAACTGCTGAGTGTGGGGAAGATTTTATTACTTCACAATTCAGTACAGAGCAGTTTATCTCGTTGTTAAGGTTTGGATTCAATCTAGTATTCTCCAAACTACAAGAAAGTAATTCAGAAGTAATACGGGCCCGCTCAAGTTGGTATGGCGATGAACATCCGTCTTTGCCAGGTGGGTTTGCTTTTTTTATTCCCAGAAAAAAAGAAGAAAATTAAGCGATAAATAAACCCCTTGGGTACAGCTGAGAACAAACTAACAAACTTCTCAAGAGGGATTCGCAACGCGGCGTTATGTGCTTGGAGGAAATAATATGCAAAAGAAGCAAATTGCAAAATACATATTATTTTTCCTTGGTATTGGAATTGTTATAGCTGTTGGCTTTGATCAGCTGTTCTTTCGAGGAAAGCTTATAGAGACTCATCACGGCGTGGTTCTACCTTCGTGGGATAACACTAATGCTCCTGATAAAAGCCGAAGCATCCACATTTATAGAGCAGCCGTAAAGTTAGAGCATGGGGAGGTTGTTCAGGTTATTTGCAAGTCGATCTGTATTGAGGGCAAGGTGGTTATTGTTGAACAGTACAAGCCATTGTTTGGCAGCTACAGCAACTATTACAGTTCATTATTGGCTCCGTAAAAATGTAACTACACGCATAACAAACGTCTAAGGCTTCAAGATACTTTTTCTAATCCAAGTCTCGCACATTAGAACCCATACTCTAACGTGCTTTTGTCCAACAGTGTGCTGACGGGGCATGAAACACGAAAATGCCCCAAAACTCGCTAGACCAAACACTCTACAAGATCTGTTTCGTTCATTTTATCCTACAAAAAGTTATTCGATAGAATGCAACTCAACACGATTGAGTCTACATTATACTTATTTAGCCTGTCAGATTGCCTATTTGATTGGTTAAATCATCAGATTGTCTTCTTGTGGATGATAAATACTTGAAAATATTGTTATTATCGTTTTTATTTATCAGTAAAACCGACTTCCATGAGATATGAATCCGCTCCTGTAGCCCCAAAAGAAAGACAAGAAACAACTAGACAGCGAGCAGCTCGCCAACGTAGAGAGCGTCAGGAAGAGTTGAGGTATACCGCGAGCGATGAAAAGCGATGGGCAGAAATTAGAGAGAGGGTTCTTAGAGATAGACAAGAGGCTGGATTAGGTCAAATCTCTCAAGGTTTAAAAACGCCT
>NZ_JAWOQO010000307.1:0-1014 GCF_033337345.1 Vibrio sp. YT-18 | reverse complement strand
GCCGAAGACGGCACCATGTTCAAAGAAGCGCTGTTGTTTACTCACCGCGGCTTATCGGGCCCCTCGGTTTTGCAAATTTCCTCTTTTTGGAAAGCGGGTCAGAAAGTTTCTATCAACTTAGTTCCTAACGAAGACATCGCTCTGCTGCTCGAGCGCAGCCTTGAGAAACATCCAAATCAATCGCTAAAGAACACCCTAGCAAAAGTGCTGCCAAAGCGTTTAGTGGAAGTGCTGATTGAACGTAAAGAGCTGATGGATAAACCTCTCAAGCAGTTCAACCCGAAAGAGCTTGCTAGCGTGGTGGAGCGTTTAGAAAACTGGTCAATCGCACCTAATGGCACCGAAGGCTACCGCACGGCGGAAGTGACTTTGGGTGGTGTAGATACCGATCACCTGTCTTCTAAAACCATGGAATGTAAAAACATCAAAGGCTTGTACTTCATCGGAGAAGTGATGGACGTTACCGGTTGGTTAGGTGGCTATAACTTCCAATGGTGCTGGTCGAGTGGCTTTGTGGCAGGTCAGTGGGTGTAATCCAGCGCTGCACGCAAAGATAGGCACGCAAAGATAGAAAGAGACGATGAAAAAGAGCACTGAATTCAATTCAGTGCTCTTTTGCTATTTGCGGTGTGTTTACTCGTCTTGATACTTTTCGAGCTTGTTGTACAGCGTTTTAACGCTGATACCCAGCTCCTGAGCCGATTCCGTTTTGTTGCCTTGATTCTCTTCAAGCGTATTGAGAATAGCGGCTTTTTCCAGCTCTTCTAACGATACGCCAGCAGGCACCATGTCTTCTAATCGGGTGCCAGTTTCTAGTGGCGGCGTATCGAAAATCAGATGTTCATCTTTAATGGTATCGTCGGCGAGAATGAACGCTCGCTCGATGGTGTGTTTGAGTTCTCGAACGTTGCCAGGCCAATCGTGCATGGCGATTTTTTGGATTGCCGAGTCGAGAATCGTCTTGGTTTTGGATTCGTTAGCGTTGCGGTGCGCAATAAAGTGTTTGGCTAATCC
>NZ_JAWOQO010000306.1:0-1015 GCF_033337345.1 Vibrio sp. YT-18 | reverse complement strand
TCACCACAAACGCTGATCAACAATTGATTTTGCAAGGCAAAGCGATGATAGAAAACACTTCAAATGAGCAGTTTGCAGAACTTCTTGCGCAACATGCCAACGTGTGTGAACGCTACATGGAATTGCTTGAACACGAGCGTGTTAATCACACCATCAGTCATCATGTGTGGTTACCGTAATGCGAACTCTCATGCCAAAAATAGGGCGCATTGCCGCCAAAATGACATTGTGCGCGCTGTGTGTCGTTCCGATGTTTTCTGTACAAGCGACAGAGCTCAATTGGCCAGAACAACCGTTTCGTTACTATGCCGATAATGATTCGTTGAAAGATCTGCTTAACAACTTTGGTGCCAACTACCGAGTATCGGTGTCGGTGAGCGACAAAGTGAATGACCGAGTGAGTGGTCGATTCACGCCAGAAGATCCAGCGGAATTTCTCGACTACCTAGCGCAAGTTTACAACTTGATGTGGTACTTCGATGGCGCAGTGCTGCACGTTTACAAAGCGACAGAAACGCGCTCCCGGTTGCTGCAATTGGAACTGCTTACCGCGCGCGAGCTTCGCAGTACCTTGATTTCTACCGGTGTTTGGGATGCTCGTTATGGTTGGCGCGCTGCCGAGAATAAAGGGCTGGTCTATCTAGCTGGGCCGCCACGTTACGTTGAGTTGGTAGTGCAAACCGCAGAAGCGTTAGAGAGCCGATTGCTGCAAAAGTCCAACTCGACGGATGAGCTATTTGTGGAACTCATTCCGCTTAAATATGCCTCGGCGACGGACAGAAGTATCTCGTATCGCGACCAAAGCATTACCGTTCCGGGGATTGCTTCGGTATTGAGCCGTGTGGTTGGCGGTGTTCAAACTCAAATTACGGATTCTGCGTCTGTACAAACATCGCCTGTAAACGGATTACCCGCAGAAGCAGCAAAACCTCGCGGCAAAACTGCGTCTGTGCACGGCGGTGCAACCGTAGAAGCGGAGCCGGGGCTGAATGCGATCATCGTTCGCGATACCCAA
>NZ_JAWOQO010000305.1:0-1015 GCF_033337345.1 Vibrio sp. YT-18 | reverse complement strand
ATCATGCAGTGTTCTTCATCTTCGGTCACTTCTAACATGATTTGGCTATCGGCATAACGCATGGCATTGCGAAGTAGGTTGTCTAACGCGCGCTTGAGCAGTTTGGGGTCGGTCTTAATTTGGGCTTCTTTGCAATCCGTATCTTTAACGGTGATTGGCAATGGCGTCTCTTGCTGCCATTTGTCTTTTAGGTCCAAAAGCAGGGAGTTAAGCTCAAGACTTTCGGTCCGAAGCTCTGTTTCTGGGCGTTCCATTTTCGCGTAGTAAAGGAGTTCTTCGACCATTTCTTCCATCTCATCAATGTCTTCAACGATGCTATTTACGTACTTTGTCTGTTGTTCATTTAGAGAGGATTCGGCGAGTAAATCAGCCTGCCATTGCAAGCGAAAAATTGGTGTGCGTAGCTCGTGAGCAACCGCATTGGTGAGCATTTTATTGCTGGTAATGAGTCGAGAGACTTTATCGGCCATGTTATTGAAGCTTTTGTTCAATGTGCCAACTGATTTGGCGCTGGCCGTGCTTGCGCGTGCTTTGAAATTACCAGACGCAAATTCGACAGTGACTCTTTCTAGTTCACGAATTCTGCGGCTTAAAAACCAGATCAGCAAAACACAGTAAAGCGCGAAACCAGCGATGAAGAATATCCACACCATGTTGTCGTCGAAATTGACGGCTTGAATGATAGGACTATTCGGGTTATCGCTAATTTTGAAAAAGGGAGTGCTCTCGTCGAAGCGAAACCAAAAATCCCGTTCATCATCAAAGGCGATGTTAGCGGTAGGATCTTCATCGAACACTTCCTTCACCTCAGGAGGGAGCTCATCCATGGTGTGAGGTTGCAACAATCGATGGCTTGCCGTGGCAAACTTTTCTAGCTCGCTTTTGGTGTATTCAAGCCCTTTTTCTTCATAGATAGGAGAGAGTAAATCGTAGAAAGCTTGCGAACTGTGTTCTTGAAGTAGGTAGTCATAATCAGTATTGAGCTCATACACGATGAGCTCATAACCTTTCAGAC
>NZ_JAWOQO010000304.1:0-1016 GCF_033337345.1 Vibrio sp. YT-18 | reverse complement strand
TCAGCTCCGAGGGCGGATTGTATAGAGTTCTCACTTCAGAGTCTAGTTAGATCACAGATATGATGAAATGAATGCACCGAGTGATGAGTTTTTAGTCAAAACGCAAAAGGTAAACAATAAAAAAGGGTCGATGCTTTCACATCAACCCTTTGCAATATTCAATCTAAACAGCCCTTAATCTAAGTTTTCTAAACCCCATTTGTATAGAGCGTTCTTCTTCAGATTGTGGATTTCTGCCACCAACGCTGCCGCTTTCTTCAAAGGCAGTTCTTTCGTCAGAATACCCAAAGTACGCAAAGCCTCATCGGGCAATGCCTCATCCGATGTTTCACGATGACCATGGATCAAAAGCACCATTTCACCACGTTGCTGGTTATCGTCACTTTTCACCCACTCAATGAGTTCACCCAAAGGCATGCCTTGGATGGTTTCAAATGTTTTAGTGAGTTCTCTTGCTAGAACGACTTCTCGCTCAGGGCCAAGAACGTCTAACATATCTTGTAACGAGTCTAAAATTCGGTGTGGTGACTCGTAAAAAATGCATGTGCGCTCTACCGATGCGATCTCTAAGAATTTATCTTTACGACCTTTACTTTTGGGCGGTAGAAAGCCTTCAAAACTAAAGCGATCTGACGGCAACCCCGACGCGCTTAACGCAGTGATAACTGCACACGCACCAGGAAGAGGCACAACTCTTACGCCCGCTTGACGACATTTTGTCACCAGATGGTATCCTGGATCGCTGATTAGTGGTGTACCAGCGTCAGACACTAAGGCGATAGACTGACCTGACAATAGCTTTTCGACCAAAACCTGTGCTTTTTGTTGCTCATTGTGATCATGCAACGCAAAAGTTTTGGTTTGGATATTGAAGTGAGACAGTAATTTACCCGTATGTCGGGTATCCTCTGCAGCGATGATGTCCACGTTCGACAGAACTTCGATAGCACGTTGGGTGATATCCGCTAAATTTCCGATTGGAGTCGGTACGATATAGAGAGTTGGCCCCTCATTCG
>NZ_JAWOQO010000303.1:0-1017 GCF_033337345.1 Vibrio sp. YT-18 | reverse complement strand
AAAAAGAAGGTCGTGTACACCTTGAGTCAAACACTCTTGCGGTGCTGTCTGGTGCGGTATCTCAAGAGCGCGGTGAAAAGGCAATGGACGCAGTCGACGAGAATCTATTCTCTGAATACGGCCTACATCTGAACTCACCATCATTCGCAACACCAAATGATGATATCGGCTTTGTAACACGCGTTTACCAAGGCGTAAAAGAAAACGGTGCGATCTTCTCACATCCAAACCCATGGGCTTGGGTTGCTGAAGCAAAATTGGGGCGCGGTGACCGTGCGATGAAGTTCTACGATGCACTCAACCCATACAACCAAAACGACATCATCGAAAAACGTATCGCAGAACCGTACTCCTACGTGCAGTTCATTATGGGTCGAGACCACCAAGATCACGGTCGTGCAAACCACCCATGGCTAACTGGCACATCTGGTTGGGCTTACTTCGCAGTGACCAACTTTATCCTTGGTGTGCGCACAGGTTTTGATGGTCTAACTATCGATCCATGTATTCCAACTAACTGGCCTGGATTTGAAGTCACTCGTCAGTGGCTAGGCGCGACTTACAACATCAAAGTTGTTAACCCTGATTCAGTCAGCAAAGGCGTGAAATCTATCACTCTGAACGGCGAAGCTATCACTGGCGCATCAGTACCAGTTCAAGCGGAAGGCTCCGTGAACGAAGTGATCGTAACACTAGGTTAATCGCTTAAAAATGCCCCAATGCACTTTTGCTCTTTAGCTTGTGCATTGGGTTCGCTAGCAAAATTTTAAGGCCGGTGTATTGCCGCCCTTATTGAGGTTCGAATCATGATCAAATTTGGTACAGGCGGTTGGCGCGCATTCATCGGTGAAGAATTTACTAAAGATAATGTTCGTTTGGTTGCTCAGGCAGTAGCAAACATCACTAACAGAGAATCAGTGGCAGATCGTGGCTTTGTCATTGGCTATGACCGACGTTTTCTATCTGATAAAGCTGGCCGTTGGTTTGCCGAAGTTTTAGCGGCAAATGGCATTGTAG
>NZ_JAWOQO010000302.1:0-1017 GCF_033337345.1 Vibrio sp. YT-18 | reverse complement strand
AGGGTGTTCGACAAGGCATTCATATCGATTAGATGGTCTCTTTAAATACCAATGTTGCCGCAATGATGACGCAGCGACATCTTAGCCAAGCAGCTGATCAAAACGTTGAGTCACAGAGAAACCTGTCTTCGGGATATCGGATTAACTCAGCAAGCGACGATGCTGCAGGCCTACAAATATCGAATACTCTCCATGTTCAAACGAGAGGGATTGATGTCGCCTTAAGGAATGCTCACGATGCCTATTCGGTCGCTCAAACCGCAGAAGGCGCGTTGCATGAGAGCAGTGATATTCTGCAACGGTTACGCTCTCTCGGGCTTCAGGCCGCAAATGGCAGCCATGAACAGGATGATCGTACAAGTCTTCAACAAGAAGTGATTGCACTACAAGATGAATTGGATCGTGTGGCAATCACGACGACATTCGCGGATAAAAACCTCTTCAATGGCTCTTATGGTTCTCAGAGTTTTCATATTGGCGCCAATGCGAACTCTATATCATTGACGCTCAGAAACATGCGTACGCACATACCTGAAATGGGCGGGCAACATTATCTGGGTGACAGTTTAGACAAAGACTGGCGGGTGACGAGAGATAACCAACAGTTCGCGTTTGAATATCGAGACAATGAAGGCCAAGCGCAATCTAAAGCATTAACACTCAAAGTAGGCGATAGCCTTGAAGAAGTGGCAACCTACATTAATGCCCAGCAATCGGTAGTCGATGCTTCCGTAACGCAAGATCATCAACTGCAGTTTTTTACCTCGACACTGAATGCGCCAGAAGGCGTCACATGGAAAGGCAATTTTGCCGATGAGATGGATATAGGTTCCGGTGAGTTGGTGACCGTTGATGATCTCGATATGTCGACAGTAGGAGGCGCTCAGCTTGCTATTGGTGTGGTGGATGCGGCGATAAAGTATGTTGATTCTCATCGCAGTGAAATCGGTGGATTTCAGAACCGTGTGAGTGGTACGATCGATAATTTAAACACCATTAACCGGAGTGTTTCGGAAT
>NZ_JAWOQO010000301.1:0-1017 GCF_033337345.1 Vibrio sp. YT-18 | reverse complement strand
AATTGGCATCCCTAACACGGAGCTAGACTGGGCACTTTCCTACTCCGCACAAGACCAAGAGTGGGCAGAGAATCATGTTTCTTGCGACAAACCCAACCTACTGATTGTGCCAGGAGCCAGTAAAGCATATAAAAACTGGAATGCTGAAGGGTACATAGACGTCATCCACCATGCGAGAGCACAAGGTTGGAATGTAATTCTGGCTGGCAGCCCAGCTCAAGTCGAACTGGATTTGGCAGATGCCATTCAATCTCGACTGGAAGAGCCATGTCTAAATTTAGTTGGGCAAAGCTCAATCCTGCAAATGCTGGCTCTGATTGACAAAGTAGACATGGTCATCGCGCCTGATACCGGGCCAGCTCACATGGCAAGCGCCATGAACACACCGATCATTGGTTTATACGCCCACCATAATCCGGTTCGAGTGGGCCCATATCGCTATCTACAGTATGCCGTCTCAGTTTATGAGGAAGTCATCTTGGCTGAAACAGGAAAAACCAGCCAACAACTAAGCTGGAGAACTCGTGCGAAAGATGAAAAAGCAATGAATCGCATCACAAGCAAGCAAGTGATTACAATGTTCAATCAAGTCGTAGAAGATTTGTACCCGCAATACCAGTAAACTCCCTGTATAGATTTGTTAAGAAGGAAGTCAATTTGTCCAAGCCAACTTTAGCCGTTGCCTTAATCGTCAAAAATGAAGAGAAGCATTTAAAAGCTTGTCTAGACACCGTAAAAGATTGGGTTGATGAGATTGTCATCCTCGACTCGGGCAGTACCGACCGCACTGAAGAAATTGCCCGACAATACACCGATAAGTTCTATACCAACTTAGACTGGCCGGGATTTGGAAAACAACGCCAACTTGCGCAGCAATATGTTACGGCCGACTACGTATTGTGGTTAGATGCCGATGAGCGTGTTACCGATGAATTGCGGCAAGATATACTCGACGCAATCAACCAACATAGCGATCAAAACGTTTATAGTGTAAACCGACTGACGACAGCCTTTGCC
>NZ_JAWOQO010000300.1:0-1018 GCF_033337345.1 Vibrio sp. YT-18 | reverse complement strand
TTCATTGGTGACAAAACACAGGTAGATATGTTTGACCGACTGAGTAGCGTGTTAGAGCAGCGAGAGATTACTTCTGAGTTTTTTGAAATTCCGTCTGCTGTCAATACAACCCTGATTAAACAATCGATTCAAAAGCTCGCGAAAGATCTTCACGACCGTGGAGAAGACGTCAAACTGAACGCAAGCTGTGGCCTTCGTCATCGATTGTTGTCGGTTTACGAGGTTTTCCGTACTTATCGCTGGCCTATCTTCGTAGTTGAACCAAACAGTGACAAACTTTGCTGGCTTTACCCAGATGGCAAAGAAGATACGCAAGTTGAAGACCACATTACTATCTCCGACTACCTAACCATTTTCGGTGCGCGCGGCGAGTTCCACCACGTAGACCTTCCTCCTCTTCTTGATCAAAAACTGTATGAGCTTGGCGAACGCTGGGCGTCAAATGCGCTTGAATTGGGCCCAGGCTTGGCGACACTCAACTACCTTGCGACAACCTGCCGTAAGGAGCAGAAGCTGGATGTGGAGCTGTCTGAGAAGCAACAAGGCTACCGTGAACTCAACATGCTGCTGTCGGATCTTGTCGAAGCACAGATCGCGACTTACGAAAATGGCATTTTGACCTTCGCGAACGAAGACGCACGTCGATTCTCTAACGGCGAATGGTTGGAGACTCTGGTTCACAGCACTGTGAAGCAAATCCAAGACACCATGCCCACGATTCAAGACCGCTCTTTGAATGTTCAGGTATATCGTAAGCTGGGTGAAAGTGAAGTACGTAACGAGCTAGACGTAGCAACGGTTGTAAATAACAAGCTGCACATCATTGAGTGTAAAACGAAAGGCATGCGCGATGATGGTGACGATACGCTGTACAAACTGGAATCTTTGCGTGACCTGCTAGGCGGTCTACAAGCACGCGCTATGCTGGTGAGCTTCCGTCCTCTTCGTCACAATGACATTACTCGTGCAGAGGATCTTGGCCTTGCGCTTATCGGCCCTGAAGAGCTGAAAGATCTCA
>NZ_JAWOQO010000299.1:0-1019 GCF_033337345.1 Vibrio sp. YT-18 | reverse complement strand
GCTACTGCCGTTTACTCTAACGTCTATTCTCTTTATTCAAAGCTTGAGCCCAATGGTGATCTCATACCGATCAAAAGAAAAATCGATTGAGGTTGCTCGCTTTAAAGCCATGCGCGCAATGAAAATTGCTTTCGGTATCTTGTTTGTGACGGTCTTCTTCTACGCGATTTCCTTTACGCTTGCGATGTCACATGAACAAGCGGTTAAAGCAGCAGAAGAGAACATCTCTGCTCTTGCGATGGTTGCGCAAGGTATGGACGGCACGACGCTAAAACTAATGAGTTTAATGCTGAATATTTTCTCAGTAATGACTGCGTTTTTTGGTGTGTACTTGGGTTTCCGCGATTCTTGCCAAGGTCTAGCGATGCTGGCTCTAAAAAAGGTCATGCCTGAAGAGAAGATCAATAAAGACTTGGTCACCAAAGGAATCATTCTCTTTGCGATTCTCATGGCGTGGGGTGCAATTGTATTGAATCTACCAGTCCTGAGCTTTACATCAGTATGTAGCCCTATCTTTGGTTTGATTGGCTGTTTGATTCCAGCTTACCTTGTCTATCAAGTGCCTTCTTTACACAAATACAAAGGCGCGTCGCTTTACTTGATTATTGCTACTGGTATTTTGTTGTGCGTATCGCCTTTCGTCGCATTTAGTTAAAACCTACGTTGCCTTGGCTGTTACTCAGGTAGTGATGGCCAAGGCAAACTGAAGATTCAGCCTCTCTTCTCCCTGCTTTTATCTCATCCTTGAGAACTCTTGCCACATACCGTCCTATTTGCAGTTTTTACGCGATCTCCCTCACACTTTATTGACAATTCTCGACTATGTTCAGCGGGTCATTTAATTAGAAATTAGGAAATAACATGAACAAGTATTTGGCTGAGGCTTTTGGTACGTTCTGGCTAGTATTGGGCGGCTGCGGCAGCGCAGTGTTGGCTGCAGGTTTTCCAGATGTTGGTATTGGTCTGCTGGGTGTCGCTCTGGCCTTTGGTTTAACCGTTTTAACCATGGCATTTGCAAT
>NZ_JAWOQO010000298.1:0-1019 GCF_033337345.1 Vibrio sp. YT-18 | reverse complement strand
TAGAGATACTTTCCACTTCTGGTTGTGCGACCAACCATTCTTCAACTTTGCGCATGTCTGCCGAGGTTTGTTCAATCTTGGCACCATTGGGTAGCCAGTAATCGAGAAACACAATTGAGCGATCCGACTGAGGAATAAAGTTCCCGGCCACATACGGGATTGCCACGGCGGTGACTAAAATCAACGGAACCAAAGCGGCTAATGCTTTACGCGGGTTGTCCACCGTCCAGAATACCAACTGTTTATAACGGCTCGGTTTGGTCTCTTCGCTGTTAGCTTTTGGCTTGATGAACATCCACGCCATTAATACCGTAAACGTCATCGCGACGATCCATGAAAGCAACAGTGACGACGCCACAATGTAGAACACAGAGCTCGCAAACTCGGCGGAGTCGGTTTTGGAGAACAACACTGGGCTTGCGCCCATAATCGCGATGACAGTTGCGCCTAAAAGTGGCACAGCGGTTTCTTTGACGGAATCAATCGCGGCGCGAGTTCGCTCGATACCTTTGTTGAGCTTAGCGATCATCATATCGGTGATCACAATGGCGTTATCCACCAACATGCCCAGTGCGAGAATAAACGTACCTAGCGAGACACGGTGCAAATCGATGCTGGCGATGTTCATGTATACAAGCGTGAGCAAAATCGTCAGGAGCAAGCTTGCGCCAACGATGGTCGCACTCTTATAGCCCATGAAGACCAACAACACCACAAAAACAATCGCGACACTTTCAAGCAGGTTGCCAACAAAGTCGTCGATAGACTTTTGTACTTCTTCAGGTTGATAAGCAACGGTCGAGATGTCGACACCCAGCGGCAGCGTTGCCTGGTAGTTAGCGATGATGTCTTGAATCGTATCGCCAAGTGACACCACGTTAATGCCTTGAACTGGGCTCACAGCCAAGGTGACAGCGGGCTCTCCGTTGTAGCGGTTTTCTGCCAATGCTGGTGTTTGATAACCCATGGTGATGTCGGCGATGTCACCAAGACGAATCAACCCCGAGCCAAACTCGCCG
>NZ_JAWOQO010000002.1:316625-515419 GCF_033337345.1 Vibrio sp. YT-18 | reverse complement strand
ATAATGCCGGCGATAAGATATGAAATGTATTCAACTATATCGGTCATGTTCATACTTTTTCTCCTGCGCTCTAACGCTTTCTATACGGCGATTTGCCGTTTTTCTGGCAGGCTACCGCCTTCTTTCTTATCAAAAGCGCTATCAATCGTAGCACTTATATGCATGAAACAAATAGAAAAACAGTATGAATATGTGTGGTGGCGCGCGCAATTAGGCGGCGCACAGCACGCTAATTTCAAAAATGGTGATACATTAACGGAGCTGTATAAATAAACAGGTTAATTTATCATGAAAAGTCAGTTTTTACTTAGTGTAAAAGAGCACATGCTTACTCGTCATTATGCGAATAAAACTATCGAAAGTTATCTATTTTGGATAAAACGTTTTATCACTTTTCACCAGCTCGCCCACCCATCAACACTAGCAGAAGATGATGTCATTCAATTTCTGAGTTACTTAGCGGTAGAAGAAAAAGTTGCGGTAAAAACGCAAGCTTTGGCGCTGAACTCAATATCATTTTTATATCGTGATTATTTTAAAACCCCACTATCACTTGATATGAGATTTCAGAAATCCTTGACCGAAAAGAAACTTCCCGTTGTGTTAACCAGGGAGGAGATCCGAAGATTCGTTCAGCATATCGACCCGAGGTATAGACTCCATATTCAGCTACTTTACGGCTCCGGGCTTCGAGTTATGGAATGTTTACGCTTAAGAGTTCAAGACATCGATTATGATTATGGTGCAGTTCGCGTTTGGCAAGGAAAAGGAGGTAAAAATCGTACAGTCACATTAGCCAAAGAACTACATGAACCACTCAAAGCTCAAGTTAATTTAGCAAGAAACTACTACTTTAAAGATAGGCACATGCCTGGTTATGCGGGCGTATATATCTCTGAAGGTTTACGACGTAAATACCCAAAAGCGGAGCTAGATTTTAACTGGCACTTTTTGTTTCCATCAACAAAGTTAAGCGCAGATCGAGACACTGGTGAACTCCGGAGGCATCATATCAATGAAAGCGCAATACAAAGAGCGGTAAAGCGCGCGGCAAGCGACGCAAGCATTGAGAAAACTGTAACTTGCCACACACTAAGACACAGTTTTGCCACGCATTTATTGGAATCTGGCGCAGACATTAGAACTGTTCAGGAACAATTAGGGCATACTGATGTAAAAACCACGCAAATCTATACTCACGTTATCGAGCGCGGGGCTGGTGGTGTGTTGAGTCCATTATCCAGCCTTTAGAAAAACAAAGCCACCTCGAAAGGTGGCTTTGTTTTATAACTCTTTATTGACGAACACCGAGTTTCACATTGCCTTTTGAATCAAACCAAAGTGCTTGCGAACGGCGACGTCCTATTAGTATCGGACCATCGTCATAAAAGAGAAAGTTCTTCCAGTGCTTTTTAAAAATAGACCATTTCGTTTCGATGACATTGTACTTCTCGTAGCAAAAGTAAACGGTTACATCGTCTTGCCAATCGATATGTGCCTCAGCTTCCGCTGGCATGTCAGGATCATCCGACTCCCACGCAGCCATCCAATCCACAATTTCAGACCAATTCGCCTCATTCATTGGCCAGTCTTGGGAACTAAGTCTATCCATATCAGGGCTTTGAGCACTGATATTTTCTTTCCAAAATTGTGCTGAGCGGGCTTGGCTCATCGGCTTAATAAAAGCCAAATCTTCTTCTGGCACAGGCATCGACTGATGCGTAAAAATCCATTTTCTTTGGTATTCGTCCAAAGGCAAATAAGACATTCAGTCTCCTTTATTACGATTTCAGCCAACCTTTCTCTGTGGCTTCTTCAATCAACTCTTTCGCTTTGTCCCATAAGGTAACAGAGCCAAATTCAATTCGTTTATTAATGGTAAGTGCTTGTTCGCGTGAGACACCATGTTCCTTCCAACTCTGACCATTATTATGGTAGTTCAAGAGCATTGGAATTAACCGATCGAGTGCTTTTGCATACTTAGCATCATCGGTCTGCGCGGCTTCAAATTCATGCCAAAGCGCCAATAGCTCTTGCTCCTGATCGCTGGGTAACATACCAAACAAGCGCTCTGCGGCTCTAATTTCTTTTTCTGCTTGCTCTTGAGACGCAGCAGTATCATAAACAAAGGTATCGCCCGCGTCGATCTCTACTACGTCATGTATCAATAACATTTTCATCACTCGGCAAATATCAACAGGTGCATTCGCATGCTCTTCCATCAATATTGCCATCAGTGCGACATGCCAACTATGCTCACCACTATTTTCGAGGCGCCCTTCAGCACTTTTAACTCGAGTTCGGCGCAAAATGCTTTTGAGTTTATCGAGCTCGATTACAAGTGCTAACTGCTTTTCCAATCGTTCCATACTATCGCCCTTCTGGCTGCCAATTCGGATTAATAAGCGACGTTAGAACGTGGTCTTGCCACTCACCATTAATCAAAAGGTAATCTTTTGCATACCCTTCTCGGTTGAAACCTACATGCTCTAGAACAGCTTCACTGCGTTTATTGTGAGGCATGTAGCCAGCTTGAATACGATGCAGTTTCTGAACGTTAAACATGTAGTCGCAAGCCATGGTTAATCCACGACGCATATAACCATGCCCTTGCGCTTTTTCAGCGAGAGAATATCCGACGTTACAAGAATAAAAAGGAAAACGACTCAAACTACTAAAGGATATCGTACCTAGCATTTCACCCGAAGAGGCTCTGACTAAAAGGCAATAATACCCCAATCCCATTCGATGCAGCTCATTGAGCTTGATAAGCTTTTGCAACCAACCGTTCACTGAGAAAAAAGCCTCTTCACGTTTCGGTTCAAACGGTTTCAGGTATTCTCGGTTGGCTTGAAAATATTCGGCAATCATATCTGCGTCACCGATTTCAGCGGTACGAAGAAGCAAGTCACCGTCCAACTTATGAACGGCGATAGATGAGCTGTTATCTTCCATTACAAATGATTAATTCCGTCTTTTCGTTCAATTCGATTAATTCTTACGGATACCGTAATCACGCAGTTTATTAGCGATTGAGGTATGCGATACATTTAAGCGCTTAGCAAGCTTGCGGCTTGATGGGAATGACTGATACAAACGTTCCAGAACTTGAGATTCATAATCACGCATGATCTCATCCAATGAACCGTCGATGTTAAGCGTTGCACTACCAGCGCCGACTGACTGAGGCTGAGGTAAATTAAAGTGATCCGCGTTTAGTATACCACCATCCATTTCCGTGAGCGCTCGAAGAACCATGTTATCCAGCTGGCGCATGTTTCCTGGCCACTGATAATTTGCAAGGGCATCAACTAGACCATCATCAAACTCTGGCTTATCAATCCCAAGCTGTTGAGCATGTTTCGCCACAAACAACTCAAGCAATGGTGCAACGTCGTTTGAGCGCTTACGTAACGGAGGAATGCTGAGCGTAAGTACGTTGAGACGATAATACAAATCTTCACGGAACATTCCTGCTTCAGAAAGCTCGGCAAGGTTATGTTTTGTTGAAGCGATGATACGAACATCGACATGCATCTCATCTTCTGCACCGACACGACGGAAATTACCATCCTGTAGAAAACGTAACAGCTTGATTTGAAGGTGCGAACTCATTTCACCGATTTCATCAAGAAATACCGTCCCGCCATTTGCTTGCTCAAAGATGCCTTTGTGGCCTTGTTCATGATTAAATGAACCCGGCGCATGACCAAAAAGTTCGGTTTCTGCTACATCGTCAGGCATCGAAGCACAACTCAAAACTAGGAATGGCTTGCTCGCGCGGCTAGAACGGCTGTGGCAAGCTTTAGCAAGCATTTCTTTACCAGTCCCCGTTTCGCCCTCAATCAACAATGGTTGGTCAAGCACAGACAGCTTCTTAGCTTGGTTCATTAGTGCTTTATGACGGTTCGATATACCAACAAAGTGCTCAAAACCCAGAGGATTATGCAGCGGTAGTGCCTCTTCAATTCTGGCAACTTGCTGACTAGAGCGAATCGTCATTAGAGTACTCGCTAGAGTCGAGTTTTGCGCTTCGTCTCGGATATAAACGGGCATCAACTCTAGAACATAGTCCAAGCCATCAATCACAAGGTTTTCCCGCGTTCGACCATTAACACCTTCAGACCAACGAGAGAAACGAACACTTGGTAACAAAGCACCGATTTGAGTACCAATCACTTCTTGCTTGTGAAGGCCAAGCAATGAAAGTGCAGACATGTTTGCCATGTCTACGGCACCTTTAAGATCAATGGCAAAAACCGGATCGGGCAAGTTATCAACTAACGAGAGCAGCTCCGTATTGTGGCGCTCCATCGGCATAAACTGGATTTTACGTACGTCTTTCACCCCCGGAATGCGGCGGATTTCAGCCATCAGCTCACTAAACGTATCAAAATCAATATCCGGGCAATTCAAATAGATAATACCGCTAATATCGATTTCGATACCACGCAAGTCGATGCTTTTAGACGCTAAAATATCGAGCAGTTCTCGGGTCAAGCCGAGTCGATCTTCACATAAGACTTCAAGACGCACTTAAAATATCCCAATTCACAACTGTCAGGAAAAGTTGACAGTAGTTTCTATCATGCTTGGAATGGCGTCAAGCAATCCTATCCATCAAAGTTGATATTCGTTACGGTTTCATCGTAATTGATGCAACTTTCGCCGCCACTGCCTTGCGTATGGTGCCCAACTTAACCTGACGGTCAGGATACCAGGGTAGTGGACGCAATAAGGTCATCGCTTTCAAGCCCAAACGTGCCGTTAGAATACCAACACCTAGTCCCTGCCCCGCACGAGCAGAAACTTTGCCAGCAAGATCCATCGACATCAAATCCATACTGGCATCAATAGCGAGCTCACTGGCACCAGCCGCCGCCATATTGACAAATACCGCTCTTAGTAACTTGACGCGAGATGCATAACCTAGCTCTACCCCATATACCTTGGAGAGGTTGTCGATCATTTTGAAATTTCGCCAAGCCACCAGCAACATATCAGCGGCAGCCAGAGGGCTCACGGCGACTAGGGCCGCACACTCGGTTGCGTGCTGTGATACGATTTTCGTTGCCAACTTGTCTTGTTGGCTCACCACCATCGAGTCATACATATCAAGAATTTCAGCGTCACTATGAGCAGGGTTAATACTGTTCTGCCAACGATCAAAGCCCGGATTCTCTGCCATCACACCACTTTGTTCTGCTACGGTTTCGCAAAAGTCTTTCCCTTTCCCAACGCTCTCACTATTAACAAGTGCTTCTGCTTCTTCTTGAACACTAAAATGATTTCGTAGTTTTCGCAGTTTCCAAAGCTCTTTACCCATAGCTCCTAAACCAAGCGAAGCGATCGCAGCAATAAACCCCGTCCAGCTTAAGGCCAGCCAATCAGAAGCCTGAATTGCGGTTATAACCGAGTCCACCGCTTGCCAGCCAACCAAACCAGCAAAAGTTGCAAATGCGCCAGTCGCGAGCCATTTTCTGCCCGATTTTGGACGAATGACATGCTCGAGTTGCAATTCCTGTTCGGTCTCTTGGTGCGCTTCTTTAACTTCAACAGGTACAAATGTTTCTTTTTCGCCGAATGTTTGCTGCGCCGTCAACTCCGGTTGATTCGATTGCTGATCTTTTTCCATTACTTTTTCAGAGAAAACTTGTTTTTGCTTCAACTCACTCATTTCAATTTATCTCCAATCAGGTAATCCAGTGCTTTGTCTAAGCGTATGTGCTTCACTGGCTCATCATTCAGTGAGGGCATCGGACGAAACGACGTAAAATCAAACCCGTTGTTTTGCCAATAAGCTGCATTTGGTAGCTTTTTCGGCACCTCTCCGGGAAACATAGTCATCGGCTCACCACCCAATGTTGTTCCTTGTAACGCCGGGATGGTCTTATCTCCAGAGGAAATAAACCCCGTCGTGGTTGCTTGGATGGAAGCGATACTCATGCAGCTCATCTCAATATTCTCGTAGGCTGCCGTTTGCCATGCTGGATGCACCATTTGTTGGAGCAGAGACACCAAATTTGGGTGCTGATCGGGCGTGATATGATCCGCTTTTGTAGCAGCAAACAACACTTTGTCGATTTTTGGTGAGAACAAACGACGCAAAAAGCTACTACGACCATAGCGGAAGCTATGCATGATCTGTTCTAGCGCTTGGCGCATGTCGTAAAACGCTTCATCACCGGCATTGAGAGGCTGCAAACAATCCACCAGTACAATCTGGCGATCGAAGGTCGCAAAATGATGCTTATAAAACGCTTTCACTACTTTCTGTTGGTATTCCTGAAAACGGGCTTCTAGCATCGCTAAGTTACTGCCCTTGGACGCTTTGCTTTCCGAATCAACGCGACACGGGAAAAACTGTAGTACCGGCGCACCTGCTAGTTCACCAGGTAATACAAAGCGGCCAGGCTGAACCCAATGAAGGCCAACGTCTTTACAAGCATGAAGGTACTCGGTGTATGTGTGTGCAACTTTCTCAAGTAGTTTCTCATTCACTTCTGCAAAGAGATCCACTTTCTCCAGTTCAGAAAGCCAAGCTTTGGCTAAATCGCCACGCTGGCCTTTAAGTGCATCAAACTGAGTTTGCGACCACGTTGCAAAGTCCATGTCCAATAAAGGCAGGTCGAGCAACCACTCTCCTGGATAGTCGATAATATCAACATTTAAAATTGCGGTTTTACTCAACAGCTTTTTCGTAGTTTTATTTGGTTTGTACTTGAGCGCTAAGCGAATCTCACTCACATCACGTGTCGGTACTGGCCACTGAGGTGGAGTGGCATGAATTTGGCTCATCGCCTCATCGTAAGCAAAGCGTGGCACCATCATATTCGATTGAGGCTCACGCTTCGCCCCAATAAGGCGCTTATCTCTAGCCGCAGTCAAAAGAGGCAAATTGTCATGGGTTGCAGTATGAAGAAGCTGATTCACTAATGACGTGATGAATGCCGTCTTACCGGCACGAGAAAGTCCGGTGACAGCAATTCGAACATTAGAGTCCATACCTCTGTTGATAAAGTCATTAACTTCTTTCTTTATTCTCTTCATTACGCTTCTTTATCTTACTCCACTTTAAAACAACGTTGTCAGCGACTTCGAATTTCGATCTATGAATACTGTTCTATCCCGAATTCTATGAGTTTAACTTTATATACCTTAATAAAAGATGAACAAAACATCCGGCTTGATGCTGTATTAAAAAAAGAAAAGCCCCTGAGTGGTTCAGAGGCTTACTTAATCTACAGCATTAGTAACTCTATATGCGCTGATTACTATGTTAAACAGGAACCCGCTTTCTTTAAGCCTAGTCGTCTTCGATCAACTTATAGATAACAAATAGAGCGATTTCTAAAATCAACCACAACACACATGTGATGGTCACGTACTTTTCATCAAAGATGCTGATACCGTGAAGAATCAAGTCATAGCCAACAAAGCCACCTATCACTACAGCAAGAATAATTTGTAGAATCTGAATAAAACGAGGCATGCCGTCTCCTAATTATTGTTCGCATAACGTTTGATTGCTATGCCTAAAGGTTTATATCCTTAATTATATAGACAAAAAGTGCAGGTTTCGCTGCACTTTTGTCAATTGTTTGCTAGGTAAATCAGCACCTTGTCACATTCTCTCTACTGAGACGCAGCAAGATTGCCTTTTGCCTTATGCCTCCATCTCTTGAATTTTCACTTTCCAAGTGTCTGGACCAATTTGGTGCGCGTTAACACCATTTGAGTCGACAGCCACTGTTACTGGCATATCTTCAACTTCAAATTCGTAAATCGCTTCCATACCTAAATCTTCAAATGCGACAACGCGAGCTTTCTTGATCGCTTTCGCCACCAAGTACGCAGCGCCACCGACAGCCATTAGGTAAACCGCTTTGTGATTCTTGATAGATTCAACCGTTGCAGGGCCACGCTCAGCTTTACCGATCATGCCCATGATGCCGGTCTTTTCTAGCATCATGTCGGTGAATTTATCCATACGCGTAGATGTTGTTGGGCCAGCAGGACCAACGACTTCATCACCAACTGCATCAACAGGGCCTACGTAGTAAATGAACTTACCGTTGAGATCTACGCCTTCAGGTAGACCTTCACCGTTATCTAGCATGCCTTGAATACGTTTATGCGCAGCATCACGACCAGTCAGAATTTTACCTGATAGAAGAACCGTTTCGCCTGTCTTCCACTCTTGTACTTCTTCTTTAGTAATTGTGTCTAAGTTTACGCGACGCGTATTTTCGCCCGCTTCCCAAGTGATATCTGGCCAATCTTCTAGTTTAGGTGGTGTTAGCTCTGCTGGGCCGCTACCATCAAGCGTGAAGTGTACGTGACGAGTCGCCGCACAGTTCGGGATCAAACAAACAGGCTTAGAAGCCGCGTGCGTTGGCGCAGTTTTGATTTTAACGTCGACAACAGTCGTCAAACCGCCAAGACCTTGCGCACCGATACCAAGTTTGTTCACGCGATTGAAGATATCCAAACGAAGCTCTTCTTCTGCGTTTTGTGGGCCACGGTCAATAAGCTCTTGAATATCGATGTGTTCCATTAGAGATTCTTTTGCCAATACCGCTGCTTTTTCAGCCGTACCGCCGATACCAATGCCAAGCATGCCAGGAGGACACCAGCCCGCCCCCATTGTTGGTAGCGTTTTTTCTACCCACTCAGCAATATCGTCAGATGGGTTTAGCATCACCATCTTAGTTTTGTTTTCGCTACCGCCGCCCTTCGCAGCGATCTGAATTTCAACTTTATCGCCCGGAACCATGTTGATATGTACGACGGCAGGCGTGTTGTCTTTGGTATTAATACGTTTACCAGCAGGGTCCATAAGTACTGACGCACGCAACGGGTTATCAGGGTTCGTGTACGCTTGTCGAACACCTTCATCTACCATCTGCTGAACCGTCATGTCGGTCGAATCCCATTGCACGCCCATACCGATGTTGACGAAACACGTCACAATACCAGTATCCTGACAAATTGGACGGTGACCTTCTGCGGACATTCGGGAGTTAATTAAGATCTGAGCAATCGCGTCTTTAGCGGCTTGGCTCTCTTCGCGGTGATAGGCTTTTTCAAGAGCTTGAACAAAGTCTAGCGGGTGGTAGTAAGAAATATACTGTAGCGCATCAGCGACACTGCTGATCACATCCTGCTTGCGTATTACCGTCATTACATGCCTCGTTATAGTTATGCTTCCATTATTGGCTTGGCTTCAATCGTGTTTGTTGAGCTTATTGCTCTTTTGAGCTTCGTTTTTTATAAACAATTGTCGAACGGCTGATATCGACACACGAAATGCTGAAGTTGCCTACTTGTAAACCATCTCAAAACCCTATGAATAGAGGGAGTTTGGCTATACAGAGGAATATGATACTCTTGCTGCCCATGACATGCCATGCAGTGAACGATCTCTTTGTCACAAATTACACAAATGAACAACATGGACAATCAATTCATTGATTTTAAAGCGCTGGAATACGCACCAGAGTTTACTCTTCACCTTTTTTCTCGCATTCAACACCTACCTTGGGCGATGTTGCTGCGTTCTGCATCAAAAACGCATATCGATAGCCGCTTCGATGTATTGGTTGCCAACCCAATTGCAACGTTAGAAACCACTGCCGACAACACACAAGTTGAAACGCCATCGAATGCCTATTCAACTCAAGATGACCCATTTGCGCTGCTTCATCAGATGCAAGAACAGTGGCTTCCTCACGTAGAGTTAAATAAAGAATTGGATTTGCCTTTTGTCGGCGGTGCGCTAGGTTACTTCAGTTACGATTTAGGTCGCCGCGTAGAAACGATGCCAGAAGTGGCAGAAAAAGATCTCAACACGCCGGATATGGCGGTAGGTCTGTATGAATGGGCCGTCGTTGTTGACCACAAGCTTAAAAAAGCATGCTTAGTCGGTCAGAACATCGAGCAAGCTTGGCAATGGTTAAACGAGCAAAAAGCAGAACAAACCGTTGACTTCGCTTTGTCTGGTGCTTGGCAGTCAAACATGACAAAAGAGAGCTACGCCACTCGCTTTGACAAGGTGCAAGAATACTTGTTGAGCGGTGACTGTTATCAGATCAATTTGGCGCAACGCTTTAACGCACCGTATCAAGGCAGTGAGTGGCAAGCGTATCTAAAATTAGAGTCCGCCAACCAAGCGCCATTTTCCGCTTTTATCCGTATGCCTGAGTCTTCGATTTTGAGTATCTCTCCAGAGCGCTTTTTAGAGCTCAAAGATCGCGTCATTGAAACAAAACCAATCAAAGGTACTCGCCCACGCAGCGAAGATCCAAAGAAAGATAACGCTAATGCCCATGACTTGCAGACAGCGGAAAAAGATCAGGCAGAAAACCTGATGATTGTCGATTTGCTGCGTAATGATATTGGTCGGGTTGCATCACCGGGTAGCGTTCACGTGCCAAAGTTGTTCGATATTGAAAGCTTCCCTGCCGTGCATCATTTGGTGAGCACCATTCGTGCAAATTTGGATGAACAATACGCTCCTGCGGATTTGCTGCGAGCGTGTTTTCCAGGCGGTTCAATTACGGGAGCACCTAAAGTTCGCGCAATGCAGATTATTGAAGAACTGGAGCCGCATCGACGCAGCGCGTATTGCGGCAGTATTGGCTACATTTCACGCCATGGTCGTATGGACACCAGCATTACTATCCGAACTCTTGTAGCGGAAAAAAACAAACTTTACGCTTGGGCTGGCGGCGGCGTCGTGGCAGATAGCGATTGCGCCTCTGAGTATCAAGAAACGTTGGATAAGCTTTCAAAGATTTTGCCAGCGCTGCAATCGTAGGTTTCAACAGCACACAACGCCGCTTTAATGCTATTGACGAAAACAATCTAAAACGCCTCCAGAACGGATAATGCCGCTCATTTAACAGCGAGTGGCATATTTCTGTATCTCATCACCCTGCACAGCGACGAAAGAGCGTGATACAGGTTCTTCTATTCAAGCACTTTGTGGTCAAATTTGTTTCATTATCCGCTCGGCGTGCTGCTACTAGATTCTTAGTCTCGCCAAGGCTCGCTAGAATGACCCAAAAAACATCGTTAAATGATCGGCATTATCCAGTGTGGTGCGTTTTTTTGTGTGTTTTATTTGCATGTACTTTAGCTTTTAGCCGCTGGCCAACAAAAATTCTTTTTTAAAAGGCAGCGTCTACTGCTCAAGCCACTTACACATAATCTGTTCAATATCGGTTGCGGTGTACGGCTTAGTGAGTATGTCGTCCATGCCTGAATCAATGCACTTTTGACGCTCTTCGATGGTAGTGCCAGCGGTTAATGCAATAATAGGATGAGTAAAGCCACGCTCTCTCAGATACATCGTCGCCTCATAACCATCCATTTCAGGCATTCGGCAGTCCATGAATATCAGTTCGTAGTCTTTACTTTTCACCGCTTCTAATGCTTCTTTTCCGTTGGCTTTTAAATCAGGTGTGATGTCGAGTTTTTTCAGCATTTGAGTAACAATGACTTGATTCATTCTGATGTCATCAACCACTAATATTGAGCGTCCTGCTAAATCGCTTCGCTCTATGGTGACCAATTCCCCCTCTGCTGTGCCTTGTGCTTGCCCTTCCTCAAGAGGAATAGCAACTTTAAAAGTTGTCCCTTTGCGCTCTTCACTCTCAAAGCTAATTTGACCTTGCATCAAATCCACGAGGTTTTTACAAATCGCGAGACCTAAACCTGAGCCTTCAAAGCTGCGTTTCGCCGAGCGATCAACTTGGACAAATGGATCAAAGAGTGACGGCTGTGCTTTTATTGGGATGCCAATACCAGTGTCTTCAACCTCAAAATAAGCCGTGCCGTTAAGCCATTCCACCCGTAACACGACACCACCCAAGTGAGTAAACTTAATCGCGTTTCCCACCAAGTTAACCAAAATTTGTGTAATGCGCTCTAAGTCACCGACTAAAAACTCAGGGATCCCCAGCTTTTTGTCGATAGAGAAATGGATGCGTTTTTCCGCAGCCTTAGCGGCAAATACACCCATGATGGCTTTTTCAAGCTCCTCCCAGGCAAAAACTTTATGTATGATTTCCATCATACCGGCATTCATCTTACTGAAATCAAGAAGATCATTAATGATCACTCTCAATAAGTCCCCTGATTGAGTCAGATTGCTCAAGTATTGACGCTGCTCTTCTTCTAATTGGGTTCGACTCAATAACTCCGCACTACCCAATACGCCATTGAGAGGAGTTCGCAGCTCATGGTTAATCATGGCGACAAACTCCTTCGTCGCTTTTTCTGATTCCTCAGCCCGCTTTCTCAGCTCGACCTCTCGCTCTAAACTTAAGTGTCGACCAATAACACCATGAACTAAGTCAGACACGAGCTCCATCTGTTTGGAAATAAAAGACTGATCGATTTGATCTTGCAACACAGAGAAAATCAACTCCCCAACCGTTTCCCCATCAATGATAACTGGCAAATGCAAATTCTCTCCCTGCCAATTAGGAGTGGTGAAAATCTCGTTGTTATGACGAAGCTGTATGTGACCAAAGTGATGACGACGCAATGAGCTCAGCTTTGTAGCGTCAAGAAACAAGTAAGCCGCAGAAATGATCGAGTTAGAAGTAAGCTGCTCAATAAAGCTCGCTATCATTGCTTCATCGAACGTGCTCGATAAAAAAGTACGACCGAACTTAATCAACGTCGCATCAATTTGCTCTTCAAACTCAAACTTACGAAGATCCTTTTTAGATTTCAGCTCTAGCTTTTTCAATGCAACACTGAGTTGCTGGTTGGATTCATATAACTCTAAGCTTTTCTGTTCCAACAGCTGCTCAGCTGCTTTTCTTGATGCAACTTCTCGTTTGAGTTTCCTTTCTAATGAGGAACTTCCCGTCATATCGTTCTTATTGAGCCTCTAACCAAAAACGTACTTTGCTACCATCTTCTGACTGATTTTGATGTTTGATATGAACTACCTCACCAAAATGTGCAGCACAACCTTTTATCAACCCTAAGCATACGTGAGACATACATCTTGCGCTGTGGTAGTCAAATACCAATTGGGATTGGTTTTCACTAATGAAATCGAATTGCGGAGGGTTAGCATCAGGATAAAGCTTCTTAACTTCGACATGAATAAAGTCTTCAACATGGCGAACAAATTGAAACGTCGTTTCACACTGTTGCAAACTGGCGTGACTAGGAATGGAGCGAAGTAAATTCAAAAAGACGCACTCTCCAAACACCTCTTGTAGTTGCTCGGGCGGAACACCAGATACTTTACTGAGATTCACGATCAACTTAACTAAGTCTTTGTGATCGTAACTACCAACAGCGGTGTAAACACCTTCATCGTTAGAAAGATCGAGAACTTGGTCTAACACATCAAGACCGAATTTCTCTTCTACTAACTCCATGAACTCGGTGAAAATAATCCCTTTCATTGGCCAATACTTGCCCTATAGTGACGTCCTAAAATAAAGAATGGTGTATAACCTTATAAGTTTCAAATTAATATGTTCAAGCAGAGTGAGACACACAACACAAAGAGGGAAAGTGCTGGCGAGTGTTTTAATGTGAATGCTTTATTTGGCAACCAGTAACGATAACGCCATACGCTTTGCCGTCTTTGAGTATAATAAATAATCGTTAGGCACGATAAATAAGGACTCAGTTTGGTTATCGACAAAACTCATTTACTACAGAACTTTCAATTTCGGCTTCCAACGGGCTACCACAAAGAGTCCCTTGCACGACTGAAATGGATGAAAGAAAAGTCCCTGAGAGATGCGGCAGTCTTAATCGGTTTTGTGGAACGCGATGACGGGTTACAAGTCATTCTGACTAAGCGTGCAGCCCACTTACGCCATCATCCGGGACAAATCAGCTTTCCCGGTGGCAAATATGAGCAGGAAGATATTCAGCTCGTGAATACCGCTTTAAGAGAAACCAAAGAAGAAGTTGGGATAGAAGATGAGCATATTCATGTGTTTGGTCAACTGCCTACACTACCAACGATTAGTCAGTTTAATGTGACACCTTTTTTGGCTTTTGTTTCTCCGGAATATAAAACGCATATTGACCCAAATGAAGTAGAGTCAGTTTTTGAGGTTCCTGCCAACCATATTCTGAACCCCAAAAAATTGTATAGCACCAAATTTGACCTAAAAAGAAGCAGTCATCGTGTATTTGCTATCCCATATAGACAGCATTTCATCTGGGGCATGACGGCACAAATTATCGAATCAATGCAAAAACATATTATTTCACATTAAACAGTTGTTGATATCGGTGCTTTTATAGGCGCGATCATTATGCGCATCAATATTAATAAAACGTTGCTTCATAAACATTCATTCACATTAGATTAATTTTCCATTTTCACCGCAAACGCTTGCGGTGAAATAAATTTATACAAACAGCCCTATTGATAAGTTTTTCTAATTTTACTCATTAGCAGAAATCACGAGTAGCACATCATTTTCGTGATAAAAAGCAGGTTTTTGACATATCATTCAATAAGCGTAAGCAATAAATGATTTAGATCTAATTTTCCTAGTGTAAAATCTTGCAAAATTACTCCCGACTTATTTCCTGTTCCCAAAATGAGTAACTAAAAAATGAATACAACTACTTCTGCGGTTTCTACCGCACAATCGTCTAGTAAGTTTTCTTACAAAGACTTTACCTGGTGTCTGTCCCTTTTTGGTACGGCAGTAGGTGCAGGTGTACTGTTCCTTCCTATTAAAGCAGGTGCAGGTGGCTTTTGGCCATTAGTAATCCTAGCCCTAATCGCAGCACCAATGACTTGGTTCGCACACAAATCTTTAGCTCGTTTCGTTCTTTCTGCGAAAAACCCTGAAGCGGACATCACCGACACAGTAGAAGAGCACTTTGGTAAGACTGGCGCAAACCTTATTACGTTCGCTTACTTCTTCGCTATCTACCCAATCGTACTTATCTACGGTGTTGGTATCACAAACACAGTTGACTCTTTCCTAGTTAACCAAATGGGCATGGAATCTATTCCTCGCTGGCTACTTTCTGGTGCACTTATTGCTGCAATGACAGCAGGCGTAGTATTCGGTAAAGAGCTTATGCTGAAAGCAACTTCAGCAATGGTTTACCCTCTCGTGTTCATCCTACTAGCACTGTCTGTATACCTAATTCCTGGTTGGAACACTTCAATGATGGAAGTGTCACCTGACTGGGGTGCAATGCCAGCTATCGTTTGGCTAGCAATCCCTGTTATTGTGTTCTCTTTCAACCACAGCCCAATCATTTCTCAGTTCTCTAAAGAGCAACGTCGTGTATACGGTGATGACGCAGTTAAGAAAACTGACGCTATCACCGGTGGCGCAGCAATGATGCTGATGGGCTTTGTTATGTTCTTCGTTTTCTCTGTTGTACTTTCTCTGTCTCCAGAGCAACTAGCAACGGCGCAAGAGCAAAACATCTCTGTTCTCTCTTACCTAGCAAACGTGCATGAATCTCCACTGATCTCTTACATGGGTCCATTGGTTGCTTTCGCAGCGATCACCTCTAGCTACTTTGGCCACTTCTTGGGTGCGCACGAAGGTCTAGTTGGTCTAGTGAAATCTCGTTCAAAATCACCAGTAAGTAAGATCGAGAAGATGTCTCTAATCTTCATTGTAATCACAACTTGGATCGTTGCTATCGTTAACCCAAGCATCCTAGGTATGATTGAAACAATGGGTGCACCGATGATTGCGGCAATCCTATTCTTGATGCCAATCTTCGCAATGCAAAAAGTTCCTGCGATGGCTAAGTACAAAACTTCAGCACCTGTGCAAATTTTCACAGCAATCTGTGGTCTTGCTGCAATTAGTTCTGTAATCTACGGCGCTCTTTAATCATCTCTGCCCAGTGCAGTATGATTAATCCAAAAATATAACGATAAAATTAAGCCTCCCAACTCCCCTTGGGAGGCTTTCTTCTGAGGTAATCGATATGATTAGTGTTTTTGATATCTATAAAATCGGTGTTGGACCTTCAAGCTCACACACTGTAGGCCCAATGAAAGCGGGTAAAGAGTTTATTGATGATCTTCGTGCAATGGGAAAACTGCGCGATATCACTAAAATCACCGTTGACGTTTATGGATCACTATCACTGACAGGGAAAGGTCACCACACAGATATTGCTATCATCATGGGTCTTGCAGGCAACACTCCTGAGAAAGTTGATATCGATTCTATCCCGGGCTTTATCGCTCGTGTAGAAGAAACTGAACGCCTTCCTGTTGGCATGCACTGTCACACAGTATCGTTCCCACGTGAAGGTGGAATGAACTTCCACAAAACAAACCTAGAGCTACACGAAAACGGCATGCAGATCCACGCTTGGATTGATGACGAAAAAGCGTACTCAAAAACTTACTACTCTATCGGCGGTGGTTTCATCGTTGATGAAGAAAATTTCGGTAAAGAAGCTGAGAACCCAGTAAAAGTACCTTACCCGTTTACAACGGCAGAGGAACTGGTTAACCAATGCCACGAAAGTGGATTGTCCATCAGCGCACTAACCATGAAGAATGAGCATGCGCTTCATTCAGATGAAGAAACTCGTACTTATTTCGCGAACATCTGGCGCACAATGCGCGAGTGTATGGATCGCGGTATGAATGAAGAAGGTATTTTGCCTGGTCCACTGCGTGTGCCTCGCCGTGCAGCAGCACTTCGCCAGCAGCTACTTACTTCAGAAAAGACAACAAACGACCCAATGTCTGTTGTTGATTGGGTAAACATGTTTGCTTTCGCAGTAAACGAAGAGAACGCAGCAGGTGGCCGCGTTGTTACAGCACCAACTAACGGTGCGTGTGGCATCATCCCTGCGGTACTGGCTTACTACGATAAGTTCATCCAAACTGTGACTGAAAAAGATTACATCCGTTACTTTGCAGCTTCTGGCGCAATCGGAGGTCTTTACAAGCGTAACGCGTCTATCTCTGGTGCAGAGGTTGGCTGTCAGGGTGAAGTTGGCGTGGCATGTTCTATGGCAGCAGCAGGCCTTGCTGAGCTTATGGGTGGTAGCCCTGAGCAAGTATGTATGGCAGCAGAAATCGCGATGGAGCACAACTTAGGTCTAACGTGTGACCCAGTTGCAGGTCAGGTTCAGGTTCCATGTATTGAGCGTAACGGTATTGCGGCAGTAAAAGCAATCAACTCTACTCGCATGGCACTACGTCGCTCTTCAGCTCCAACTGTTTCTCTAGATAAGGTTATCGAAACCATGCTAGAAACAGGTAAAGACATGAACGCGAAATACCGCGAAACATCTCAAGGTGGTCTAGCAATCAAAGTGATTTGCTAACACGCCTTTCTGAATACCAATCAAAACCCGAGTCTGTGCTCGGGTTTTTTTATACCTAAAAAACCCAGGAAAATGCGTTATCAGGACAAGTAAAAAAAACCTAAAACGTTGAATATATCCAAATATTATGGATATCTCAGTAAAAAATCACATCTCTTCCCTAGCTTTATTGATAACGTAGCCAAAAATTAAACTTGGAGCACATCAACACATGATTAGGTTTGAAATTGGAAACCAAATCTGCGTTTGCTTGTCCGAAAACGAAATATCTCTAGAGCTCAATCAGTCACTCCACCACTCCATTCCTGTCAACCCAAATGAGTACGCCATTCTGTCAACTATCGCCACATACGGCAGTTTAAATACGCCGATTAGTCAGCGGTTAATAGAAAGCAAAATCACTCAACAATACAAAATGACACTGCCTGAAAATGGCTTTAAAAACGCGGTGGCCGCTCTAAGAAAGAAATTTCGCAAGCTCACGGAAGAACATTTAACCACTAACAAAAACATTATCGAAAACATTCACCGGACCGGATACTTCATCCCTTTTACTATGCAAAACAACCATCAGAATGGCATCAAACATCAACAGAAGATCAATCAATACACAACCAATAGTCTTCGCAAAGCGCTTCGTATTTGCCTGCGTAATAAAAAGATCTATTCAGAAGCAATGTGGGTTGTGTTGATCACTGCGATCATTTTCTTTGCTATCTGTTACTACGCGATAAACAGCATCGTTAAACATAATTATCTGGATAACGCCTTCGAAATTGCAGAGAGCCTTTCCCGCAGGAGTTGCTTTGCTAATGAAAGCGAACTGAAGTCGCTATTTGATAATGTGAAGTTGGTGGAATCGAGCATGATGCTAGATCGTTTCAATATTCGATGCTTAGTCACTCCAGAAACCGTTGTCCCTGTCAGCAAAAAAGCCTTTGAAGAGTGGAGTAACAATAACAATTACACGACCCAATCATTTGACTTAAATAACGCAACTGTTTTGGTTCGTGTTAAAAACATTAACTTATCCGACAATGTTGAAAATCATATTTCACGTTTTTTTCTTTCCGGTATGAAGCTATCAACGAATACCGGAACGTCGTTAGAGATTGGTAACACCAATGAACGCTTTTTCAATTATCACGTAAAGAATAGTGGCTATAAAGAGGTGTATTACATCTCTGGACCGTTTCAAAGTATCATTCTACTGAGCTTACTTTTTCTCATTATACTGCGTCACCGCTCCCTACAAGCCTTTATGGCTTACTTGTGCGCAATTCGACAATTCAAAATAAAACTGGAACCGATTTATAACACTTCGGCACAAAAGATTGTGCACTACGAAGCCCTCTCCCGGTTTAAGGTAAAAAATACGCAACGGTTTATTGAAACACTGATCCGCAATGGATTGCTGCTAACTCATACCTTACTGGTGATTGATTCCATCTACACCAAACAAAAAGCGTTGCCCATCCCTATCAGCATTAACGTTTGTCCTTCTTTGCTGCGAGGGCGTAACTTTTCAATCCTATATAGAGAGCTATCTAATCGGGATTGCCGTTTGCTGACAATCGAAATCACAGAAAATGCATCGATGTACTATACCTCTGAGATTTATGGCAATGTCGCGAAACTAAAAGCTCTGGATTGTAAAATCAGTATTGATGACTTTGGCACCGGCAATAATAATGTGGCGCTTATCAGCAAGCTGAATCCGGACTACCTCAAAATCGACCGAGAATTTGTTATTGGCCTAAAATCTGATGATAAAAAGATAGAAACCTTGCGTCAGTTAATTGCTATGGGCAATACGTATCGCTGCACGGTCATTGTTGAAGGCGTAGAAACGGCAGACAGTGCTCACTTACTCACAACATTGGGCGCATACATTCACCAAGGTTATTATTACCCTCTTCATTGCTAGCTTTTCTTCACTCGGTTAGTTACTTAAAATAGATCTAATACTCTATAAAAACTCGTGGTGGCATAAAGGTATGCCGCCAATTTGTGATTGAGCGATGATTGCGATTAAACCCACCAAACTGAAAGATTTTTCAAGTTTGATGCAATTGGATGTGCAAGAAGAGCAAAAAGGATTTTTTACACCGTTTGAAATGGCTTACCAAAAACGTAGTAAGTCAGAGGTGTTCTTTACGATTTATTCTGATGACCTATTAGTAGGCTATCTTGTTATCGATAAAGGTTTCTCCCAACATGCGCCGTTTGCTAAACGATACGAACTGGAGCTTAAATACTTGATGATTGATCAACATTTCCAACGTCAAGGGGTTGGGAGTGAGGCATTGCGTAAACTGTTCCTTTATGCGTATACCATTAACCCTAAAAGCACCTCTCTTTGCGCCACTGTTCCACAAAGTCAGCAATACGCTATCAGTTTTTTTGATGCGTGCGGATTCATTAATACAGAGGAAACAACATTGGGTGATAATGAAAAAGAATGGATTCTACGACATCCATTAAGCTAGCAGGCGAAGCATAATCAAAATTGGGGCATTCAGATACAACAAAGGCAAGCTTCTCGCTTGCCTTTGTTTAATGCTCAATAGAAAGTGACTTATTCGCCTTTGTAAATACAACCAGCTGTGCACGTTTCTTTGATTTCTACTTTACTTAGCAGTGGTAAGCTTGGCTTAAGCTGCTGCCAAATCCATTTTGCTAACACTTCGCTAGTCGGGTTCTCTAACCCTTCAATGTCGTTTAGGTAGTAATGGTCTAAGCGATTGTAAATTGGTTTAAATGCAGCTTTGATCTCTGCAAAATCCACTACCCAACCTGTATGTGGATCAACTTCACCTTCTACATAAAGACGAACAAGGAAAGAGTGTCCGTGCAAACGACCACACTTGTGACCTTCTGGTACGTGTGGCAAATGGTGTGCTGCTTCGAACATAAACTCTTTGTATATTTCTGAGAAATGGGATGACAACTTTGTAAACCTCTGTTTTATATAGAATTTTACAGCGTTCAAATGGTGTAAATGAAAAACAATATACACACTTATATACACACTGTATTTTTTCGCACTCCCAGATATACACACAAGTTAGCGTGATTTAAGAAAAGTATCGGGCAGTAACGAAACGATGATGTGGCCATTATCGTCGGCTAAGAGGCAATGCGCAAGTTAGTAAAACTTCCATTCATAATATCTGAACACCCTCTACATCCCACAAAAAAAGGGAGCACTTACGCGTTCCCTTTTAATTAATAGATTAAAGCAATCCCGATCAAGAATCGTCTTCTTTACTAATGTTAGTAAACTTTGTTTCCTCTAGAATAAGGGCTGCTTTCATTACTGCGCACTGAATGAACTCTTTTGTGGCATCATCAAGAACCTCGCATTCCATTAACTTGGCGATAACTCGTAAGTTGATAGTCAACTGCTCCATCATTAAATCCTCACGCACAACGCTTAGAAACAAGTTATAGCTACATCATGCATTAGTAGCTCACAGCTATATACTACATAGTTGCTGTATATATATCCAGTATTAATGTTCAAAAAATAAACTTTCGAAAACAAAAATAAACCATCAAATACAAATGCGTTTTCTATTTAAAACCTAAAATGATATGCTACAAAAAGCTTGACTATCACGCCTAACGGTAATTATTCTATTCGGGCAACGGCAAAATCCGTTGTCGGGATTAGGAACCCCGCAATTACAAAGGCGTGATAACGCCAGCTTTATGCTGGTTTTTTATTGCGTGATTCAGTGCACCCAAATTATGGTGGACTGGATGAGGGCGCTTCGGCGCGCCGTTTCCTTTGTAGCGGTAGTTCCTAACCTTGTTCAGTTCACCACCAGTAGATTAGGAACCTCTTGGTGGTGATTTAAATATCATTACAAAGGAGGCGACTATGCCAGCACAAACTACACTTCCAATCGAACAACATCGCCCTGAAGATCTCGTTTTCGTGTCTAAAACTAACGCTTTAGTTACCGATTCATTTCTGGTAGCTAAGTACTTTAACAAACAACATAAAGACGTGATTCGTAAAATCAGAAACTTGGAGTGCTCGCATGGTTTTACAGGGCGAAATTTTACGCTTTGCCACAAAAACAATGAGTTACAGAACAACAAACTCCAACCGTTCTATCAAATGACGAAAGATGGGTTCATATTCTTGGTGATGGGCTTTACCGGAAAGAAAGCTGCCATAATCAAAGAAGCTTACATCAATGCTTTTAACTTAATGGCTGAGAAGCTAACCAAACAGAGTAAAAACTCCATCGACTTCAATCCAAACCTCTACAAAGACTTCGTTGACTTGAAAGAACATGTAAACTTTAGAGTCTTAATTGACGTAGTCGCTGGACGAGCAAGCGGACTCCAGTTTGTGCCCGATGACGCTTTTGTGTGTAACAAAGAGAAGTTTATGCACTACATGAATAACAGCCAAATCTTCACCAACCAAGACATTATTAAGATCAATGCTATTGCAGCTAAACGTCTTAGCTTGATGTAAAACACAATAAAGCCAGCTAAGAGCTGGCTTTATTTGTACCAACCTAGGTGTAATCTGTCAGTTTTTCCCCTATATGACTAGATCTGACAGGTTGCATTAAATCGGTTCTGTCTATCGACGTGTCAGCAGATCTTGGCTGATACTATTCATTGTAACAACCTTTTGGTTCGCACATTTTTTGAGTTCAGGTTTTTGCTCTTTATAGTTATAACTAACCACCCTTTGTTTGAGCAAATTGAATCAGGACAGTGAAAAAGTTCAAACCTTCAAAGCGTTATCACACAACTATATGCTTTCAAAAAGTCAATTTTATTGGTGATTTCGAAGGTTCTTGAAAGAATACGCTCAGTGTCACATAAGCAGTAATGACTCAGTTTTTCCAAATCTGTATAACACTAATTTTACCTCAAAGAAAACAATGAAATGGCAAAGTTAGGCGTATGTGATATCAACAATCTGAAGCTTAGCGAAAAGAGTAGGCGTGCCGTCGCTGACATAAAAAACATTATGGAGTCAGGTAACTTACTCAATGGAACGTTAGCTTCAACCCCTTTCTATAACATATTTGGAACTCCAAGCGTCACTACTAGCGCTTTCGAGAAGTTTATAACCATCAGGGAATACGATTGGGAAGCGTTCGGAGGAGCAATGCTAGGCGCATCGAAATTTACACGTAATAAGATATTTAATATTGCATATGAGCAGGAGATTTACACGTATGGTGAAGAACGAAAGTTTTGGAACTGCGTCAGTGAAGTATCCAAGTAAAGCTATAACGTTATGTCTTCTTTTGTTTGGCTGTGCCTCTGTTCTGGATAGTGAGACGGCAGAAAAACAATGGCAAGAGAGATTCGATTACTGCGAAGAGATTGCGAATGAAAATCGAATTACTATCCCTAATTCTTTATGGTTTGATTCTCTGAGTGATGATGATAAAAAAACGACAATAGGCTATTTAGCTAATTATACAGATCGAATGTGTATGAAGGACGCGACCGCTAAACTAAAAAAATCGTTAGTAGCAGAGGATAATCAAGAAAAGCTCAATTATTATTCAGTCGATTTAACTCCTCTTGATAAGCTAGCTTCGGATCGTGTTAAACATTTAGACGAAAAAGAGCTTACGCAACTAGCAGAGCGGATGAATCAGCCATTTAATTTGCGCTACGCTTTGCAAGATAAAGGGCTTTACCCTGATATGTAGTCACTCAAGAAAGTCGAATTATGAGTGTTGGTTGTTCTGTCTGTCTTGTTACAAAAAATAATAATGTCGAAGGCGCCCCTTCTAGCTCTTAAAGCACAAATATTGAACACTATATGACTAAATTTTCCAGATTTATTAGCCACTTATGAACTTATAATTTAGGAAGGTGGCTGGCAAATATTTTCCTAAGGGTTGTTGATGGGAATGTAACACAGAAATGCCTCAAACCTTCTTGGCTCCACGAACTGATGGACTAACGAGCACCGCAATAGACCAATTTAATCTAATCCGTACTTTGGGCTCTTATACGGAATCTTTCCGTTGTTCTACCCCGAAACTCTCAGCCGATTGACACAATAGATTGATACCAGTTGAGTTTCATAATGAATACAAGCAATATAGACGGAATGCAAACACGGAAAATTCCGTATATAAAGCGTTAGCCACAAAAACTCATAGTTCAGGAGAAGTGATTAGTAATGGATGCCCCCAACTTACACATCGAGGAATTTTTAAAGTACTACTATTCATTTGAGCAGGAACCCGGTTATGCAGTCCTTTTGAAAGGAAAATGGGGAACGGGCAAGACTTGGTTTATAAACCAAACGCTTAATTCACTCGCACAACAAAATGGTAAATATCTATATGTTAGCCTCTATGGCGTAACGTCATTTGAAGAAATAGAAGATGAGTTCTTTAAGCAGCTTCACCCACTATTATCGTCAAAAAGCATGGCTTTAACAGGAAAGATAGCTAAAGGGTTGCTAAAGGCTACGTTAAAAATTGATTTAGACGGCGATGGAAAAGCTGATGGCAGTGTATCTGCTCAAGCTCCAGAGTTAAATTTACCTGATTATCTAACCAATACATCTGGTTTTATTATTGTTTTTGATGACCTTGAAAGAGCCTCAATTAATCTCGAAAGTCTTCTTGGGTATATAAACCACTATGTTGAGCACCAAGGTTACAAAGTGATTATTATTGCAAATGAGGAAGAGATATTAGCACATCAAGAGCAACGAGATGACTTCAAACTTGCATATAGAAGAATAAAGGAAAAGTTGGTAGGAAAAACCTTTGAGATAAACCCTGATTTAAGTGGAGCTTTAGTTAACTTTATCTCCGAAGTTAAAAGTACTAGTGCGCAAGAACTATACAATAAAAACATCAATTTGATATCTGAGATTTATGAAAGCTCACAATACCAAAACCTAAGGCACTTAAAGCAAGCTCTTTGGGATTTTGAAAGGTTTTTATCATTTGTCAGTCGAGATGCATCTTCGAAAGATGGGTTACTTGATCACTTATTAAGAATATTTCTTATTTTGTCATTTGAGATAAAGAGCGGGAGTATTCTCCCAAACGATATTTCAAACTTTAAGACAGCATATTTTTCAGGCTTACTTGATAGAGACTCAAAAAAGAAAGAAGAAACACCGTACCACAGAGTGAGCAAGAAATATAAAAATGTAAGCCTTAGAGATCTATTAGTCGAAGAGTCAATTTGGATTGATTTCTTTGATAAAGGTTGTTGCTCTGAAGAACGGTTACAAGAATCTCTCGAAAAGTCAGAATACTATCGTACAGAAACAACTCCTGACTGGGTTAGATTGTGGCACTCAATGGATTTGAGTGATGACGAGTTCACCACCGCACTTGCGTCTGTGGAGAACGATTTCTTCGAGATGAAGTACTCTGAGTTAGGTGTTGTTAGACATGTTGCTGGTATTTTTCTTTGGTTATCCAAGATAGGACTAATGAAGAAGACTAGGCGCGAGATTCTTGAGTTTTCCTGTTCCTATATTGATCATCTTAAAGAGGCAGGCAATCTTAATTCTCAAGTTTCCAATAGACCAAGGTTTAGAGAAAATGAATCATGGGGAGGTCTAGGTTTTCACGAAAAAGAATCAGATGAATTCAAGGAGCTAAATAAATATATTGATCGGCTAAGTGAACAGGCAATAATTGAAGGCTACCCGACTGCTGGAGATGAATTGATTAACTTAATAAGTGAAGACCCCAAGTTATTCTATCGAAAAGTGGTACTTTGCAATGATTCAGATAACATTTACTACGAAGTACCAATTTTTCAATACATTGACGCCGAAAAATTCGTTGAAGCATTTGTAAGTGCCATACCAGACTCAAGAAATACGATTTGTTATGCATTTTCTGAAAGGTATAAGTTCGATAATTTTAATGCTTCATTACTTCCTGAATTGGAGTGGCTCAGAAATGTCATTAGGCTGCTAGAAGAAAAAAGGCAGTTATTTGAGGGGAAGATTAGCGGTTACCAATTGCAATCTTATATTAACACCTACTTCAGGCCTGCAGCAGAGGCGTTGGAGCAATTCGAGGCTAAAAAGCAAAGTCAGTCAGACAGCTAACGCTGGCGCTGTTTTGGGTATTATACGATCGAAAGGCTATTCAATCTGTCGAGAAATAGATATATGAGGTAGCAATGTTCCTATATGAGAACAAGTATGAAGAATTTCTGTTTCATAAAATAGATGAGTCAGATCTATTGTCTGGCTTTCTTATCGGACATCTCGTTATAGAGCACTTACTTGAAGAAATCATCACGAGTTATGACCCAAAGTTGAAAAGCCATTTTATGTCTTTAAGCCATAGCCGGAAAATTGCTCTCATTAATTCACTCGAACTAATTCCTGATGGCGTAGCAGTTGCACTTCAAAGCATTAATAAAATGCGTAATAAGTTTGCCCATGAACTAGGGTACGAGCCAAACAAAGGAGAGCTGAAAAATCTGGTACTAAAGTGTAAAGATAATTTCAACGATCTATCTGATGGCTTAGAGCAACTAATGGGTGCACTAGAAGACTGTGCGAACTTTCAGGAAACTTATGAAAAATATGGCTGTGGGCTAACAGATCTGTTCATTCAAGTTGTCTATGACTTAGAAAGCTATGCTCAAAAGTCGTTTAGTTAAACTGACGCTGCTGGTGACCGAATAACAAATTAGGATTAAACGCTGCGAAGCCAGCGCTTAATCCGATTGTTGAACAAGCCCAGTGCCTTTGTGTTGATCTAGGCAAACGAGATTGAACATCTTACTAAGGGATTTTTTCATACCTAAAGTAATTCATGGATTGCTACATTAGCAAAGTCACTGGCAAACTTTTGTCTAATTGTGAGTGACAATACCAGTAGTTCAATCTAGTCAACTAGCCAGAGGGCGTATAAGACCTGTACGAGTTACTGCACTTATTGTATCTAGAAACTTCTTAACACTTTTGAGCCTCATACTCTGCGAATTTCCGCTATCGTTACGCTGCGGTGGCGCACGACGCGCCACCAGTTAAAACCAAAATCATTGCTGTTAAGGTGCTTTTACTAGCAGTCATTTTAGATCTCTCCATACTTCTTTTCTAAGCACTCCAATAATGCTACCAACTCTGTTGCTCTTGCAGCAACTTCATATATTTTTGATTATAGTGCGCACCATTTTGTGATTTACTCGCCATTTTGAAATGTTGCTTCACTGAACGACTTAAAACTTCGTTGGTAATCGGGTTTTGTCTGCCCCATTCAGAACGGTTGAACTCACGGATTTTGTTAAGCACATTTTTACGTCCATCACTATCCTTAGTGCGTACCGCCAGCCAATAAGCATTCATTAAGCTTTGACGACGACGAGTAACTTGACGTTCGTAACCTTTCAATGCGCTGTTTGTGTCGTACTGTTGAACAAGTCGAGCCGGAGTAAAACCAAGCGCTTGTTGAGCATGTTCAAACAACGTCACATCATCAATGATAATTTCACCATTTCGGTTTGTGACAGTGCCACTTTCTGAAGCGTATCGCGCAGTTCTAAAAACGTCCTTCATCCATTTTGGAGTCATGTATTCCATGCCGCGCAAGTATTGGCCTTCTGTCATGTAGTCCAGACCACGCGCCAAAGATACGGCAATACCAAATGAAGCACCTGCCGCCTGTTGAAGAATGTTTTCTGCAACACCAACATTATCTTGTGCGTCTGATTCTTGAACCCAAAGGCGAAGCAAGTCAATGTTGATGCGGCTTGAAACGCTAGGCATTGAACCGTAATACAAGCCTTTCGCAATATCTTCTCCGAACGTCTTAGCAAGTAGCGCTTTTAGCTCTGTCTCTGCGTCCCAAGGCTCATTGTCATCACCTGCCACTGCATAGGCCATATTCGCAAGTGCCGCGATTGTTGCGACTGGTAGAGCGTTTAGACCGCCAATGGCAAACGTAACGGCAAATGTGCCAAGCAACTGCTTACGCGCTTCCTTTCTCACCTCTGGCGTTTCGTCTTTAATTGAATCAAAGAAACGGCTAAACAAGTAGTAAGTCATGTTTTGGCTGTACTGTTTGAACTGCAATGCTACTGCCGCAACGTCACCTTGCATGAATCGAGCGCGGTTACGGCTCGAATAGTCAAAGTGGCTATCCCAAGTCGCTTTAGTGGCGTAATCAAGTGACTCTTGTTTGCTTAGTCCGTTCTTCTTCGCCATACGGTAAGCAGTGATAAAACAAACCTCACGGTTCATTACTTCGGCCCAATGGAAAGGCGCACCGATTAGTTGCTGTGCTCTCGCCCATTTGCCCGTATAGTTTGACGACTCTTGCTCTGCCATACCTGTTAAGTCGGCCATTTGAGTTACGTCTATAGCACCAATTTTGATCGCGTGGCGTAATGCCTCTTTCTCTTCTTGGTTAAGTACGTCGCCCAAAATGCCGTTGGTCATATCCATATCGCCACGCAAGCCAGCTTTTGATTTTTTAGCAACGAACGTCTTAGCAAATAGGCCAGATAGACTTGCCATTTCTGCCGCGGTTTCCTTAAAGCCAAAACGTGAACCAATGTAAGGCAAAGCAATCTGCCAATTTTGGGATAAGTTGACCATTGCCGAAGCTGGTGAAATACCGATTTGCCAGAAGAAGCCAAAACCAGTTAGCGCTTGCGCCCATTGTGCGCGTTGTGGGTTCATCATCCATTCGTGGCGTTTAACCATTTCGTTATACAAGCGTGACGCTGACACGTTATTGCTCTTGTCCGTAGCAATCTTCAACTCTTCCATTAGATCGGTGAAGCGCTTCTCTGTTTCTAGTCGCGCTTGTTGGTTCGCTTGGCGAACACCCTGATCTGCTAACACACGAGCCGCATCCTCTGAATAGCCAGCTACACCTTTACGGTGAATGAATGATTTACGAATTGAGCGATCAGGCATGGTTTGCAAATACATTTGGTAGATTTCATCAGTTAACTGATCTTTTACCTTGTCATTAGTTTTCGCACCTGAGATCGCCTTAATAATATCGCTCACGAATGACGCGCTAGCACCGTTTAGGCCGCGACTCTCTTGGATTTTTAGGCCAAAGCGCACTTGTCCAACTTCTAAGTTCGCGTTCTTATCATCCTGAACTTTGTAGCCAGCCGCCTGAAGCTTTTTAAGATCCTTCATCATGGCGCTTTCAGTCTCATACATTTGGAATACACGCTCACCGCTTGAGTCAACGGCATCGATCCAATAGTTACCAAAACGCGCCAACGGTACATAGAAACCAAGGCGTGATTTTTCCATCATGTAACGATGGTAAGTGTTCTCACCTGCTCGTTTGTTACCAGCCATCGCAAGATCAGTAATGCGCTCTTCTAGCGCCTTATCCATTTCCTCGCGTTGGCTAATGTAGTGATCGCGCACATCGGTAAAGACTTTTTGAGCATCTGGCGAAAGCTGTAGGAACTTCTCACGTAATGCCTTGTGTTTAAGTCTTAGTTTCGGCTCGTTCTTAATCTCACGCTCTAGCGCTTGGCGTTCTTGCCAGATTTCGGAACCGCGCTTAGTTTGCGAACCGCCGTACTCTTGGTAAAGCTTTGTTAGTGTTTTGAGTAGCGCTTTCTTCTCATCAGTTTGGTCTACGTACTCTTTTGACGGGTCAACATCGGCCAACGTCGCATCGTGCAACAAACTAAAGGTGGCTTCGGCGTCTTTTGGCTTATCCTTACGGAACTTATTCAAAGCATCAGCTTGTTTGTGAACTTTCTCAATCAAGTCTGTTTTGCGTGTAGTAAACAGATCTTTGTTGTTTACATACGACTCAAGAATATTGCCAACCTCACGGCTTACTCGTTTTCTACCTACTTCAGCCATTTGACGTAGGTTTAACAACGCCCAGCCGCCATTTTTAAGCGCATCAAACTGCTTGCTAATAAATGGAACGTTGATCTTGCCAAGCATTTGCTTGTAGAAACTCTCATTCTTCGCTGCCAACGCATCAGCAATGCTCACAATTGGATCGCCTTGCTGCGCCAAATCCTCATCCATGCTTGAGATTGTTTGGCTAAAGCGCACAACGTTAGAAAGCGTGGTCATTCCGTTAGGTTTTCGAAGGTCGCTATCCACGTTGTTGATCATGTTGCGCACTTCGGAAAGCGTGATTTTCTCTGCACTCAAAATGCCAGAACGACGCAATGCACCAAGCACCCAAGACAACACTTTGTCTAAGATTCTTTGAGAAACGCTAGACTCTGTTTCTGCAATCTTAGCGATCACCTCTTCCGCTTTTACGTCTTCCGGTGCGGTTCGATATGATTTATCAACCTCGGCAAAGATGCCTTTCAAAGAGTTAACGTTTCGTAGACTGTTGACCTTCTTGGTTAACTGCGCTTGTTGAGCAACGTCTAGGTTTGCGTATAGGCCATTGTGAGCAATAAACTCATGGCGCAAAGTGCGGCGAACGTCAGCAACGTTTTCCAAGTTTTCTGCCACCAGCACAACACGGTTATCACCAGACAACCATGCGCCTTTAACAAAAGCGTTGGGTTCAGTATCAACCAGTTCATGCAGATCGGTCATAGTTGGCACAACCATTACATTCGCACCTTTCAAGCCGTCGTATTGGTTAATCCAATCTTGAGCAGCTTGAGTAACCTTTTCAGGCGATAGGCTGGTGGAAGGCTTTTTGTTGACTTCGCTGGCCTTGCTGAAACGAATGTCGTCGTACTGATCGTTCGCTGGTTTTTCAATAACAATAATCTTTGTTGCTACGTTCGTAGGGTTCAAGCTGTTCTTGAATGTGCCAGCGTCTAGGTTGATCTCTTCTGCGCCGACTTCATCTAGGTAACGACGGAAGTTTTTATTTGTTGTGTTACCACGATTACCAGCCATTGAGCTGGTGATAGCAACCAACTTACCGCCATCTTTTAGCATCGTTAGCGCATGGTTGATGTGGTGAATATCTGCATCGTTACTAAATGGAGGGTTCATAACAATGCGGTCATAGATTTCACCAGCGTCATATTCCAAGAAATCACCAGCAACAACGTTGTGCCCCTTCTCTTCAAGTAATTCGCTTAGAGTTAAAGCAAGTTCACCAACATCAAGATCTACGCCATTTAGAGCTGCAATTTGATCGGCAATGTGGCCCATACCAGCACTTGGCTCTAGCACTTTCATACCTGGTTTAATATCGGCTAAATCAATGAGCTTTTTCACTTCGGCTTCAGGAGTTGGGAAGAAGTCATTAAACGCATTACGGTTACCGCGTACAGTTTCCTCAATCTTCTCTGTGAGTTTTTGTAAGCGTGTTTTTTCTTTCTGCGTTGACATTTTTCCGTTGTTCGCTTGCTCATATTCACGCAAAGCTTGGCGCAACGTGATATCGCCTTTAATGCCCATGCGAATTAAGCGATCTTGAGACTTGAACAGCTCATTGATGTGCTCGACACGGTAAACAGTATTTGATTTGCTACGCGCTAGCTGGCGCAATTTAGGAATAACTTTATCCCAACGCGCACCATTCAAATTAACGCTCTCGTGCTCCTTCAGGCCTTTAATGTTTGCTCGAATAGATTTAGCCGTCATCTTGTAACCGTCTAGGTTTTCGATTTCTCGTGCAATGTATTCAAGTGACGCTGGCGTACTCTTCGGAGCTGGAAAACGAACGTAACGAGCAACCTGATTAAATTTAGTTTCTGGTTTTAAATGCCAGTTGCCTTGCTGATCTCGATACGCTAGTTTTTCTCGAACGTCTTCAGGCATATCCCATTTAACACGGTTCATAACGCTTGTTAGCTCTTCAAGCTGGCTGATATCAGTCAAGTTACCTAGCAGTAGGAACTCGCCAGATTCAACGCCATCGGCAATCTTACGTAAAATATTCGCTTGCGCTTCTTGCTTATCTGCTCGTGCCGCTGCACTTGCTGCCATGGCTGCGCGACGAGAAGTATTAGTCAAACGCTGTGCGTTGTTTGACTCATCAGCTTTCGCCTGTAGTGAATCCGCTTTTTCGCGTAGAGCTTCAACTTGCTTCTCTTTTTTCGACTTCGTTTTTTCTTGATCGCGGTGTTTAACTCGTTCGCTTTGATCAACGTTCAAGCCACCCATTATAGATAGGAAATCATCACGCGCTTGCTCAGATTTAAAGTCAAAACGAGCTGGCAAATTTTTAGGCTTGTAAGCTCGTGCGTACCAACCGCCTAGCTGTTTCGCCTTGGCTCTCATATCGTTGAAGGTATCGCTATCAACTTCGCTAAACGCAGCACCATAGCGTTGTTCGCCTTTAGCCTCGTTGAAAACATCGACCTTGCTCAACTCAATAGTCCCATCAGTTTCAACGGCCTTAACTTCAGCTTTTCGCTCTAGTTCGCGCTTTTCTTGCTCTGCTAGTTTGCTTAACTGGTTTTCAGTGTATAGACGGTCAAACTCGGCTAATTGCTGATCATTGAAAGCATCAATAGTTCCGCCGTTAGCTCGTGCGTAGGCTTGGAAATCATCAAGTGTTTGTGGGTTATCAAGAGCCTTTTTCTTACGCTCTTCTTCCAGCTCACGTTCGATTGCTTGTTGTTTTCGTTTCTCAACAATCTTGTTGTAATCAGCGTCACTCATTTCAGAAAGAATGTTGCGCATAGCTGAAGGTGATTTAACTACAAACATTCCCCCATCAGACTGGATAGCAGCAAACTGGTTGCCGATATCTTTAACCGCTCGTTTAACTAGATCGTCTTTACGCAAGCTTGTATCAATCCATTGGCCCATTTGAGCAAAGAGATTGCCGATAGCTGGCTTCGTGAATTGGCGAAGTTCTTCCTCTAAAGCGGGAACATCATCAATGTAGTTATCGATCAGCTCAATGGCCTCTTCCTTGGTGTACTCGCCATTTTGAAGTGCATTGATAGCTTTTAGATAGTCACGCGCACCACTTGGGCGAGAACGACTTTTTTTATCTTTAGGCGCATCAGTTTCGTTGTTGGTGGCTTTGCTAACTTTTGATTTCGTAGGTTCTGGCTTGTCGTCACTCAGATAGCTCTTTGTCAAGTCAATTGCTTTTGGGCGCTCTGACTTCACTCGTTCAGATAAGTGACGCTCAGCATACTCACGTAGATACTTATCAAACTCTTTATGTTGTGAAGAAGTTAGATCAGCACCCTTTTTAATTCCGTTTTCGTCTCGGAACTCCGCAATACGATGAGTGATCCAAGACATATAGCCAGCATTGCTATTGATAGCTTCAAGCTCTTCCGCTTCCAAAGTATCTAAGTACGCTTGATAACGTGGGTTATCTGCCTTACCTGTCTTTGCTTTAGCAAAGCGTTCTTTTGCAACTAACTGATTCACCACTTTATTTTTCAACGTGTTTTCAACTTGTGGCGCATCATAAAGTCGTTGATTCTCGATACCCGTTGCTAACGGAGTAACGTCACGCTCACCGTTTGGTTTATGTCCACCAGCAAACGAGTTGGTTTGAGCTTGTTGTCTCATACCTTGAAGAACACGCGCCTGATTGCGTTGAAACTCTGGCGTTTCCTCAACGTTTGGTTGATAGCCATTAGTTCTAATGCCGCGATTCTCTAGTTGCTGTTGAGCATTGCGCTCTTGAGCTTGCTGATCACGCAGAAAACTCTCTTCATCAGTTGGGCGTAACTGATCGACTTGTTTTAGTTCTTCAGAGTTAATAACACGCTGTAAAGCACTGATCGCTTGCTCTTGGCTCATGCTGCCATCACGACGTGCTTTTGCAATCTGAAGCACTGCTGCTGGCGAGATTTCCATGGCGCGTTGCAAGCCTTGTTTAAAGTTTTCGTCTTGCGCTGCAACTTCATCGACAAAACCAAGCTCACCACGTTGAATTGATTGGATCAATTCCAACTTATCTCGTTGAGCATCTTGAGAATGGTATAGCTCTGAATCTGCCATTACTTCGCCAGTTTCAGGCTCAAACATTTCTGCTTGAGCAACTTCATTATCAACTGGTGATTTTTGTTTCTGCCCAATAGCACTTAAGAACTCATTGTAAATTGAATTCATTGAACGCTGCGCCGCTTGACGTTCTTCAATGGATAGATCTGTATTAAGAGTTGCCAAGTAACGACTCATATCTTGGCGCAATTGCTTCGCGTAATCATTGCGTCGGTCTTGTTTTTCCCAAGTTTTGATTGCGCTGACAGCTTGCTGGCCGTCACGGATTAGATCGGCATGATTGTCTGAAGAGAACAGGTTAACAGGCGCTTGCTCTTGCTGTTTTGCAGCTTCAGAAATTGGTTGTTGTGGTTGCTCTTGCTGTGGCTGTACTGGTTGTGGCTCAATACTTTGTTGTGCTTCCGCTTGGTCTTCCGTTGCATGACGCTCTGCTGCTGGTGGCACTTTACCCATTGCAGCACCTAACGCTTGATGTGCTAAAGCCGTAGATTCGTTAACATCAAAGCCCATAGAAAGAGCGCGGTTCTCAATCTTAGGTCTGAGAAGAGCCTCAATCTCTTGATCGGTTTTACCAACTGAGCGCAATTGCGAAATCACTTCTGGATTGATCGCTTGTTCAATCTTGGTTTCAAAGTTACGACGGCGGTAACGACCAGCCACACCACTAGGCACACCAAAGCCACCACCGATCAAACCACCGACTAAACCAGATTCAAGCGCAGCCGCGCCAACGCCTTCAGAATTGTCGCCTTCAACGTCCATTTTTTCCTTGGTATGAACGTTAGAGCGGTATTGTTCAACGCCACCTTGTACGGCCTCGGTGCCACCTTCAGCAAGTACACCTTTACCAATAGCACCTTTGATTGTTTTGCCTAAACTACCTTTTAGCAGTTTAACCATTGCCTGATCACCTACCGTTTCACCGATCAGGTTGACCATGCCTAAAGTAAGATCGGTTTTAATTGAATCCCCGACCTCTTGGGCCAATCGAGTACGAGCGTTGTTTAGCGCCTCTTCATCAGAGATATTTTTATTCGCTTCTTCGGCCACATAACGCTTGAACTGTGGAGAATCCATTAATTCGTGATAAGGAATGTTCTCGATTTCTCGTTGAACATTTAAGGCTTGACCACCGTTACCAGCCGCTAAGTTTAGAAGTGCGTTTGTACCAACGTTGGCACCTCGGGGCACCGCTGCGCTGCGACCAGCCATTGACGCTGCTTTACCTACTGCACCTGCTGGCAACATCGTTACAGCCATACCACCAAGCACATTAGACGCAATGCCTAGCCATGTACGCCAATCTTTAGCACCTTCGCCAAAGCTCATATCATCATTGATAATATCTTTCGCCATGGCTTCGCGCATTTCAGGCGATAAAGTTTCGTATTGCTCATTAGCCCAATTCTCTAATGAGCTTGCTGCCTTTTCTGCACCAACGAAATTCGCAGCACCAGCCAAAGTTTGCAAAGCGCCTTGTTGAGCCATATCAACAACGTCACCAAACGTTGATGTGTTTTGATTGTGTTCCCTTTCCTCAACTAGACGCATCGCCTCTCTGAAATCCATCGATATCCCCTCTAAATACTAAAAATAGGAAATAGACGATGAAATTATATCCCGAGAAATCATTGATTGATTACATTTGTATCCCAAGAGAAACAAAATGATTTTCCTTTTGAAATTGAAATGATGTACTGCAAAAAAACTTGACTATCACGCCTAACGGTAATTATTCTATTCGGGCAACGGCAAAATCCGTTGTCGGGATTAGGAACCCCGCAATTACAAAGGTGTGATAGCGTCAGCTTTACGCTGGTTTTTTATTGCGTGATTCAGTGTGTCCAAATTATGGTGGACTGGATAAGGACGCTTCGGCGCGCCGTTTCCTGTTAAGCGGTAGTCTCAACCTTGTTCAGTTCACCACCAGCAGATTGAGACCTCTTGGTGGTGATGAAAAGCTACTTAACAGGAGGTGACTATGCCAGCACAAACTACACTTCCAATCGAACAATATCGTCCAGAAGACCTCGTTTTCGTGTCTAAAACTAACGCTTTAGTTACCGATTCACTTCTTGTTGCTAAGTACTTTGGTAAGCAGCATAAAAACGTCCTACAAGAAATATCCACACTAGATTGCTCCCAGAAATTTACAAAGCTTAATTTTCAGCTTTGCCACAAAAACAATGAGTTACAGAACAGCAAACTCCGACCGTTCTATCAAATGACGAAAGATGGGTTCATATTCTTGGTGATGGGCTTTACCGGAAAGAAAGCTGCCATAATCAAAGAAGCTTACATCAATGCTTTTTAACTTAATGGCTGAGAAGCTAACCAAACAGAGCGAAAAACTCCATCGACTTCAATCCAAACCTCTACAAAGACTTCGTTGACTTGAAAGAACATGTAAACTTTAGAGTGTTGATTGACGTGGTCGCTGGACGAGCAAGCGGACTCCAGTTTGTGCCCGATGACGCTTTTGTGTGTAATAAAGAGAAGCTTATGCACTACATGAATAACAGCCAAATCTTCACCAACCAAGACATTATTAAGATCAATGCTATTGCAGCTAAACGTCTTAGCTTGATGTAAAACACAATAAAGCCAGCTAAGAGCTGGCTTTATTTTATCTTACGATTAGTAAAAAGGAGCCACTTAGGCTCCTTTTCGTTATGCATACAGTCTATCTGATGAAGACTCAAGCTTGTGTCGAGCTCTTACCACTAAGGTGGCGTCAGCCATATAATCAGTGGTTTGTTTTACTCTTTGATATAAAGAGCCAATCAACTGCATGATAATTACGAACGGAAGTAAGTACACTATAAACATTAGCGAGTTAACCGATAAAACAGTATGAAGCACCTTACCAACCTCTATGTAAATTTCTTTAGGTGTCTCATCTTGAGAGCTTTCCAACAGTGCGTGGAACTTCTTGAACGAAGCATCATGCCTTCTCAACCCATCAGAATTCATCGATGCTCTGATAAAGTTCGTAAATGTAAGCAGATGAAGTCTATTTAACGAGCGGTTAATTCCGTCGTCAACCTCTTTAAAGGCTCGTAGTGTTTTCTTATCAGCGACATCTTGCACTTCAATCAATTTATCTCTTAACGTATCTCTCAGGATAAAAAGTTTATCCCTAGCAGACTGCCTGAAACTAGGTAGAATGATCGCTTGATATACATAGTGTGCTATACAAAGAACAAATAATACTACGCCTAAATATTGCATTATGCTTATCTCCAACTGAAGAAAGTCAAAAAATTAATAATTATCACTAGAACCCAAGGGGATCTTAGATTGCTTTTGCTGCATTTTCGACTTTTCACTACCAATCCGTTGATATTCAGAACTATGGTTTCTGCGCATTGTTCGTGCATGACCAGCCCATAGTACACACACTATAGCCGTAGCACCCCAACCAAGAAGTGATAGATCCTTAAAACCATTTACTATCATCATACCAAAGTCATACACCTTATCCTCCGGCATTTTCCAAATCAGAGCCAAACAGATTAGAAATGCCAGAACAGGCAACAGTTGACCTCGGTCCATAGCTTTTAAAATAATGTCTCTAAAGGCTTGCGCCCAAGTGACCGTGCTTTTTAAATTTCTTTTAGGCTTTGCCATATTAATCTATATGTAGTTAATCAACCATCTCGAATCACCTAGAATGGCTACTATTACAAATAACAACCTATCCAACTTCACACATAAAGACAACAAATTTTGTGCAATATGTGAAATTGCGTGCAGATACTACTACAAGATTGATAGAAATCAAATATTACCGCTCACCAAGACCTAACGCCATGTAGCGGGCGGTTGGTGGCGCATTTTTACGCTGCTCTTCTACTCGTTGAGCTTGAGTTTTTAAGTTCTCTCTGGCGTTACTTGTTAGCTTATCAGCGGCGCTATAAAAACCACTGTAGTTAAGCCAATCCATTGCCTGTTGCTGCTCTTCAGGACTCAACTTAGCCGCCTTAATTGCTGCAAGCTTTTCTTGATAAGTTCCATCAGAGTTTAGGATTTCCTCTCGTAATGCCTCTAACTCTCCTTGATTTGACGGTTCACCTTCTGTCTGTTCGGCCTTCTTCTCGCCATTGGTGAACTCTTGAGACTCGCTTATCAGTGTTTCGTTAGATGGCTTTTTCTTGATGATTTCTTCATGTTCAATCATCTTTTGAATCGCCTTATTTATTTGATCAGGCGTCGCGGCTGGGTTTTCCATTAGATAAGACTGAAGCTGTGCTTTGCTGGCCGCTGAAAACTCATAATCAGGATATGACTCAACAAACGCTTGCGTTCGTTTTCTTGCCATACTTTGCGCTTGCTCCTTGGTTAAGTATTGAGGATCATAACCAGTTAGTGGCAAATACATCATCGTATGACGCTCTAGCGCCTTTTCCCTTTCTCGATTCAAGCGATCAATTTCAGCCTGATAATCTTGTTCCTTATCGAACATATTGCGGTCAAGTTTGGCAATCTGTTCGTCATACTTACGATTAATTCCGTTTTGTTCAGATAGCTGTTGCTTCGCCAATTGAGCTATTGAAGAAGATGAACCACTAGAGCCAGATCGACTAGAACGGCCTGAGCGACCACCATATACAACATTGCCATTTTCATCGAAGTTCAGAGAACGACCTGTTTGAAGTCCTCGCCAGTTATTCAACTCTTCACGGTTCAAATACTGACGAGTATCAATCATGGTTTTCATTCGGTTACTAAATTCTGACAACGGCACAACTAAGATATCGTCATCTGGTTTGCTTGTTCGGTTTTGAGTAACCGGAACAGTGACAACTTTGCCATTATCAAGTGTTAAATCTTGCTCAATAACTGCACCACCACCTTGAATGATTCGAACCGCCGAAACTTTTCTATTAACTATTTGATGTTGCTTACCATCCTTATCCGTGTAGATCGTAGGTAAACCTTTTGCCTTGGTGATTTCAGGCATCAATGTTTCCACTGCATTGATCAGCATTGGGTCATTTTCCGCTGGCATTTCGCCTTGTGACATTCTGTTGAATAACATTGCGGCTTCACCCAAAGCCTTACCAGTGTTACTACCAAGAATGTTGTTCACATCGAATTGAGGGTTTTTAGCTACATAATCTGCAAACTCTGGCGTCTCCATTAAGGAAAAATCGCCGCTGGCAATCGCCTTATCAATCGCTGGTAAGAAGATTGTTTGAAAACCTTCTTGGCGTTCCATAAGTGCTTTCTTGTGGTTGTATTCTTCCTGTTGCTGCTTAAATGTAAGCTCTGCTTGCGCCCACTGTTTTTCTTGTTGTTTTCGGCTTTTGGCTTGCCAATCTAAGTCATCTTTACGCTGTAACTTTTGTTGTTCTCGATCTTCAAGCCCTTGCTGCCAACGAATATCTTCTCGTTGTTGCAAGATTTTCTTTCGTTCTCGGTCTTCGTTGTGCTCTTGTCTCCACAACTCACGATCTTGTTGGCGGTTGTGTAGGTCAATTAATCCTGCACCAACTCGAACGCCTTCATTAAAACTACCAATAACGTTTGCCATGCAAAAACCCTCTAAAACAACGACGCAGCAAGGCCACCAAGAACGGCACCAATTGCACCACCAGCCACAGTACCGACTACAGGAACAACACTACCGATTGATGCGCCCAGCGCAGCACCCGTACCTGCACCTGACGCAATCCCTTGCTTGTATTGCTGTTTAAGCTGCTCATTTACTTGCTTTCGTTGTTGTTCTTGATCGGAAAGGTTTCTATAAGTATCAAGCGAATTTCTCGCACTATTCCGACCAATATCAATTAGGCCGTATCCCATATATCCTCCTACGCACCGCCAACCGAGTTAATTAAGTCTCTGCTACCTGACGAAACACCAGTCATTAATCCAACCTGAAGATCACCAATAGCTTGACGTGTATTGTTATTAGTTGACGCCAATGCCAATGCATTATTCATTTCCAAGTTTCGTTTTTGCTGATTAGTTCGAAGATCTCCAAGACCATATTTCTTCGTCGCATTTGCCGCGTTGATATTAGCCTGTTCCAAGTTCTTTGAAGCAGTTTCCGTGTTACGTTCAAGCTGGTTGTTGAGTAACTTGTCGGTCATGGCAAGGCCAATGAGCTGATTCTCATATTGCTGGAAACGTTTTAGATAATCTTCGTACTGCTTTCTCGTGAGATTCGCGTATATGTATTCTGGATTACCAGTAGTGTTAACCATCATATTTGAAAGATTATCGCTTTTATCTCTGGCGCTTGGAGCTGGCACGGATGAACTGCCAGTATTTGGATTGTAATAACCTAATCCACCCTCTTGAGGCATGATTATTTCTCCTAACGTTTAACTTAAACCGTATGAACTAGCGCCACCCATCGGCGCAAAACCATTATCTGTTTTCATACTTTTGTAAGTATCTGGCTTGAAGTAATTACTTAATCCCTGTCCAGCGCTTGCTATCATTTCTTTACCAGCATCAGTGCCAGTCAGCAAAGATACACCAGTACCAGCAACCGCCGCCGGAATAGACACGGCGTTAGCTTCATCAATTGCAGCTTGGTTGGCCTTACGCGCTGACGCAGCCGCAATATCGTTAAGTCCTGCTGTGGCCTGAGTCGCCTGACCACGCCCCATTGAAACTACGTTTTGAAGATTGCCTGTATAACGCTCCGTTACGTTATGCTGGCCTTGTGCGGCTGTTTGTACTTCATTGGCATTTGCGCCCGAAACAATGTCATTTGAAGCGCTCGACGCCTTACCAGAACTCGGATTGAATCCCGAAGCAGATAACTGCTTTTGAGTTTGGTTGACGGCGGCGCTGGTGGCACTATTTGAAGTTGTATTAGCAGCTCCTGCTATCTTTTCGTAATTGGCCTCGTCCCCCATTTTCTCGGTGATACGCATATATTCGTTTTCAATTGGAACGAACACCTCTTGATATCTATTCCACTCTTTAGCTGCCACTTCTGCTGCTGCAATTTGATCGGCAGTTGGTTTTGCTTTTTCTGGCCCTTTACCCATTGTTTACCAGCCTTTTCTCAAACCTGATTAAACCTTGCTCATTGTACCCCACTTTTTTAAATCCGTGAGCGCGCCAAAGCCTGTACACACCTGCTCTTCGAGCCAATGAAACAATCTTTTCTGCTCCCACATCTTTAGCAAGTTGATAGTACGCATTGATGTAATCTGATATGCCATGCCCGCTATCAGACCATCCAAAAACCACATACATTACTCGATCATTTTCTTCGTACGTTACCTCCAAAACTGCGCCACAACGTTCACCAACAAACAAGTGTGCATCACCACTATCCAACTTACTGATCACCTCTTTCGGCAAATCCGGCAAATCATCACGAATAGCTACGTAAACAAGCTTTCTCACAAGAATGTAGATGTAATTGTTGTGATCAACTTTAGCGAACCGCACTTTTTGCCCCTAAACGATCTAGAGCGCCTTAACAAAATGGCGCAATTCCAAAAGCCTTAAACCTAAGCTTTGTAGGTGAGCACTAATCCAGATGAGTTCCACACATGCCAAGAATTGTTTCCGTAGTTTCTTATGCGCAAACTAACCTTATAAGCCTTACCAGCCGGAAGGCTATGTCGCCAGGTTGGTGAGTTTTGAGCGCTCATGCCACCAATATCTTGACTATGTACAACCTCATCGTTAATTAAAAAATCAAACCATGCGCCGAACGCAGTCGCATACACACTCCCCCAAACGACCTCACGATCCCAAGTAGCCATTGGAATATTTACTGAGTAGAGTGTCTGAATTAGTCCTGCACTACTGTCTGTCTTGATAACCGAGTACGGATAAGGTTTTATTACATCACCAACGATCTGATTAACATTGAGACGACCTTGAATATCGCAAGAATCGGCAATCGTAACGTTCCTTAGTACGCCAGAAGTCGCGGTAATTTTCCCCGAAACATCAGCACCAACCATTTTTGCCACACCAGCCGCACTCACATAGAATTTGCTGTTCGGGTCATTAATCGTTGATGTTCGTAACGTTACGTTTGCGATTACTGTATTTGCTTGCACGCTTGTTGCCACTACATCGCCAGCAACCAAATCTCTAATGTCGGCAACCTTGATTGATGCAGTGTCGATTGCGAGTACGTATTTTGGTGGAGCCGTACCAACTTGGCCGCCGTTAACCCAATCCTGATAAGCTGGGTTTTTGATAGTGCCAAACACCGGAACGATGCTGTTGCTACCTGTGCCACCAGTATTTTTGTCGTAAGCGACCTTAAATCCAGCGTTCTTAACGACAAATTCTGCGTTTGTTGTGCTCGTATCCGTGGAAGACTGAGCAATAAGAGCAACATTAGCCGTCATTCCACCAATGCTTGTTTTAACGCCCCACAACGCAGAATAGCCATCATCAAGATCGGCCAATGCTTCACTAATCTGTGTGACTGAAGATGAAACGCCGTTAACTGTTGCATTAACTTTTCCAATCTCGGTACTAATCGCCTGATTGGTTTGCGTCTTCGTGTAGTAGTTCTTGGATAGATTCGAGCTAACACCGTCAATTGATGATTGCAGCGTCAAAGCAGATTTAGCAATGGCCTGATCGGTTTGCGCTTCAGTGTAATAGTTGTTGGCTAAGTTACTCTCAACCTCTCCAATTTTTGAAGACAATGAATTGGTTGCAATATTGATCGCCTTTTCAGTATCAACCCACGTTTTATAGTTGGTTGATAGATTGCTCTCAACTCCTTCAATTGACGCTGACAACGAAGTATTTAATTGAGAAATTGCTGACGTTAGCTTGGCGTTCGTCGCATAGTTTTGCTCAATACCTGAAATCGAATCACCTAACTGAGTTTCGAGATCTAACTTGGCTGTAGATATAGCCTTATCAAGCTCAACTTGAGTTGCAAACTCTTGGCCTACCTGCGCAAGAATTGACTCCCCATTAGACTGAATTTCTGACTTAACAGACTCTCTTAATGCCGATAACGCGCTATCAACTTCAACCTTCGTTGCGTACTCTCGTTTGATCTGAGCAAGAATTGATGTCTCGTTTTCCTCGATCTGAGAAGTAACCGACTCTCTTAAAACCGCCATTGCCTTATCGGTTTCAACTGCTGTGTAGTAGTTGGTTTCAATCTCGGCCCTTAATGTCCGGTTCTCTTCTCTGCGAAATGCGCTTTCCTTATCAACGGTTACAGCGTTTTGCATAGCTGCTTCCGCTAATAATACGTCGATATTCTCAATAGTTTCTGCGTCTGGAATGGATGAAAAATCAATGCCTTCTAATGCCTCCGGTAAAGGAATTAGTTCGGGATGTTCTTCCATCTCCTTAATGATCAGGTCAAGGTAATATTGAGGGTCAACAATGCTCTTTGCATGAGTACCATTAATTGAGTTAATCGCTGAACGTTCGCCTTTTAAGTTTACGAACTTGATCCAATAGTAATAATCACCTGTAGGCTCAATCGGCAATGACGCAACGCTAGACGGAGTTGTTTGCACCACAATAGCATTTGCAAATACGTTATCTCTTGCTTGATAAATTTCGGTGTAAGCATGGCCTTTATATGGCGCGGTATCCCACGAAAGCAGTGCGATACCAAAGCCAGATTTAACCACTAAGTTTTGTGGTGTAGTTGGCGTCTGAACTTCCTCACCAACAATCGGATCATCAATACCGCCGTCTGAACTTGGAATATTAATTGTGCTCTGTAATTTACCGTTTCTGTAGTCAGCAAAACCAAGCTTTTTCATATCTTCCCAAAGGACAGCTTTTTTGCCGCCCTCACCACGCATACCGATCAACTGTTCTAAGTTGTCGGCAACTGCATCCATTACAGCGTCACTTCCTTTCTTGTGGGGAATAGATTGGAATTTGCCCTTTAGCTTTTTGCCGCCTTGTAATGTACGAACTGCCATTTACCCGTAAACCTCTGCCATACTAGAAGCAATGATCACCTCTTCTAATATTCCAGTGCCATAAACTTCAAATTGCCATGAGTTGCCCCTTGCTGGTGGAATGCGTATAGGTCGATCAGTTAACGTACCTATCTCGTAATCTTTGATGACGACTCCATCAACGATAATTTTCATTCCAACCAATGCCGGATCTTCCGCTCGGATATACAGCGTACTAAGTGTTGGATACATGGCGTAATACTCTTTAGAACGCCAAACATACGCTTTAGGTTGGCCTTTGTTCCATTCAGCCAGCTTTGTGCCATCTTCGCTTCGAACATAAAGCGTACCTGTCACTAAGTCAGTAAATCCAAGATTTGAACCTAGAGAATGGAACGTAATGCCACCCGTTTTAGGGTCGAATATGAACGACTTATCAAGCGCCTTTCCGTAAAAAGCCAAATACTTTCCATCGTAGTAGTAAGCTTCAATGGTTTCTGGCTCCAATGCTTCCCACTGCTTAGAGTCAATAATATCCTTGGTAATTAGCTCAACGTCTTGACCAGTGAACGCACAAAGGCCATGAGGAGACGCATAGATAATTAGGTTGTCGATATTTCTCATAGAGCGCTTGGAAACACACGCTTGCATAGACTCAAGCTTTCGCCCACTGATCGCATCGCTGGTGATACCTTGGAACACCCAAGGGTAACCTTTTGTACCAACCAATAGCATATTGCTCACTGATTCCATTGCTACGATTTCGTGCTCTGTTGTGAGCTGATAATCTACAGGCCATGCGTGAAGCAAATACGGCTCACTAAAACAAACAGTTCGGTCATAGCCACCAGCCATAATTCCGTTAGGCATTAGGGTTAAAAACCGTAGCTTTTTGTTAGGCATTTCGTATTTTTCACTTTCCAACGGAAACCCAAGATCATCGGCTGACTTATCATCCACAAACGTATTTTGTGAGATCGATATCTCCCCAACCAGATAGAAGTCAGAAACACCACCCTCTGTTGACGTTCTATAGATTCGACGTTTAGTGATATTGCCGGATAAAACACCTTCACTGTGAAATGTCAGCGTAACCGTACTCTCTGGGAACTTAATTTCAGTTTGATTACTGATTGGGGATTGCGCCCCTTCCTCTTCTTGTTCGCTAACAAGTGTGTAGACATAAAAACGAGTTTCGTCGTCGGTTGCGTCGTCCTCTTCTGGTAGAGGATCTGGCGCATTTACTTCTGCTGTCACGCCATGCTCTGGCGCTGGCACTCCTAATGGATAAGAGTCAACGGGAAGATCACCAACACCATTAAATATCTGGTTATTGGTAACGCGAACTCCGGTATCACTTGTAAAATAAACACGGCTCCAAGGGTCACCAACAATTGGCGACACAACCACATCAACATCAGTTTTCCACTTGAACCACCAATCTAAAAACTTATAAACCGTTTTATGGCTTTCCGTTAAGCTTTCAGTGGTGTCCTTCAAGCCAAGGTAAGGCTGAAGGTTTCCAACCGGAAACTGACAATCTACCGCTTTTGTAGCGTATTCATTTGGTAGGAGTCTCGGCGTCTGTTTTGGCCGTTCTCCAAAGAAAGTAGCGACGTTAATTCTAGGCATTATTTACCTGCTCTCTCTTTGTAATCAGCAACGGCTTTCAATCCGGCAACATCAGCCTGTAGAGCGCTTATATCTTGGCGAATATCTTTTACATCAGTGCCAATGTTTTGTTGAGTCGTCTCGATACTGTTCAAGCGATAATTCATCACATAGCCAGTCCCAACTATCGAAGCACACAACATCACAACGCCTAGTGGATTGTTGTTTAGTAACTTCTCTAACATCTTTCGCACCCCGTCATAAACTGCAATGCTTGACCAATAATAACTCGGAATAAAAACACTTTCTCGATTAAAAACAAAAATTACCAATCGAGAACTTTAGGTTTCCAAAAATTCGAATGGGGTTTGCATATCCCCTTCTGTCCAAGTGGCATATTGATTAAATAGATTTTCCAATCGAATCGCATATGCATCTTTAATTTGTTGGATTTGATTGTACGTCAGTCTTACAGGTTCATTATTTGCTGCAATCCAGACCGTCTCTTTATCCAACATATTATTTCGCTCTGCATACCATAGCGTTTCATCCATGTTGTTCCGGTCAACTTGGCGAACTTGGAACTCATATCCATGAATAAAGATGTTTGATAGTTTTATTTCATCTCGCAAAGCTTGCGCCTTGTTCCGATGAAACTCCGCGATCACATTGTCAGGCTTTCTATCGACAACTGGCGTCTTGGTAACGGTAAATTCTTCGTCATTGACCAAATAATCGTATTCACCATTATGAGTGTAATAATTAGCGTCGTATGGCGCTTCAATCACCTCATAAACGGCGCGGCGATTTTGCATATCGATCACTGGCCGCGCTGGTGGCAACGTGGCAACTTCTTCACCATCTTCGCCAATAGTGATTTTAGGAACAAAGTTCTCTACATCCACCAGCCATTGAAGATACTGATCGTGGTTTACTTGAAAATCTTCCCAAGCAATTGCTCGTTCAAGCTCTGGCTTAACAACTTGCTCCCAAGACTTACGCTCACCGCGTCTTTGGTTTACATCATGAAAAGTAATCTCTTCAGGCTTATTAAGAACAATGACCGTGTATTGCTCGGTTTTAGGGGAAGGTTCCTCCCCCTCTGTGTAGCCAATCACTCGTTCTCGAATCTCTTCAGCATAGTAATGCCGGATATTCTCATCAATATCGGTTAAGGCCGTGTAGTCGGTATCAATGATCATAAATCCACCCCACTGACTTGAGAACCAGCACTAGCTTTATTCTTTGTGTAACCGTATGGAATTGCCAGCTCATGCGTACCATATAGACAAGTATCGCCATTGAGGTTTATGAATGTTCCAACACCGTCAATAATTCGAATTGTTGAATCGTCGCCCCAACCGTCACCTGTATATAGTTGAATTGTACTTACTGCATTTGAAGACTTACTTTTTATCACATTGTTTGCGTCAACATAGTAAGCGGTATAGTCCACTGGAATACTAGCCTCATTACCATTCCAAATAACGAGTCTGCCATTCAATGCACTTCCAGCAACGTTAACAAGATAAATAGCACCACGCTTACGAAGCATTTGAGCACCAGTGTCAACAATTGGATTGGTGAACGACTTATAAATCAACTCATTGAAAGCAAAGTTCAATGAACACTGTTGATTAGCAGCAGATTGATACCATAGAGCTTTAACTGCTGGAGAGTCATTTTTAGGGTTAGGTTTATCAAATGGCTCTACTTTTTTAGGGTCACCAACATGAACTTTACCATCATGCTGAATTGGTATATTAATCCAATCAGATAAAGACATGCCTGTTCCACCAACACTTGACGTTGGCACTTTGCCAATGAGAGATTCAACTAATAACGCCCCCCAAGTAATGGCATGAAACCCACCACTCTGTGCAACCGCACCTAATCCACCAGCACTATTCAACACAGGTTTGTTAGTAGAACCCTTAGTCTGTTTAGCAAAAGCTGTGTAAGTGAATGTGTATAGAATAGTTTTATCTGATGACCATCCACGGGTAGAGCCATTTAAGATTGAATTAAAGTTAGGCATTTCTCCAGAAGACCACGTGCCTGATGGAAGCTTATATATTCTAGTAGGAGTGCCTACTTTTACTTTGCGAGTAAAATCAATATCCCCTGCAGGTGCAGAGCTAGGCATGCCAGCCCAACCACCTAACCAACCATTTTTAAAAGAAGCTTCATTCAAGATGACTGAAGGTTCAGCAAATAAATCTACTTGAGTGAAGTCACCTGATACAGGGATGTTAGATTCAATTGTTACGACTAAATGGGCATCACCCGCGAGACGGTTAAATGTATCTAGTACATCAATAGCACCATTACGTATACCTGTGATTGTAGTGGTAACTAAAACTTGCTTAGTAGCAATGTCATATAACGAAACTTTACCCCCTACTTTGTAGAGATCCATAGTGTTAATTTCAGTGGCAATACTTGTAGCTTGAGGGGATGGAGTCTGCGCAATAGCTGGACTAATCCAAGTCCGTACTGCCAGTTCCTCACCTCGGTAAGTACCATTCACTACTTTCTGGAATATCTTAGAAGCTTCTTCTTTAGAAGACACATCCCAAGCAGGTAAACGGTAGTCAATTACACCACCTTGACCCGAAGCATAGATAGCATCATAGAACTTACCATCAGGACGTTTATTCTTACCGTGACTAATACGACCTGAACCCGGTGTTTTAGCAATTTGAGTAGTTGCACTTACTTCAGTAAAACACTTACCTGCACTAGTAATTCCACTTACTACGCGAGAATCATACCAAGGTAAGTCAGCAGCAACTCCCCACTTATGCCAAGCAGCGGCACCCATAGGGTTAAAGCTAGGATGATAAGCACCTTGGTTCATTCTAGGAACTACACCGCATACATGGAAGTAACATTCATAATCCACACAGTTAGATGCATGTCTTGCAGTAAATACACCAAGTTCGGGTTTATCGTTGTATTGTTTTAACTGGTAAGAAGTAAAGTAACCAGTAGAACCAGTCATTACAACATCACCACCTGCTTGTGCTTTAACACGAGTGCCACCATCCCAGTTAAGGATATTTTCAGCAGTAGTTGCACCAATACCAACAGGATTAATATTTCTCCACTTACCATTGCCAATACCAGCAATAGTACGTTGACGCACACGCCATTGAACAAGTCGGCCATCATCAAGTAAATAAATGTTGTGATCAGGATTAGAGACTAAAGCTCTCTTTTGAGCATCAGTTGCGGCCCAAAAATCAACGCCTTTACCCTTCGAGGTTATATCTCCATCGAATACCGAATAGTAGGTAATAGGACGATTCGATTCTTTTGTTGCAATCCCTTCGATGCTTGTTAGTTTTGATTGAATACAACCATAAGGATAAACAAATGGATTGGCCTTGCTGATTTCTTCTAAGAAGTACTCAAAACCGAACATATCTACACGGTTGATTACTACTTCTTCTGTTAGTGGTCGGATATCTACAAGATGAACCAACATACTTGCAGTAGTACTACCTTTTGGCTGAATCAACAAAGAACGTGCGGCAGTAAAATCTAGCTCTACTTCGTTAACACCTTCGTGTAAATCAATTGCCTTATATGTACCAGCTACTGGTTGGTACTGTACTACAGGTCTAGCACCACCCTGCAAATCACTAATAACTATAGTAGCTTTAACTTTAGTTCTAGGGGAATCTGTAGGCGTTTTAGGTGATAACTGACCGTTAATTGAACCATTATTAGTAATACGTAAAGCGCCATTTTCAGGCGTCAATACAGCGTAATTACCACAAGTCCATTCAGATGTGCCATTACGGAAATCAGCATTTTTAAGCCATCCCTCAAAGGCACGAGCTACAGCTTCATTAACTGAACCAGCAACATCACCATACTTAGGGTCTACATCTTTAGTTAGGTCTAGTGTAGCTTTACCTGAGCCACGACAATTACCAGTCGAGTCATAAACAACTGTACCGTTAGGAGCTTCAGGGAATTTAATAGCTACTCGCTTGTCTAGTTCATTAATACCAATAAGTTTAGAAATAAAGCCAGCAATAGTAGTTACAGGGAATGGAGTCTTAGATGTACCTGTTTGACCACCGTCTGTAACACTACGACCCATACGAACTTTATTGGCTTGGTCGGTAATGGCTTCAGTAGTCCACATACCTTCATTGATAATAAAGTTATTAACATTATTGGTATAACCAGTACCATAATGAACAAAACCACTAGCAGCAAACTCATTAGAAGCTAATGCTCTTTGAGCTTTCATGTTTGCTTCGCTTTGGCAATAGATTTGCCAACCAACATAACTACCGGATTTAATCTCTTCCGCGACTTGCTTTGTTTCATTCGCTAAGGCTTCAGTTTGCGTTTTCAGGGTTTGAGAATCGGTCTTGCTTTGTGCTGCGCTTGTAGCTGAAGCAGTCGCTTGAGTAACCTTTTGTGTTGCCGTTGATGCAGCTTGTTCGGCGCTCTGTTTTAGTGCAGTAATTTCACTAATTGTTGTACTTGATTGCTGTGAAATGGCAGCTTTTTCAGTGGTAACTAGATCCGTGATTTCGGTTTTGCTTGCACTCAATAAGGTGTTAATTGCACCCTTGCTTGTATCGGTATGTGACGTAATGCTATCGGTGCCACCAGCAACAAGCTCTGAAATATCCTCCTTCACGGCAGTAGCCTTAGCATCAATTTCAGTTTTTGATGTACTTACGAACTGCTCAATATCAGCTTTGGTTTTCTGAACTTGAGAAGCTGTTAAATCTACATCGCTTTTTGCTTGGTTCACTAAAGCCAGCGTATCCGACGCATCAAGAGCATAGCTCTTAGCTGAATACATACCTGGTTCAACTTCCACACCTTGGACGGTGTTTGAGTATTTGCGAATTAGGCTTAATGCCGCATCGGTACTAACGAGGTCATCCTTAATGCTTTTCGCCTGATCGATTAGCTTTGTAATGTCAGATACCAATGTTTGGAGAGGCACAACCTCGATAGTTGAGCCGTCACCCGTATGAATCAGAACCTTGTCAGCCGTCGATGTGTAATAACCTCGAAGGTCATCAAGCAACACTTGTTTTGAGTTGATAGCCGCCGCGACCATTGCAGCAACACGAGTAGCAATAGTTACTGAAGTATTTCGAATGATCGCATACTCACCATTTGCTGGTGGAACGCCAGTAAATGGTCTAAACAGTGACAAATGTTCGTTATCGGTGATCGATTCGATCTCATAAATACTGCCAGCTATGAACATAATATCACCAGCTAGTGGTTTATTTCCGGCATCAACCCATAACGTACCAACGCCTACAACCTCTTTTGAACCGTCGGTTACAGTTACCGTACCTCTTCGATACCAGCTACTAGTCATTGTGCTCTACTCCAATTAATTAGCGTGGTTGTTTTTTGATATCAGCGCTCTTTTGTTGAACGATGCTATCTGCTTGGCTCTTGTCGCCTAGCATTGTTCTAAAGGCGTTTAATGCTGTGTTTGCACGAGCGGCGTTAGCGGTAAACTCCGCATCCTCACTAAATGCGCGGTAGACAAGCCACTCAATGATCGCGTTGTCGTACATCGGGTTTAGTTCGCATTTGGCTTCAGAGTCGTAATCGCTTTCAGTTATTGGCGTAGGCACTTTTGCAAATACACACTCAATGGTTGTTCCAGAAACAACCGGAGGATACATATAGAACGTTGTTGGATTTCGGTCATCGTAAAGCCACGCTTTGGCCGCGCTAGCAAGAGGCTCTGAACGCCATTCAGGGCGATAATCATCAAGCACCTTCAAATCCACATTGCCAGAAATGGCCGCGCCGCCTTTATTTCGCAGAACATCAACAACAAAACGGGCACCTACTGGAATTGTCTGAGTTGAACCCTCAACACAAACAAAGTCCTCATTGGCCGTTAACGCATCAGATCGAATTGCTAAGATTGCTCGAACTGCCGAGTTGAACGCATCAACCCAAAACGCTTTATCCCAACGGATCATGTTTTTATCGACAACGAGACGAGCTGCCTCATCGATCAAGTGTTTGACCGGAGTGTTATTCGAAGACATACACACCTCTAGTAGAAATTGTGCTTACGCACTTTGTTTTTGAATGAGTTGAAGTTGTCTTTGCTTACTCGGTAAGCGCGGCGATAACCCTCGATAAATTCACGTTCGTACATCAATGCGAGATCAGGGTTAAACCAATTTGTGCCAACCTGTAATCGGAGTCGGTAAGCAGCACCAGCCGCTAGAGCTTCGCCGTAGTTTTCAACTAGATATGAATTAAGGTTGTTCTCATCGAAGCTTAGCTTTGGTTTTAGTACCGCCGTAACGGTCACCGCATCAAAGTCATTCGTGAATGTGAGCTCGTTGGTTACAGGTTCAAAAACGTAGTCGTCATTGACGTAAAGCAGAGAACCGCAATTGCTCACTACGCTGTCAATTTTTAGAATTGCTGAATCGGTAGGAATGCCAGCAACCGGAATTTGCACACCAGACACAACGGCGGTCAATTTGACCTTTGTTTTTAGGAACTCTGATTTCTCGCAAAACTCGCGGTAAGAGTCGCGCAAGGCGTCATCCATCATGATATCGACAACGCCAGCGCAACGCTGGCGCACTAACCGATATAAATCAGATAGTGCGCTCATCATTAAGCCTCTGGAATACCGTGTTTAGCGTGTAGCTTGTCACGCACTGCCATGCGTAGAGCTGACGCATGTGTTTCGCCTTCTGGAACTTCCAATGCTAGCGGATCAATTGGAAGCTCTTCTGCGAGGATAATGGTTTCAAGTTTCGCCTTGGTGTATTTGGAAATGTTGACGACTTCACCATCAACCATAACGAGCCAAGTGTTTGCTTTCTCTTCTTCAGCTTTTAGTTGCGCCGCTCGTTCCGCTAGTTGCTGACGCTTTTGCTCTTCAGCTTGTAGGCTCTCGATTAGAGACTGAGCACTTTCAGGAGTAGCAAAACAAGATTTAATTTGCAGTAATCGGTGCGCCACTTGCTCCGGTACGCTGGTTGATTCGCCACGGTTAAAGTAATAGTCACGGCCTAGCGTGTTTACCTTTTTAATTGGCTTTTCACCGATCCAAACAATTTTCTTTTCTGCTGTCATAGTCAATACCCTTATGTGTATTCGATGTGTTGAGCTGCGGCCATTGCCACGGAACATATAAAACAGGCCAGCCAATTATCTGACTGGCCTGTTTTTCAACAGAGTGGACTATCTTAAATAGTGCCGACTGAAGTGGTGTAAATCGCTAGACGGATCTTGTCTGCTGGAACTTTGGCACCTGCGAAAGTAAGAACTAGACACTTATCTTTTTCAGCAACATCTTCTGACGGGAAGTATCCAGCCACATCAGACGACAACGCACCCTTCGGAACTTCCGTAGCCGTACCGATCACATCTTCTAACTTGGTGCCAACTTGAGGCTCGTGAATACCATCACCTAACAAGGCTTCGTTCAGAGTAGCCTTAGCAGTTAAGCTTGCTATTGCTTCACCTTTGGTAAGGATCTTCACTTCCACCAACTTCACGCCAGCCTCAAGGCTTGCTACGATAACTGAGTCAGCATCAGCAAGCGCTGGAACTTCAGCGAACATCACTGAAAGGTTACCGTGAGTACCGTTATAGACGTTTTGCTTAACGGCTGGTGATACTTTAACTGCCATTGCAATTCTCCTTTGATTACGATGAATAAAGGCTGGCTAGATAGCTAGCCTGTCACTTATTACTTAGATAAACCGCCAACGGCTGTATCTAGCACCATTACGCCGTAGTCATTGATTCGGCCATTCTTCTCTTGGAAGCGAACTTTCTTAACTCCGCTCATCCAAGCGATAGACGTTTCACGACCGTTGCCGTGGTCAACCTTCTCAGTGTGCATTGAGAACTGAGCACCACTTGAAGATTTACCGTAAGCCACTGCCAGCGCTTGGCCGCCAAGTAGGATTGCGCGGTCAATTACGGTAGCTGCTGTAGCTTCAGTTTCAGTGCCGTTGCCGCTTGCTGCGCCAACTTTCACTTTAGAGCCAGCATTGAAGCGTACTGGTTTACGGTATTGACGAACCAAGATGTTGCGCCACATTAGGCGGTCACCTTGGAATAGTGGATGCTTAAATCCTTGCGAACGGTTAACCGCATTCGCGATCAGCTCTTGCACTTTGCCAGCACCTTGAACGTCAGCCCATAGGTCGGCCCATTGGCGCGGAGTAACAAATAGAACGTAGAAAGGCGATTCGCCGTAAAGCTCATCTGCTTCGAAGCGGATAGGCTTGATTGGATGTGCCATTTCTTCTAGGTAAAGCGCAATTTCATCGATCTTCGCTAAAGTTAGCGTGTCGGCAGCCACGATATCTGCAATACCTGTTGCGTCACCACCGAAGAAGTGGCGATCCGCTGTAGGAGCGGTAACAGGGTTAACCATGATTTCACCAAACATTGAATGATCCGCAGTTGGAACAATCATGTCGGAAGGCATGAAGTCACCACGCGCACCAGCTAGGTGATACGTTGCGATTTCATCTTGTAGATCGTTGAAGTAGTTCCCAAGCATTGTACGAGCTACTTGAAGTAGGTTTTGCTTGGTTCGTTGTTGAGCCATCTTACCGCCTGAATCGACGTTATGACGGCCTTGGTTAATGACTAATTCAAACTCAACTTTTGATAGCGACTCGCCACGACCTTCGATTTTTTTATCGCCCATCGTTGGCATACCGCCCAAGTTGTGGAACAAATCCATTTCAACTGTGTCACCAGCCTGTTTTGTAAGGTCGGTGATCATTACAACTGGCGCACCAGCTTCAGTTTGGGTTTTGTTTCGGTTGCGGTCTGCTGGTACTGCCTTTGGAGCTTTACCAGTTAGCATGTTTACAAAAGTGTTTTGGCGGCGCGTATGAGTAAACAGCGCGGCACCAAACGCTTTAGCAGCTTGAGCTTTAGTGATAGTAGTCATTATGAAATCCTCGACTAATCTAGAGCTATCACCGCTTGAGCTAAGAACTCTTCAACCTTCTCTGGCGACATATTGGCAAGTGATTGCTCAAGCGCTAGTGCGTCTTGATTCAACAATGCCTGATTAGCTGCCGCCGTAGTGTCCAGTGAAGAACCACCTAGACTAGACGGTGAATTAGGTACAACGGTTTGTTTTTCTGCCGTTTGTTGAGGTTGCTGCTGGCCTTGCTCGGCTTGTTTCTGTGCCTTTTCAACATCAATTGACGCTTGAACCGGATCACCGAAAGCAGCCTTCACTCGGCGTTGCACTTCTGCAAAGCGCTCTTGTAGTGGCATGGCTTGGAACGCTGGATCATTCTTGAGCTTGTTGTCGATGACTAAGGCCATATCCCAACGGTCACGGTCACTCTCTTCCCAAGTACGAAGCTCTGTAAGTTCGTCAGCGTTTAGCGCGTTAGTAACTTCGTTAACTCCGTCATTGGCTTCTTGTTGAGTGGTCGCAGCCTTACTTTGAAAACGCTTAACCAATGCCGTTAGCAAATTCGCTGCCGTTTCTGGCAACTCATCACGCATCGTATTGAGCGCATTTTCATCGTTAAGCAATTCTTCAGGTAGCTTTTCAGGCGTAATGCCAGCTTCTTCTAATTGCTTGGTGTATAGCTGTAGTTTTTCCTTGGCGGTTGTAGCTTCACTTAGCTGTTGCTCTAGCTCTTGCATACGGCTCGACGCTTCGCTCGCCTGATTGCGAGCCTTTTCTAGAACTGCATAAGGAATCGTATGTTTACCGTCCTTACTTGCTACCGTTGCATTGTCTGGATCAACTTCAATGTAGAGCTTGCCATCAATCTCTCGAACCCCAATGCTATCTTTGGCCGCATTCGTTTTAGGCTCTTGGCCTTGCTCTGATTTATCTAGGTTGGCGTCACCTTTTGGCTGAGTAGTATCAATAACACTTGGTAGTGCCTCATCTTCCTCGCCTACGCCCATTTCGTTATCAGTCGAATGGTTATCTTGGTCATTTTCACCGCTAAGAACGCCCAAATCGTCATCTAGGTCAATTTCATCTAGCAGTGCGTCAATGTCTTCGACGTTGCCAGTTAATAGTGCTTGGTCAAGTTCTATAGTCATAATCCCCTCATGTGCGCTTATCGCTGCGCTTGCGTCTGGTTTGTGCTTATCGCCGCACTTGCGAACAAGAAAGCCAGCTAACGCAATCGCGCTAACTGGCTTTTTTATGTTCTCGTGTTGCGTTAATTTTTCACCGCACACTTAATTTGCTAATAAATGTACCACAAATTCACCAATGCAAACCAAAAATTAACGTTCGATGATTACCTAGACATAACGAGTCTCACCTGATTTATTAAATAACAGGATTGAATTCTCTGGCGCATCTTCTGGTAAGTTGAACACATCCAAGTGCAACCAGCTAACACCCTCTTCCATTCTCGTTAGGTAAGGGAACCGCTCTTTGTGTTTGATAATCAAATCACGCAATTCTTGAGCTGCGTAATGATTGCTAATTAAATCAACAGCCTGCCCTCTACCATGCGCAGAGAATGGTGTGAAATATTTGTCACTCGCAAGTCGCAGACCTGAGTAACCACGAGAACCACCAATTTTCCAGTTGTTACAGATAAGCGCCGCTTTCTTAGGATCGATTTCACTAAGCAGCGTTCGCAGTTCATCAATGGTGACCAGCAATCGAGCATCCATACCAAGCATGGCCTTTTCACCACGCGCCTGATAAGCAGCTTTACTCACAAGTTCCCAAGTCTTAAACCATTTAGGTCGATAGCTTCTTAGTCGTTTGTCATACATGGCTTTTCTCTCCAAACAATTACGTCTTATGCACTCATATTTCGGTATTCGGCTTACACTCGACTAGTAATTTCATTTACTTACTTTCCCACTTCATAAACTTCATTGGTTGCTTTGTACGACCCAAGCCCTGCATCATCGTTGAGCCTAGCCAAAACACGATAGCCGTTGAGAACGCGCCCATTACCTGACCTGCGATCATGATAATTAGTTGCTCGTATGATTTTGGAACCGTCCACCAAAACAATGAGCAAAACATACCTGACACCATGACACACAAGATCAGAGTCAACGCTGAAGGCATCCAGTGATCGCCATGTGCATCTCTCGCGTCTTCTGTATCTGCTAGCTGCATAGATAATTGGTTCAGCGCCATTTCTTGTAGCTTGACTGAGTGTTGAGCCTGAAACTCAACAATCTTTGTTAGAGCTTCAGGGTTAGCCATCAGCTCTTTAATCACGGCGTCCGGCGTATCTTTAACACCAAGAACGCCAGCAATTAGGGTACCTATTGTTTTACCAGTGGCACCGCCAAGTAATGAACCAACCAACGGGGCGGCTTCGCCCACAATGTTTTTAACTTGTTCCCACACTTTTAGTTACCTCTTACATTTAGATTTGAAGGTTTAGCAATTGCTGGTCGATGTTCGCTAATATTGCGTTAACCGTGCTATCTGCCTGTGCTTTGACTTCTGCGACCTCCTGTAAAACTTTCGCAGTTTCGGCCTCAACCTTGTTGTCTTTGACCTCTTGGCTTTCTGCATCGCGTTGTAGTTTGGCAATCTTGGCTTGTAGCTCTTCAACCTTGGCGGCACCTAAAGCAACCTCGTTTTGTAGCTGCTGCATTTGAATTTCAGCCATTTCTTGCTGCTTGCGTTGTTCTTCCTGCATAGCTGCTTGTTCTTCTGGCGTCATATCTTCCGGCGCTTTTGGAAGGTTTAGAGTCTGTCTAATACGATTCAGAATCTCTTGCTTGTTAGGTACATCCAATAACTCGATAACCATATCTAGCGTTGCCATTTGAATTTGTGGTGGCAATTGAGCAACTAACGCGGTTAGTTGTTGAGCCATTTGAGCGCGGAATGTAGCCGTTTGCTGGATTGGAGCTTGAGCGATATGACCTTTCCAACGCTTAACGTCGTTGGTCACTGTGCCGTCGTCATTGGTCACGTTTAGGTGAATGACTTTTCGCTTATGGGCGTCTTGCTTGTTGATAGTTACAGCGATATTGCTTTGCTTCGCTAGGTCTTCGATTAGATAGGCCATTAACAGATCAGCAACTCGTGTTCTCGAATAGTGATAGTTGTCATTGATCTCTGCTAGCGTAGTCGCGCCTTGTTCCACTAGTGAGTTAATAGCGACTCCGCTGGTGGCTGAAGAGTCTTGGCCCAACATTGCATTGTAGATACCAGCAACGTCTTGGATTTGCTTCATTGAGTCCTGCATAACAGTAAACTGCTGACTCGCAATATTGAAATCTTGCTGAATCTGGATAGCTTCACTGATTGATTTCTTGTTCTTGCGATCAGGGTTTAACTCAATGTAACCATCTGCGCGTTCGACCTCTTCTAGCAAGTCCTCGCGACTCAAGTTTGTTGCATCTTGGTCAGCAATGACGCGCTTGGCCTGTAATAACCAAGTCAGCTTCATACGACGAAAGTTAATCTCATCCTGAGCACTAATCATTCGGCTTACAACCCCGTAAGGTTGGCCGGATTTATCCATGCGATAACCGAAGAACGGCACAATAGGAAAATATCCGCTCGGTGCGACAGATTTACGATCAACAATCCTATGGATACCAACAAACCATGCTTCTCGTACAGCTGACCATGTAGCAATTCGTGGTTTGAACTTACCCATTTTCACGCCAACAGCTTGAGCAATGTTATTAGGATTGTACTCTACGGTTCGCCCGTTCTTTAGGTCGATAACATAACCGCGTCTGAATGTACGATAATAGATAACCTGTAAACAGATACGCCCACGAGCCTGATCTAACCATTCAGATGTATTTCTATCCCAACTCTCAAACTCATGGTAAGCAGCAAGCAAGTCTTGGTCTTGCTCTTCGTAGCTTTCAAGATTTGCGAAGTCTTCCCAATTGTTCATTGCTTGACGAATGATTTCGGCATGTTCAGGAAAATGAGCAATAGCCTCATCTACATCTACCCAACGTTTCCGCAGCAACCATCGAGCATCAGACAGATCAGCCTCTTGAGCATTCCAGTCCCACCACATTTCCTGACGGCGAACTGGCTTGATGTTGTAATTGCCACCATAGAAAGGATCATCATTTCGGGTAACCTCTACCCAACCAATGCCCGCTTTAATTTGTGAAGCATAAGCATCAGCATTAGCGCGGTCAGCTCGTGCAAGTCGCCACGCATCTTTGAATTTTTCCTGAAGCGCCTCGCGTAGTTCTTCACCCTCATCGTCATCGGCAGCAAGTATAAGGTCAGTCCGTGTTCTTGCCTCCATACCTAAAACGGCATCAACTGCTGGTGCAATTAAGTTGTTGATAATGACCGGCTGTCCACGCTCTTCGTAAACCTGCTTTACTTCAGGAGCTAGTTGGTTACCGTCATAGTAATCACAACACTTTTGCGCTGGATCGCGCCAGTTTGGTTGTGCTTCTACGTTTGAGACTAATCGACGCAATTGAGTAAGGTTAAAGCCCTTGCCGTCATGCTCCGCATGGTCTTCATTCCAAACCATAAATTCTCCCCTCACTTAGTACGCCAATCGCTTGATCGCTTGGTGCGTGGCGGTAACTTGGTCATGGTTCTAGGCATTCGAACAACCATTTCTAGCGCAATCGCATAGCTCATCACTTGGTCATCAAATGCGCCTTCAATTGCGTTCATGCTTCCTTTGGAGTCATAAACGTAGGTATTCAGCTCTGTAACTGTCCCGATCCATCGAATGCCCGACGTATTATTGCGCAATTGCTCATTTAAGTTTGAAATAATTATCGGCTTGGATTTACGAGTGGTAAGCCAGCCTAATCGCCCTGTTTCTTCGTCCTCGTCTTCCTTGTCGTGGTGTTCTTCTTGGTAGATTCTGGATATTGGATAGATATCGCGTAGAACGTTTAAAACGGCGTGGCCGTGGTTGTTTCTTTCTGGCGCAGCGTAGGCCGCTCTACCGTTTTTACCTGCGTACATCTTGCCAATGATTGCGATAATCTTTGCAAACTGGTCTGTATCGATATGACCAAACCAATGAGCAACTTGATTGCCAGTTTCGTCCAATACATCAATTGAACCTCTGTCCCCATGTTCCAGGCCTTCCGCAACGTCAGCGCCAAGGGCGTAATCCTTTTCTGGATCAGGCAATTCCCAAATAAGCAAGTAGCCCTGCAATCCGTTCTGCATGTTCTCGCTTTTACCTTCACGGTTTACGCTATCTCGAACATCAAACATTGCGCCGGTCTCTGGATTAACGTCATAGACAAGCAACGGTTTGGTACAAGCTGACTCCGCAGCCATACAGGAAGGAGCGCTAAATACACGACGGCCTGACGTTAAGAACGCCTCTTGTGGTGTACTTGGATACTCTTGTTTTGTGTACTCTTCGTAGTGGTTATAGGTTTCGACATACCACTGCTTTTGCTCATCCGTTAACGGCCTTCCCAAGTGACGGATCACGAATGGCTCAATCGACTTAAAGTATTCAATAAAGTATTTGGATAGCTTCAATCCGCCTAATGGCAATGGTGAATAATATCTAGGATGAGTGAACCAAGGAATGAATCTAAAGTGGAAATCTTTAGCACCTAACTTCACTCCGCTATGTGCTCGTTCCTCGGCTTTCTTACACAACTCAAAAAAGAGTCCTGCCGCGCCTTCTGCCGTCGATTCAATAAAGAGTTTGCAACCTTCGTGAACAGTAGGCATAGAACCTGTTTGTATCTCTTTGGCCTTTTGTGGGTAACCTGCACAAATACGGCCCAACTCTGAAATATGTAGAAACTGCAACGTACCGGAACGGAATGACGTTGCAACACGGATTCGTGAACCATTGGAAAAACTGAGTCGGCCACCGTTAGCGCCACCAGCTCGTTGAACTACACGAATGCGAGAACGCAAGTAATTAGGCAAATTGTTATATGGAAAGACAACCTTTGTCTGGAAGATAGTGCCAGCACTTTCCAAGTCCTGCGCGATGATACCTGCGGCATAGTTCTTATTGAATAAACACGAGTCCAGCGCGTACAAGTCGATAAAGGTACTAAAGCCCAACTGACGCGCTTTAAGAATCAATTCAAAGGTATGGGCTGTTTCAAATAGATCTCTCTGAGCGTCACGCATTCGAAACGTGACAACGCGACCTTTATCATTCTCTATCTTGTAAAGGTTGTTTAAGCGCCATTCCTTACAGGTCATATAGTTCCTGAAGTAACGGCGTTTCTCTGGCCGAGAAAGCGCGTTGAATTGTTGATCGGTAAGCGCTGGCATAACTAGGTTTATGCCACGGCCATTAATAGAGTCCTTATACGGCTGAATACCATCATTCATCATCGTTCAACACTCCACCTTTATCTTTGAAGCGCTGAATGATTTCATCGTCATCCAAATCTTGAACTTCATCTAACAACATACCTAGATCATCATCGTCGCCTAGACCTTCACGTTGTTTCTGGTTGAGATCATGACGAGCAAGCGCAGCTTGAGCCTTAGCCTTGTCAGTATTCGCTTCGGCCAACGCAATGCCTTTGCGTTTAAGGTTGGTATCAACTTCGACTTGTGTGGTTTGAGCGATAACCTTGCTTATTGCTCGATTGGTTAATCGACGGTTCGCCATTTGGCCCTCTAAATACTCAAGCTTTCCGGTGTGGTGGCAAACCATGCCAAAACTCGACTCGATTCGTTTCTCAAGTCGATCAATAAACTCCTGCTCTAGTTCTGTAGGTTTATCGCCACGTTCTTCCAGCTCTTTGAGGAAATCGGCTAATTCATCTTTGTATTGCGTGTAGCACTCAAGCGCCTGAAGAGCGGCAAGCTTATGCACTTCTAACTTAAATTCGTCATCAACTTGATGAGAGTATTTAACTAGGTTGCCAAATGCTTTAGTCATCAAGCCATGCACGAAAGCGTTGTTATTCCCCTTTGGAGCGCCAGCGCCAACTCGACGGCCACCGTGTCCATTTTTGGCACTTGATTGATTCGCGGTTTTCTTGCGTTTGATTTTGGTTTTTGGCGGTGTGATCCCTTTAGGTTGTAATTTTTCGCCCTGAACTTCTTCGTTGTTCGTGTTCTGTTCGCTTGGTTTTCTCTGTAATAGTTTGTTATTTAAGTATTTTCTTGCTGTAGAGTAGACTAAACCATTGCGAACACAAAACGTCTTAACGTTAACGCCAGTTTCTTCGTATTCGCTAAGGTATTGTTTTTTAATGCGTTCCCAATTAATTCTCGCCACTTCTCTAACTCCGAGTGTTCAATTTTGCGAATATATTATCACCGTTCGGAGTTAAAAATTCTTGTTCGATAATTAAAGGCGCGTTCTAACCAGTCTCTAAGCTGGCCTAAGTTGTCCGAAGCAACCTCAATAACAATCCAGCCTAAAAGCTGCGCTTCGTTCATCTTCTCTCTGTCGTTTGCAAAGCCAACGCCACGAGTATGACGCCCATTTGAATGAGTACCACCATGAACCTCCAAGGCAATCTTTAAGTCAGGCCAAGCGTAATCCATTCGCCATTTACGAGTCGGATGAAATAGAACTTCGGTTTGATATGGTGGCAAGCCGGCAAGACTGTGCTGAACACGTGCATGTAGCTTCTGGTAAGCCTTGCTAATGTCCTTTTGCTGTGTGGTCGGTGTTTTGGCTTGGCTTTCGAGAAAAGCCTTTCCTAAGTGTCTGACAGGAATATAAACGGCCATATCTATTTTTCATATGTAAACCTTATAATACGAATAATAACAAAAAAACCAGCATTAAAGCTGGCTTTTTTAATTTAGACATTCGTTCGAGAATAGATTTTTCACCCTTAAGCATTTTTCGTTTACGAACAATAAATATACCCATCAGAAGAATGGCAAAGTATTCCACGGCTATTAAGATGTAATTGAACGTTTCTCGACTCATCACTTCAGTGCTCATGTTAATACCTCCCGAACAAACAATTACTCTACATCTACATGGTTCATGCAGAACTCAATTAGATATTCCTGATCTTCTTGGTAAAACTGCAAAGAGTAGTCTGAGCGTTCAATGCATTTGAATTTGCTGTTCTCTTCCATATCTGGTGCGTAGAAGTCGTATTTCTTGTTTAGGAACGCTTTCACTCTTTCTTTGCTAGAGAAGTAATTAGTGTGCGTTGATAGCGGTTCACCTCGCTTAGTAGAAACGCGCACCACTTCATAGATAGTAATGCATTGGCGGCATTCTGGATGCTCACACTCAAACACCTCTAGACGGTTTTGCTTCCAAGCAAGAGCTTTGATTGCATTACCCTTAACGGTTTCCAATGCTTCACGCGCTTCGTTTTCTGAGCCCCAAGAACCACACCAGCAGTATGCAATATTTAAGCAATCTTGTTGGATTGGTGACGCCTCGTTGTAGAAGTCACAAACGGCCTTTGCAGTTGCCTCAACGCCAGATATAGAAAGGTTCATTTGTAGCTTGCCTGCTTGCGCCACCAGCTCTTTAAGATCAGCAATAGCAGCAGTAGCAAGTTTGATTTGTTTTTCTCTTAAGCTGGTCATTTTGGTCATCCTCGTGTCGAAAGACGCAATTTTGTTTGCATGTAAAATATAACCTCGACATTCTTGATTGTAAACGGACGAACACGAACGAAAACAGTGTTTTTGGAAACGATGAATAAGGCCGCTATAACGACCATTAGGCAGAAAAAAGCCGCCTCAAAGGCGGCTTTTAATAATCAGTTTTATAAGAACCGGATACAGTAATCCACTAGGGTTTTCTGCAAATCTTGCTTATCACTAATCAAAACCATGGCGTAAACCGTATCTGTCACATCGTCGTATTGATAGATAAGTTTGAACCCATCAAAACTAAACTGACGAAAGTGATACACGCCAAGCTCAGTTAGCTCATAACAAGCCGGATATATAGCCGGATTGCTCTCAACGTTCTGCTCGAACGTCTCAATCAAAGTTTCAATTCTCTCAACTACGCTTGTGACATCATTCCATTGTGAGTAGTAGTCAATACGTTCTTCTGCTGTATTAGCGAACGTTTCCGTATAAACAACATTGGCCACCTTATGATCACCTTATGATTTCTTGGCGGCCAATCTCTCCTTAAACGAACGCGATGACATTGTGCGACCTTGGGCTACGTCCTTGCTACTGATTGTAACAAGCTTCATCAAGGCTACTGCTTGATCGCGCTTTAGTCGTTCTTCGTATGATTCCACCACATAAATCGGCTTACCGTTTTGTGTGATCGTCATCGCTTCATCCAGTGGGAGATCGGCTGCATTTTTCTTTAAGTAGCTTACCGTCTCAGTACGCATTGCGGATATTCCTTGCATCGTTGTTTGAAAAGCATTTGTTTGCGTTACTAACTATACACCAAAACAGAAATTAGTCCAAATTCAAACCAAATTTAGCCTGACCCAACTCGGATTGATCGATGAAGTGCTTTTATGCTTATTAACCATAAAAAACGGCTAATTGAAATAGCTTTTGCAATAGGAACTGCACACTCATTTTTACCCTATTACTGGTTATCACTGATGCTAATTAACTTCATTTGGATAAAAGCTTCCCTTACCTACAGTTATCCAAGGTAGTCGAAGTAAACTTTTTAAACTATCCGTCAGTTTGCAATCTGATATCTATCATCTCTCATTAGCCTATTGACTATCAATTGAACAATAATTGGAAAAATTGCATGATATGAGTATGGAAGGCAGATAAAGTCTAGATAGAAAGCGTTAGCGCTTCACATAGGAGTTAGAATGCAACTTTATCATTATGAACAGTATTATAAGTTCTACCTCGGTACAGAGGAGAAAAATGATATAAATGAAGAAAATGCCAAGAAAGGGTATGGAATACCAGCAGGTTCAACTGTTAAGAAACCACCATTGGAACAGTGCAATGCTGATGAAATTCCTATGTTTGAAAATGATGAGTGGAAAATAGTCAAAGATGATTTTTGGCGACCTACGGTAGAAAAAATTAATTATGATGCTGGACGAAAAATGGACACGTTCCAATATGTCGAGCCCAACGTGTATGATTTCATGAAATACCCAAATATACCTCAACTATGTAACACTGATTTAGTTGGCATGAGAATTCATCAATCTCTAATTATTATTAACAAAAAATTCCAGCGGTGTGTAGAAATGCATCGACTAATATTACAAGGCGGCGGGAATAATACTGTTTTTTCACCAGCTAAGGGGACAGCAACATTTAACCCTTCAACGATACATGAGTTTAAGACTGAGATGGAATCAATTATCTTTATCATGCGAAGGGTATTGGACTCATTAGTGCAACTGACAGATCTTCTGGTGAATATTTCATCATTTGAAAAAACTAAAACCCTTAGTCATGAATCCATTGGTTCAGTGCTTTCACCGAAAACAAAGAGCACACCCGTTAAGGACATCATTATGGGTAATGAAGAATATGAACAGGACACAACAAATTTCCTAGAAATCTCAAATGATCTGTTCAATGGTTTCAAACATTCACTAATGCATGATGAGTCATTCAACCAAATTGGTGCTGAGTATCCTACATTTGTAGGTTTCCTTGTTAAATATGCAAATCATAAAAAAACTATACAGTACCATAATCACAACGCTTACCACCTTATGATGGGATTTCAGGATTGTATCGCTCGGATTTTACGCAACCAAGAAATCTATAGATATAGAACGGCAAAAAAAACTAGCGCTTAACAAGGTGTTATGGCTCACACTATATTCAACGTTTGGCTGTCTAGAGGGAATTATGGGATTCAAATTTCGAAAACGTATAAAGATTGCACCAGGACTTCATGTTAACGTTAGTAAAAGTGGTGTTAGCACCTCAATCGGAAAGCCAGGTGCTACGGTAAATATTGGCAAAAAGGGGGTGAAAGCAACGGTAGGAATTCCCGGTTCCGGCCTTTCATATAGTCAGAATTTAACGGGTAGCGGTAATCCGAAGGAAGTCTCGTCAAACACTGGTAAAGGTAGTTCCTTGCTAGGTAAAACGTTGCTAACCATTGTAGCTTTCTTATTAGTAGCCAACTTTTTTGGTTCTCCTCCTGAATCAGTCACCTCGTTTAGTACGGTTGAAGTTAAAAGTTTACGTGTAAGAGCCGAACCAACGACGAACTCAAAGGTAGTCAATCAAGTGGTTGCTGGGGACAAGGTTGAGGTTATTCAAACAAGTGGTAGTTGGGTGTTTATTAAATGTAATGGGGTTAAAGGTTGGGTTGCTGCAGAGTACCTTTCAAGTCCTGAGCCATAACAAACATTTTAAGACGGATTCGCAACGCGTGGCATTTCTATCATGCGTTGGTTTTAGTGTTTAAGGTGGTATACGGGAACTTCGGTATTTCGTTGCTCACCTTAACAGGACGTTAGCTTTAAAGGTGGAAAACAGCACTGTGTTAGATTGCATATTAAATTTGATTTTAAGCGTAGTTTCTGGAATTTACGCAGGACTAATAGTTTCACGGTTTGTAAAATTTGAGGATATTAGGACAGAGGTTAAGCGAGTTGTTCATGACATTGACTTCATGAATGAAGGTCCAAATGAAGAGATTGTCATGATAAATGAACCAAGAATTAACGACTTACGCCATTGCATGTCAGAGCTATTATATCTAAAGCACAAAAATGCAGCGAACATTGTTGGAAGTCTAATCGACGCAATCAGTAATGCTAAATCCTACTCGGGGAAACCGACTGGTGATGTCGGTGATTTTTACCAAACATGGCAAAGCATGGTCAGAAAGATGACTCCGGATCTTAAGGTATTACTTAGTCTGAAACCCAAGGTGTAATTAATAAAGCTAACAAACATTTAAGAGTGATTCGCAACGCATGGCATTTTTACTATGCGTTGCGTTTAGTGTTTAAGGTGGTATGCGGGAGCTTCGGTATTGCGTTGCTCACCTTAATACGGCGTTATATTCTCTCTCACTCCGTAAACTTTCCGTACAAATTGAATGTGCTTTAAGTTTGCACTATAATCTCTCAGGGTACGGAATACGCCCGTACGTAGGAGGGGTTATGGCAACAGCACGTTTAGATATCCGCCTTGATGAAGAGATCAAGGCAAAAGCCGAAAAAGCATCGGCTTTACTTGGTTTAAAAAGTCTCACTGAATATGTTGTGAGACTTATGGACGAAGATGCGACTCATGTTATTGAGGAGCATGAAAGTATTATGGTTAAAGGCAGTGTCTTTGACGAGTTTATGGCCGCGTGTAATAAAGCAAAAGCACCGAATCAAGCTTTGCTTGAAGCTGCCAAATTTACAGATGAGAGTGGCATTAAGTGAGTTGGGGTAAAGAGTTCGTCGAACTTAGTAAATCAAAGCATGACCGCAACTCATTTGACTGTGGTGAGCAAGAGCTGAACACATTTATCAAAACTCAAGCTGCAAAGCATATGCAAGCAGGCATTAGTCGAACAATGGTTTTACCTAGTGCTCAACCACTGTTAAATCAAAAATTCGCTATTTGCGCATTTTATAGTGTTGCACCGAGTTCAATCAGCCGAGAAACATTACCGGCACAACTAGCCAAAAAACTTCCTAGATATCCAATCCCTGTTTTTCTTTTGGCTCAATTAGCTGTGCACAAAGAGTTTCATGGCTCTGGACTCGGAAAGGTTAGTCTAATTCGTGCACTGAAGTACTTGTGGGAAGTGAATCATCACATGAGGGCATACGCAATTGTTGTGGACTGTCTGACAGACTCTGCTCAAGCGTTCTATACGAAGTTCGGCTTTGAAGTATTGTGTGAACATAATGGGCGTATTCGTATGTTTTTACCAATGAAAACGGTAGAACCGCTTTTTAATCAATAGGCTACGAATATAACAGCATTTAAGAGTGACTCCCAACGCTTAGCGTTTTCAGCTTCGCGTTGGGTTTTGTGCTTGCTGTGGTCTGGTTGAATTTTCATGGTAGCGTTGCTCACCACTTAGCAGAGAGTTATGTGTACTCGAAAGAAGGAGGCTTTCATGACTAATAAACATCGAGGCTCATGCCTTTGTGGTTGCGTAAAATATGAGATTTTAGGTGATTTCCAGTCTTTCTTCTTGTGTTACTGTACTCGCTGCCAAAAAGGTTCCGGCTCAGCACATGCTGCAAATTTGTTTGCTAAATCTAGTACTTTAACTTGGTTGCAGGGTGAAGATGATGTTAGTACTTATAAGTACCCGAAATCATTGCATGTAAAAAGTTTTTGTCAAAAATGCGGGTCAGCGCTCCCTACGTTCGCCGATAGTATTAACAGCGTAGTGGTTCCAGCTGGCAGCCTCGATAGTCCTATTCCAATTACGCCTACGGCAAAAATTTTCGTGAGTAGTTGCGCTAGTTGGTCTATGAATTTACACAATGTACTTAGCTATGAAAAGCTCCCTGACCAAGCTAAGATCTAAACACAAACTGTTTAATAATGACTCCCAACGCTTGGCATTTTTCATTCTGTCTTTAGGTTTCGTGTTTATAGTAGTATGGTTGAATTTTGTGGTTGCGTTGCTCATCACCCTACAAGACGCTGTGCTTTTTTTGCCAAGAAAAAGCAACAGGTTTTCATTAAAAAGGACGTGATATGAAAGAAGTAGATTTATCATTGGCTGGGAATTACCTACATGAATCCGATGACTTAGGTGCATTAGAAAAATTTCTGACATCGAATGATTCTTTCTCAAAAACATCTATGGACTGTGCTATGTCGGCTTTGTTTGGTCGTATAGGTAATGCTCTTAATATTGATGAAGCGGTGTATGATCAGCTCTCCAATACAAACAAGTTTTACCTTGCCCGAGGAGCTTTTCCAGATCGTGAGCAAGAGTTAAGAGCTTACATTCTTGAAAGGTTTTATAAGTTCGTTAGCTAACTTGAATACAACCATGCAAAGCGTTTAAGAAGGATTTGGCACGCGTGGCATTTTCGGTTTGCGCTGAGTTCAGTGTTCAATTAGGTCACTGTGCGATAGCTTTTGTATTGCGTTGCTCCTCCCTTCACGCGCCGTTATATTATTTGAAGGCTGTGGTAGAACGTCGATTCAAATTTCACATCGCTGATGTCCAGTATTGATGCTTTCACGTAGTGAGGCCATCGCCTTACTAAGTCTACAGGGATAAAACAGCGTACACCTCAATACACACAGTATGTACGCTTTACATACTCATATTGTCACTTGCTCACATGCCAATAAACATGGTTTTTACTGTATGATCAACCTCGGTGACCGATATCACTATCGTTCCAACATGGAAAGTTTGTTTTCGATATCTTTGGCAATGACTTGCAGCTTGCTAGAAAGCCGTGATCGAATGATGCACATAAGAATCTGCTTATCTTTTTTGTACCAAGTGTAAAGCGTATTACGGCCTCGCCCTGACTCGTCCTCAAGGTCGGCAACTGTTAAACCAAACTGCTTTAAATACTCCGCTAGATCGTATCCCATAAGCTCACACCGTCTTTAGATGCTCATTACACTCTTTAATAACGTCCACCAGCTTATCTATCGTTAAGGAGCTGGCCGAACGCCCCTCAAATTCAGCAAATAGCTCATGCAACACCATGCATTTTTTTTGCTGCTTTAGAAACTTTGCTTCGTCTAGCATTCGGGTAAGGCGCTTGATTGCCTCTTCCTTGCGAATAACCAACTGAACCGCGCTTAACTTAGGCGCACTCAAATAACCGATCACGGCACCTAAATCGCGCTCTAATTGCTTAATCTCGCTCACGCTCATCGGTTTTTGCCTCTTCTTCGATATATTCAGAATATAGTCTCGTTAAAGAACACAGTAAAATCCGCACGAAAATCACTACGAAGGTCGCAACCAAGCTCCATAACGTATTCGCAAGCTTCCGAGAATTTAGGGCAATCTGGATACATCAGAATGGTTTTCATTGAGTCGCAATTTAAGTCAAACCATAGGGCGTCAAGTTCCGATTGGTCGCTGTAGGCTAGTTGGACGTAAGCACTTGCAAATTCTGGATCATGAAAACCAAGTACGTCTTGGAAACAATGGTCGCTGCGTCAATGGTATTCACTACTTTCTCCTTAGCAGCCTTGTTTATTAGCTTCGCCTAATTTGGCTCCTTCCGGTGCAACTGCGTCCATAACAGTTATCTGGTCGGACTCTTCAAGCAACTTACTGAGTCGGGCTACTTCTTCTTGTAGTTCTTTGATTTGGTTTTCTTGTTGCTTGGTTCGGAGTAAGTAGTAATTCGAGTTAGCGATACCAAAAGAAATGTTTTCCATAACGATGCTCGATACATCCTCATGGTCATGTAGAAGAGCCAAGGCTTTAGCCGCTGCTAAGGAACAAAGCTCACTAACGCTAACAGGTTGCAACGTGTTGGCTTCCATCTGTTTCAGTAGTGCTCTTGATTTCGAAAGAATCCCCTCTGCTAGTAGCTGTTCTTGCGTTGACAGTACAATCTCGCGTGTCATAGCTGGATATTTCCTCGTTGTTCTCGTAGATAGTGACAGACTTGTACGAACCGACTAGCTTGGCTAGCCGGATCATAAACTCATCAAGGTTTAAGCGTTTCGCTTCAGTGAATACGATTTGACGGGCTTGAAGTAATTCGGATCTTTTCTGCTCTGTCGTCTTTTGATTCGTCGCTTTCATTGTGGTGTTCAGAATCCTTGCATTGGCAATCTTCACAATCACACTCTGTAAGTTTCACGCTACTCAAATCCACACCTGCCATCTTTGCAAGAGCAATAGCCGTTACCTTTGGAAGAATTTGAGAAATGATCTCTTTTATCGCTTCGTTCAACTCTGAGCCGATGTAATCAGCGAGGTTATTGTTAATCGTAGGAAACTGCTCGTGTTTAATATCTAAACCTACTCGTTCATCATCCTGAATCTCTGGATTAACGGTTAAAGCAATCTTAAAGCCCTCTCCTTTCACGAACTCTTCAAGAAAATTCATTAATTCTGGTCGTGTTTTGCTGTTTAGCATTTCTTGGTCGGTCATTGGTTCATACCTATTTGTTGAATTAGCCACAAAGGGCTAAGAAGAAAGCCGCTTGTCATAAGCAGCGTTCCAATTAAAAAAATCATGGCCGATGCTTTGTTTGTTAACTTTTGATTCATAGAATCATAGAACGACAACACCGAAATCATAAAAAGAGCGTGACCAACAGAGAAGATCACGAATCCAAACAAAACAACAATCAAGCCTATTTTCCCCTGTGTTTTGTCTGGTAATACCTTGCGTCATTTTGTGTTACGCCATTGTGCCATAGCAACAATCTCTTTTGTTGGCGCTAGCTGGTGGCGACCAAATGGGATTTTGTTTTGTCGCATTATCTCGATGACTTTAGGAACTAAGTGAATACTTAATCCTACTAGTCGGTAATGCTCAATTTGTGGAATTGCGCGGTCTAGCTCAAACGCTAGGTACTCAACGGCATCTTGCTCTGAGCAATGTCTATGGATAGAAAGGAGACGAATAGCTGCGTTAAATCCTATAGCCGCAATTTCATCTCTCGGTGAAATTTTGTTTTTGGTCATGTGAATCACATCTCGCAACATTCATTGAACAAAAATAATTGTATTCGTTCGATAATTACACAAACAAACCTAAATATTGGAATTTATGTTTTCAAGAATGTTACGTTTCTTCGTATCTTCTCGCACCAACTCTTCAAAGCTCCATATTCCCGTAAGCTCTCCAATCTGATCGAGCGCTTCTAATGGCAATTTAGACCAAGCATATTCCACCAGTTCTAAGTCTGTACCAACCTTGTTGAAGAATAATTGCTTGCGACTACCTAGCGGATCGTGTCGTACTGGTTCGCCTTCTGGTATCGGGTTACAGCCAGTTGCGCCTCGATGGTGAACGGGACAAAGGCCATAACCAAAAAAGTGAGCTAGTGGCTTAACCGCACCTTTCTCACTCGAATGATGAAACTCAACGTATTCCAACGGTTCAGGCCAATCATTCGGGTGACCAAGCTTATCGCAAGCTATACAGCCACAACGTTGAATCACGGCCTGTCCATAGATCTGTTCTGCCTTTGTTGGTTTGCGACCTTTCATTGCTCTTCTCCTGTTTTCTAGGCACAAAAAAGCGCTGCATTCACTGAATGCAACGCTCTAACTCAAAAGCGATACTCTAAATCGTCACTGTTAACGCCTCGGCTTGTTCTTTTAGATCTTCAATCATGGCTCTTGGATAGGAACCAAGCTCCTGAATGTTGATAGGCAGTAACGTATCTGCGTCAACTCCTAAGTGATCGGCTATCGCGGCCATTATTTTCTTAGTTGAGTAAGGCTTCATTCTCTGGTTTAAAGCGACTTGCTGATAGCCAGCTTTCGTAAACACACCTTTTTCGTAGTAGTGATAAGTGATCAGATAGTAGGTTAATACTTGGTTCGGATTACTCATCTGATGCGTTCCCCTAAATAACTGCTAATGTCTCTTGGTATTTTTTGAATAGTTCTAAAACTCGCCCTTTGGCCGCAAATCGCCCTATCTGTCCGCCTGCGAACCACAAGCCGGTATCTGATAGTGAGAGAAGTTGAATTTCTTTCTTGAGCGCGGCTTTAAAGTCTTCAATGCGCACCATTTTAGTAACAATGGGGAACGTCCCGCTGTTCACTGTGATTGGTCTAGTTGGAACATCATAAGCTTCCACTAGCTCTTTAGCCTTTTGATTGGATAACCCGTAGTGAATACCCAAACCGGAAACAATCGCATATCCAGCCGGAATAAAATTGCGTTCTAACTCGTCAATCCGTCTATGAGCGTCGTTGGCCGTCTCAATGGCCTGTTTGGTCTGCTTCTCCTGTTCTACTAGAGCCTTTGCTTGCTCAAGTAACCATTCCGCGCTTGTTTGAGGCTGTTCAGTCAATGAATATGAACCATGCTTTCGAATGTTTGGTAACACTTCGTGGGTGAGCCAACGCTGGAACGGCTTACCTTTTGGTGCTTGGCTGGAAAGAATCAAATCATACATACCAGCCTCGTTTATGACCGTAAGTCGTTGATTTAACTCTAACGTCGAGCAGCTCGACGGTGGGAATTTGGCCATTAACTGCTTTAGCGGCTTCTTGTCTTGTTCTGAAACATACCGATTAACCGCATCACGAGCGTTCACAAGGCCAAGCATTGCGCCGACCTCGTTCCCGATAAACCAAGGGTCGTTATCCATATCAATGATGACGGTCAGATCCCCAAAAATAGGTTTGTTGAATTTGGTTATGTTCATCGTTTCATTGCCCTTAGTTGGTCAATTCGGTTAGAAAACTCGTGTCGTTCTCCTGAACGTCGATACTCTTCTCGAACCTTATCAATTAAAGAAACTCGACTGTGTACTGGTAGCGCTTTTAGCTCTTCCTCTGCAAGTCTCAGACGCCCAGCTCGTTCTTTGGCGTCTGCGTCCCGTAGATACTTGATGAAAAGTTCTAACTCTCCACCAGCTCTTGCACGTTTCAAATCCCAATCGCAATTTTGTGCTACCCATTTCTCGGCTCTCCCCATTGGTGCACGATTCAAAAATCTGTCATAGGCTTCGCGGTATTCCGCTTCGGTTCGTTGGTTAATCTGAGTCATCAGCTCACCAAGCGATGGAGGGAAGCGGTTGCCGTTGGATAGTCGGTCAAAGCAGATCGCTAGTATCCGGTTAAGTTGCAAGTCATGCAGGGTCGAAAGGAAGTTTCCCCATGCCGTAGTAATCACCGCGCCATTCATCGTTACCCATTTTTTGCCATACATTTCCGTCAGCGTGTCCCATAGGGCTATTAATTTGGGATTCAAGCCATTGGCGCTGCTGTTGTACTCGTGCAAATTTGATTGCTGGTGATTGGTTTGGGTAAATCCGTAACCATTCAGGGAAGATTGACTGATCGGCATTCTCGCCATAACCGATTCCATTGATTTCAAGTTTCTGTCCATTGTCGATACCTCTTAGATTCGTATCGTTGAGCAATTCATCTGTCCAGCGTTCGTATTTGATGTAACGTTCTGGATGTAAGCGATCAAAACCTTGCTGCCGCGCTGCATTGCGTCGTTTTACGTCTTCAGCGAGCATTCGTGCAAACTCGTAAGGTTCAGCCTTTAGGCGCTTGATAGCTCGTTTAAATTCTTTGAATGCTTGAATCTTCCCTACCTTTCTCATTCCGGCAGTCCAGAAAATTTCAAACGCATCAGAAAGCAATTGGTCTGAATCGTCAGATTCGGACGAAGTATTTAGATCAGTATTTAGTTTAAGATCAGTATTTAGTAGTGTCGTATTAGCCGGATCTGGCTTTTCCGTAATACGGCTTTCACGGATTAGGCTTTTTGGATAGTCACTCACTTCGTACCAAGTTGAACCATCAGCCTCTTTGTGGCGAAGACAAAAACCACGCTCAATAAGTTCTTTTAATATTACGTAGACACCATCACGCCCCGTTCTCTTAGCGGTTCCTGTGGTTACTTTCTCTAAGTGGGACACTTTAACTTCCCAATCATCAGGTTTTGACAACAAGTAACTAAGCAATCCCATAGCTTGAAAACTCAAACAATGGTCTGCATAAACCTCGTTGCAAATCATTGTGAAGTTGTGGCTCGTACGTTTACGCTTGATCGTTGCGTTCTTATTAGGTTGTGCCATATAATTACCTCGTTACAGCACTAACATTTTGTGCAGACTTAACGGCCGCCGTCTTACACGGCGGTTTTTTTTACTTAAAATTCACTATTTGTTTGAATGTCTTTGTAGATAGAACTTGCGCGTTCAGCCTGTTCTTCTTCGTCGTAATCGTCTTTAGGTTCGGTCAAACCACACTTTTCAACTAACGCTTGTCTGAGTGATTCAAGTTTCTCGACTGGCACTCCCAATGCATTGCTGAGTTCATCGACCTCTTTCCACCAGTTGAAACTTGTCGCGCTCAAAACGCAGTAAGCTCCTAACTCTTCAAGCGTCAAACCACGCTTAAAAATCATCGTTGGAACGACGGCCATGTTGTTTAGAACGAAAAAGCGATTTTCAGGAATGTTCATGATTACCTCTCAATGTGCTTTGGTTGAGCGTGGCGACACTGAGCTATTAGCGCCACAAGTGGGTGGCTGATAGGGAATAGCTCCCACGCTCACCAAAACACACTTTTAGGTTATCTACCGTTGAGTGTCGTTCAACATTCGATGATAAATATCATTGATCGAAAACTCATTGGTTGTCAAATAAAAAAATACAGACCAATAATCGACCAAAAAAAAGAATTGGTTTATACTTGGTGTGTGAATTTCACATGCATATACAAGCGAAACACTCATATAACAAACAGGGGGCATTATGTCTTTGTCCGTGCTTGCTCGAAACATCGAGCAGAGAAAAAGGGATTTGAACATAACCAAAAGCATCGACTTGGCAAAGAAATCAGGTGTCAGTCGGGCGGTATTAACCAACATCAAATTGAATCCAGAAAAAAGTATCATGCTTGATTCTGCAATCAGGCTAGCAGATGCCCTTGATTGCCGTCTTGAGTGGTTAGCGACTGGTGAAGGCTCACCAACAGCTGATGAATACAAAGAGCTTTCACGTATCGAACTAGGTGCACCATTAGTTACTTTGAATTCGTTCGTGGATGTAGAACCTGAAGAGTTTCTAAAAACGGGTGTTCCGGAATACACTCAAAGATTTCCATGCCCAAGTGGAAACTCCAAAAGTCAATTCGTGATAAAAGTGAACGACCAAATCAAAAACTACCCTGCTGGTGGGTACTTTTACTTTGACACTGAGAAAACCCCAGTATCAGGCCAGCTTGTTGTCGCTAATACGGGTAACAACGTAGAGATCATGGAGTACCAGTCAGCTCATGGTAGGCAGTTTTTAAAGTCCGTGAATGAAGAGTTGCCAATTGAGTTACGCCTCGTGGAAATTACTGGTCAGAAATTAATTGGCACATTCGCTGCGTATGCGATATTCTAATTTTTAGTGATAGATATCACCAAAAATCAGCTTTTAGAAAGACTCCCCTCGCTATGCGAGGGTTTTTTTTACCTAAAATCTCATCTTATAAGAAACGAAAACAATGATTTCAGTTTTCCATGTTCTCAATCACTTCCAAATTTTTCATCGATTAGATAATATTGGCATCGAACGGAAACATTGAGGCAAAAATAAAACCGCCCATTTCTGAGCGGCTTTATTCACAAGGTATGACCAGACCATTTAATGGTATGACCGTGCTGAAGCGGCGACCAAACCGCTACAACGCAGTCATAGTATCACAAAAGATAAGTGAGTAAACATGACTATTAACGAAGCAAAAGTGACTGGCGAAGGAGCAGCCCCAAAAGCCCCTCAAATGGAACGTGTGACTAACTTTCCTGAGTTTATAGAGCGTGTTGACGCTGGCGAGATCATCTTAAAGCTAAAACTTTCACCAGCATCTAAAACCGACCCGTCGATTATGAATGTAACCACGGCGATCACGGTTAAAGAACCGAAAGTAAATTACGGCTCGAAAGTCGAAAACTTCAAATATGAAACTGTGGCGTTTGCTGGTTTCGGTGATTTCCGCTTTGAGTTACGACTATCAGTAATCCGAAATGAACTTTTAATCCTACGCATTAAACGCATGGAAGAAATTCAAGAGAAAATGGCTGAGAAGTTCCTTGACGTCGTTAAAGAAGAGTTCGCAAACCAATCTGTAGTAATGCCGACTTACATCAGAACTTACTAATGAGTAATGGTTCTCTCACTCACGAGGGAACCAAATCAGATTAGTTTTATTCACAAGGTAGACTAATGACCGACCAAATCCAACCTGTAGATGTTGCTGTTAATCACCTTCTAAACATGGTTCAAAATCAACTTGGTAACGTCCTTTCTCTTGTTGAAACCCAAGCACAATTAGTTTCTGACTCTCTAAACTACGAAACTGATCAGTACAACGAACTAATTGATCGAATTGAAAAGGCTGAGTCTGAACGTGACACACTTGAACTAAAAGTTATTGAGCTGACCAAAGAAAACGAAGCAATTGAACTAGACCACCTAGACAAGCTCAACAAATTACGCAGCGAATTTAACTTACTAAAATCAAGAACGGCTGATCTTCCTGCAATAAGAGAAGAAGTTAAGCGTTACCGTGAAATGAATCCAGACGCTTTGAAGCAACGCCTAGCTAAATCACGCGCTACTGCTGACGAACGATTAAATACAATCAACCGCTTAAAGAAAGAATCAAGCGACTACCGCAAAGAAAATATTCGCTTGAAAAAGGAAGTTACTCAACTAAGCGAAGCAGCATTAGAAGCAACGCACCTATGCGAAGAGTACAAAGCTCGATTGCATTTCATTGATGGGGACGTAGAAAAGCCATACGTTGGCAAAGACGGTTTAGAGCTATTTATCTACCGTTATGGCTACCCTCTTGCATTCAAGCCACTGGTTAGAAATCTAAGCGTAATTCGTGACTTAAACTTCCATATTGAATTGCGTTCAAATTGGGCTATTTGTTGTGTGGTAAGTGTTTCTGACTGGCTGATTCCTCTTATTCCTACGGTACACGAGTTTGAAGGTCGTATTCCTACAGAGCTATATACAGACCTTCAAGAAATTTACACAAACGCTGCTGAAGTTAGCCACCAGCATCTAATTGCGCGTGTGGAACACTTCAAAGAAGTCACACTTGAATCTGTTTACGATGGCATAATCACCGATCGAGAATTAAAACTTCTGAACGATGCGAATTATTTCTCTGTTTACAGCGTCATGCACCCAACCGATGAGCAACTAGCAAAATCAGTTAAGGGCATTAGCGAAGCAAGTGCGTCAAGAATCCGAGCAGCAATTGACGAACAGATCGTTCAACCTTGGGAACGCGAGAACTGGACGAAAGAGCAAGTAAACGAGGTTCGTCGCAAGTGAGATACGGTGTGATTTATGCCGATCCGCCTTGGCAATTCAGCTCAAAAAGGACTAGCGGTTCAATGAAAAGCGGCGATTCACAAAACCAATAAATAGTTGGGATGTATTCGCAACCAATCGGCACCAAGTTTAATTTTGATGAGTTTGGACTCACAAAACCATACTGAACGGAAATTCAGCTTCAATATGAGGAGTTAAAAAAGTGGAAGAAAAATTAATTAGTATTGAACAATTGCTTGTTAGATATCGTCCTTTTGCAATGCGCAATGGTGAAAACTTCACAAAACGTGGCCTATACAACTGGCGTAAAACAAAGGGATTTCCTGAACCTGTAATCTCTTCACCGAGACTCATTTGGAAAACGGAAGATGTCTTAAGGTGGGAGGAAATTCAAGGTTACGACTTTTTATAACATCTTCTAACTTGCTGTTATATAAGGAGAGCGACAAAGCTATAGCGAATGATATTGTATTGTACTTAATTTGGATTAAGCTTTTACAGCATTCACCCAGATCCCGCCCTCTTTGTGGGCTAACAATGTACCAATAAGGTCTCGAAGCTCAATTCTATTTGTACAAAATGGAGCGCAGGAGGATGCTGATATTTTTGCACCTTTTAATCCACGCATAAAAACAGTTTCCATGCGTAAAGTACTATTACTTTCGTTTATATATTTTATATTGAATGTAGGCATATTTTTCTTCGTCTTAGTTATAATTTATTTTATTACTTTAATTTAAATAGAGATATTTTATGTTCTTTAAGTAATAAATAAATTGTATGGGTTTAGAGGAGATGAGAGTAGTAGAGGTGTGAATACACCTCTACAAATAATTTTATGCAACAACTACATTTGCAGCTTGCAAACCTTTCTGGCCTTGCTCTACTGTAAAGTTAACCTTTTGGCCCTCAGCTAGAGTTTTAAAGCCTTCTGAAACAATAGAGTTAAAGTGAACGAATACGTCAGCACTACCATCATCTGGTGTCAAAAATCCGAAACCTTTACTATCGTTAAACCATTTTACAGAACCAGTTTTATTATTAGACATATGTTGTCCCTTATTTTAAATATAATTTACGCGTAACTTGCGAGAGAAGCACTGAAATCTTGAATTATTTAATGTTTATAATGAAGCTAGAGAGGGAAACTCTGAGGATAACAATGAAGGAATTCTGAGGGCTTAACTTAAAAACTTTATTTTTCATTTAATAACTCTGAACTACAACAGAGCAAGTTCAGTATCACTAGTTCCGTATTAAATGTAAAGCTTTATTTTTCACCATGGAGAAAAATAAACATAAAATAACAAAAAACCATTAAGCATCAATCACTTTATGCAACTAGCACTCGCAATCTTACACTCATGGGTTCTAGGTTCAGTGCTAACACCCGTATTTTTACGCGTAGAATCTGTAGACTAATACGCTCAAAAGGGTTCTAAATTAATTACTCTCTTTATAGTTAACTACAGCGTCGTGATAGACTCTCATAGCGTCTAACTGTTGACTTAAATACTGACCTTTGTTGTAGGTTTTCATTTCACCAGCCATTTCATGTCCTAGCATCTTCTCAGCGATATAAGGCTCAATTTTCAAATCACCGAAGTGTGTGGCTAAAGTATGTCTAAATACGTGTGGCGACCAGCTTGGCAACGCTAATGCCGCTTGTAACGGTCTAAAACGACTTTGAAAACCTTGTACTCCTAACTCCCTACCCCGATTCGAGATAATTAAGTTCTCGGAGTTTGGGTGAAGGTTGTATAAAAACTCAAAGTAACCAAACAAGAAATCTGGAATTGGACGAACGATTAAACGCCCGTTCTTGCTATTTTCTGGTGGCACTTTCCAAGTTCTATCTTTCAGGTCGATGTTTACTTTCTTAGCCGTTCTCAGTTCTCCGCTACGCGCTCCGGTAAACATGAGAATTAAACAAGCTGCCGCAAACTCAGGAGGGTATTTACCAGAACGGCAATAGTCGTAAATTTGCTTGAGTTCTTTGAATGATAAAACCCTATCCCTTGGCTTAGACGGTGTACCAACAAAGCGACTTTGTATATTGATCAGCTTGTTCTCGTCAATAATGTCTACAGCCATTAGGTATTTGGCACACTGCTTTAATTCTGTCAGCAATCGAACCGGAACAGTTTTTCCTTCAATAGTCTTAATCACGTTGATCCAATCAACAGTTTTCATCTGTTCCCATTCATTAGAGCCAATCTTGCTAATTATGTGTGTATTTAGCGCGTTGATAATTAGCTTTGGATATTTGCGTCTTGGGATCAATTCTTCCTTAATCCAAAACTCAATACACTCTTGAACAGTTGAGATTTTCTTTTTGGCTTTGTGGTTTCGTGGATCTAAACCTTGCTCAAGCATCTTTTTGGCTTCTCGGTGGATATCCCTAGCCTCTTTTAAAGAAACTTGAGGATAAGTGCCGATTGTTAAAATTGCTTGTTTACCCTGCCAGCGGAAGCGATAACAAAAGCTAATTTTTCCGCTCTTATAAAAGCGCGCAAGTAGGCCACCGCCGTCGGCTAAATCTTGGTGTGGTTTGTCTGTTGGGAAGTTATTTTTGGACTTTAAAGCCCGTTCGGTAATGGTCATAATCTACCTTGTCATATACACAATATATACACACATTACGTTTCTTCGGGCATTTTCCTCATGTTACATGAAGAAACGCCATGAAGCTCGCAAACCCCGTATTTATTGGCCTCACATGATAAACGATGTAGATTTCCGAAGCTACTAGAAAGCCGTTGAAATTAAAACATATTCCCTTTGTATAATTCTGTTTTCATCTTGATTCTCAGGCTTTAAAAAGACAGGCAATACTAAGGAATTCGCTGCCAAGAGACAAGCGTTACCCCATACAAGCGTAGCAAAAACTTCCGCTTGTTCCTGGCCTCTTTGCTATCACTCATACCAAAGCGCCGTATTTCTGTCACGCGCCAAACATTTGATTACACAGCACGCACATCACAATTACATATCCCCAACATGTGTGGGGTCACAATCATTCATTTCGTTGTTCGCAGTGCGCATTTGTGCACATTAATATTGTGCAGTTCGTTCCAATTACACTTATAAATTTATGCGCTCAACTATCACTTTTAAGCTCTTACTGGCGTTAATTGCTGTCTTCAGCTGCGTTCTAGCTGCCTCTACGGCTTACCAATACCATCAACAAAAAACCTTAATCAATGATGTTCTTAGTGAACAACTCCATGATAAGGCTAGTAATTATTTCGATAGCCTAAATATGATGATGCTTACGGGCACCATGTCGCAAAAAGAAACCTTACGTCAAAAGGCCCTGGCCCAAGAAGGCATTGAAGCAGTTCGCGTGTTGCGAGCTGATACTGTGACCAAACTTTACGGACCTGGGCAACAAAACCAGCAGCCTGTCGATGATATTGATCAACGAGCGTTGAATGGTGAACTGGTGATTGAACCAATCTCAGCCGATTGGGGCAAAGGGTTAGTAGTCGCACTACCAATGAAATCGAGCGAAAATTACCGTGGCACCAACTGCGTTTCTTGCCACGTTGCACCAGCAGGAGAAGTGTTGGGCGCGATTCGCTTGGAATACAACATGAATCATGTCAATTCAATGATCAGTAAACAGGCAATGTTTGCGATGGGAATAATGGCCGTAATCGCATTTGTGGGCTTCATCATAACGATGAGTTTGATTCAGAAAATCATTGTACGACCAATTCAAAGAACGTCGAAATTCATGTCGAATGTGAGCCATAGCAAAGATCTATCTCAACGACTTATGCATCACCAACAGGATGAAGTGGGCCAACTTTCTACTGCAATCAATTCATTCATGGATACGGTCTCCGAAAGCTTAGAACGTGTGCAAGACACCTCTCACTCACTTGCCGACTCCGCGAGTAAACTAACTGCTGTCGCGCAGTCCACAGATAAAGCGGCGAATAACCAACAGCTAGAGACCAACGAAGTACAAAGTAATATCACCGATATGTTGCAGCAACAAACTGCGGTTGAGGACTCGACTAACAACGCTACTGTTTTGGTCAATCACACCGTTGATGTCGCCACTCATAGTGCAAGCCAAGCACACAATGTAAGTGAAGACATCAAACAACTAGTAAGTAACATTGATACCGTACGGGAAAAAATCAGCTCTCTAAACCAAAGAACCGAAGAAGTGTCGTCCATTCTTGTGGTTATTAAGGGTATTGCAGAACAAACCAATCTGCTCGCGTTGAATGCTGCTATTGAAGCCGCCCGTGCCGGAGAGCAAGGGCGCGGTTTTGCGGTCGTCGCGGAAGAAGTGCGTAACCTGGCTTCTAGGACGGCTGAGGCCACTGGTAATATTGAACATATCATTTCTCAATTCCAGCAAGGAAGTGAAGAGTCATTAACTTCTGTTGATACCGTCTGCCAGTTTGCTCATCAACGCTCTGTCGATGTCGAGGCACTATCAGCCACAATGCATAACGTTGTTGACGAAATGCGCCAAGTGCTCAGACATGCAGAAGATATCCAAAACCAGACGCAAACCACATCTGATGTAAGTCAGCATATTCAATCTAAAATAGATGTGATCACACTGCATGCTAACGACACATCGCAATCAGCATCGCACACGCGTGATATTAGTGTTGATTTAGAGCATCTATCCGAACGTTTAGAGCAATTACTAAACCAATTCACACTTTCAGAGCACAAAAGAGTGAATAAATAGAGAGATTCTCCCCATCAAAACGAATATAAAGGTTGATGCGAGCGAATTGACAGGTAATATGTCTCGTTGAATCTGTAAAATGCTACCCAACTCAGCGCTTAGCTTGTTTTTTGAACAAAAATGTTATTAGACAAGTACTTTAAGTAAGCGTTGAGTTGAATTTTTACCTCAATGGAGAATATTGAAAACATGACTTACGCGCCTGTATCAGACGTATTGAAAGGTCAGCTAGCAGTAGACAGCGAAGTGACTGTTCGTGGCTGGATCCGTTCACGTCGTGATTCCAAAGCTGGAATCTCTTTCCTTGCCATATATGACGGCTCTTGTTTCGACCCGATTCAGGCCGTGGTCCCAAATAATCTTAATAATTACGAAGACGAAGTATTAAAGCTAACGACTGGCTGCTCTGTTGAAGTAACTGGTAAGATTGTTGAATCTCCTGCAAAGGGTCAAGACTTCGAACTTGCTGCCACTGACGTTAAAGTGGTTGGTTGGGTTGAAGATGCTGAAACTTACCCAATGGCAAAAACTCGTCACTCAATCGAGTACCTACGTGAAGTTGCGCACCTACGTCCGCGCACAAACGTAATCGGTGCAGTAGCACGTGTACGTAACTGCCTATCTCAAGCAATCCACCGCTTCTACCACGAGCAAGGTTACTTCTGGGTATCTGCGCCGTTGATCACGGCTTCAGATGCTGAAGGCGCTGGTGAAATGTTCCGCGTATCTACGCTAGACATGGAAAACCTTCCTCGCACTGACGCTGGTAAAGTGGACTACAACGAAGACTTCTTCGGTAAAGAGACGTTCCTAACCGTATCTGGTCAGCTAAACGCAGAAGCTTACGCTTGTGCGCTAAGCAAAGTTTACACTTTCGGCCCTACTTTCCGTGCTGAAAACTCAAATACAAGCCGCCACCTAGCAGAGTTCTGGATGGTTGAGCCTGAAGTTGCGTTCGCAGAACTGGATGATGTAGCGAAACTGGCTGAAGACATGCTCAAGTACGTGTTTAAAGCAGTGCTTGCAGAGTGTCGTGATGACCTTGAGTTCTTCGCTCAACGCATCGACAAAGAAGCAATCACTCGTCTAGAGCAGTTCGTTTCTTCTGACTTCGCGCAGGTTGACTACACTGACGCAATCCAGATCCTTCTTGATTCAGGTCGTGAGTTCGAATTCCCAGTTGAATGGGGTATCGATATGTCTTCTGAGCACGAGCGTTTCCTTGCTGAAGAACACTTCAAAGCACCTGTAATCGTTAAGAACTACCCGAAAGACATCAAAGCATTCTACATGCGTGCTAACGATGACGGTAAAACAGTTGCAGCGATGGACGTTCTAGCACCGGGCATCGGCGAAATCATCGGTGGTTCTCAGCGTGAAGAGCGCCTAGACATTCTCGATGCACGTATGCGTGAAGTGGGTATCGATCCTGAACATATGAGCTGGTACCGCGATCTACGTAAATACGGTACAGTGCCACACGCAGGCTTCGGTCTAGGCTTCGAGCGCCTAGTATCTTACGTAACTGGTATGGGCAACGTTCGTGACGTGATCCCATTCCCACGTACTCCTCGCTCTGCGAACTTCTAATCACTTTTTAGTGATATTGAATTAAAAAGACCTCCCATGTGGAGGTCTTTTATTTTGTACGAATGATTTTCTAGCAACCGGTGTATGCACTCTAGTTGTTATCTTCGTCGTCATCCTCATCTGCTCGCGCTGCGTATTTTACTCCAACCACACACAAGCCAAACATCACAAATGGGATAACAGCAGCAGTGTATTCCGTCCAAACCATATGAGAGAAAGATTTCGCCAATATCAAGTGTGCAAACACCAACAAAAATGCGCTAAAAATAGCAACACCCATCAACCTAAGTTCATGCTTTACCAACTGCTTTTTCATTACGGCTCCTAACCTAAATGGTTGTCTGCCCATGATTGAAACACAGCTTCGGTATCGTCCACTGATACAGTTTGAGCAAAAAACAGGTAAACAGTTGGCTAATGAAGTAATTCTCCGACCGTCTTCACGGCTTGTTCTAATTCATCATTTACAGGTAACGATGTATTAAGCCTCAGGTAGTTCTCATAATTTGGAGCGACAGAAAACAACTGACCAAATGCTACAGTGATGTTCGCTTCCAATAACTTTTGATAAATCGCTTTTCCGCACTTTGTTTTCGGCAGTTCTATCCAAAGAAAATAGCCGCCTTCCGGTTGCGTGTAACGAATTGATTGGGGAAAGTACTTATCAACCAGTTCAATAAACGCCAATTGCCGCTGCTCAAGATTCTTTCGCAGTTTTCTAAGATGGCTATCATAACTATCGTTTTGTAAGTAATGCGCGATACCCTGCTGGATTGGTGCACTGCCTGACAACGTCGAGATAAGTTGCAGCTTTTGAAGTTGCTCATTGAAGCGTTTGTTTACCACCCAGCCCAGCCTATAGCCAGGGCAAAGGCTTTTTGAAAATGATCCACAATGCAACACGCGTTCTTGTGTATCAAAAGCTTTAAGTGAGCTTGGCTTTTTTTCAGAAAAATAAAGCTCTGAATACACATCATCTTCGATCAAGTACACATCGTATTTATCAGCCAGTTCGACGATACGTTGCTTCTGCCCGTCACTTAATAAGGTTCCTGTTGGATTGTGAAAGTTAGTCATTAACCAACATGCGCGAACATCATTGTCGGCAAAAGTCGCTTCAATTTGATCCACTGAATGTCCAGTTAACGGATCCACCGTTATTTCTATCGCCTTTAGACCTAAACGTTCAATCGCTTGAAGTGCGCCATAAAACGTCGGTGATTCAACTACAACAGTATCTCCAGGCTGGGTCACGGCCTGAAGGCTCAAATTCAACGCTTCTAATGCGCCAGAAGTAACGACAACATCATCATGGGTAAACACCATACCTTGTTGGATGTACCGTTGAGCAATCAAACGGCGTAGAGACTCACAACCCGGCGGCAAGTTATCCAATAACGTCTCTGCCCCCATCTTCCTACCTGAGCTGGCTAGATTGCGGTTTAGCGCTTCTAATGGGAACAATGCAGGGTCTGGAAACGCGGAGCCAAACTTCACCGCATTCGGTGAGGCCTGATTTTTGAGGTAGTCGTAAAGTTCATCGTTGATGCTAGAGCGATAAACGGAAGTAGCTGGAGAACTCGGTTCGAAGCGGTCCAACTCCGCAGTCACAAAGTATCCAGACTGAGGTTTCGCTGCGACCCAACCTTGTGCTTCGAGCAGCTGATAAGCTTGTAATACCGTACCTGCGCTGACAGAATGGTTTCGGCTTGTTACACGCACTGATGGCAGCTTTTCCCCTGCTCTCCATGTATTTTGCTGAATCTGCGTTTTGAACAGCTCAGCCAGTTGACGGTATCGGTTCATGTTTCCCTCATTTCACTTACAGCCGCACCATAGCATACTTCGCGCCAGCATTCTGATATGGGAGTATTCAATTTAGCAACGTAATTTATCAAGCTTATCAATAGATATTTCAGCCACGAAGTGAGCGTTTATATCCCATACTTTGACTGTTACACACATATTGCCTCACATCTTTGCAATACCTAAAAGCCAAGGTTTTACGTTGGACTGAGTGCGTTAAACTCACTTCGAGCTACGGTCTTTAAATCAGGAGGAAGCGATGAAAGTTTTTACAATGGACGATCTCTTGTATCGCGGAAAACATAAAGGTGTACATAGTTGGGACCATCCTGGCAGTACCACCCCTTATTATTGGCATCCTGATTGGCTGCATATCGCTGAAGATGCTTTGGGTGAACACAAAAAGGCTGACCTTGAAGTCCCTGATGGAGAAACAGCGACAGAAGAGCATGCAAAAGCGGCGATTCTCAAACACTTGAATGATGAGTAGTTTAGGCTCTATCACCGTTCAAGAATAGCATTAGGTAGGCGAATCCATCGTCGTATGCTTTAAACACAAATAAAGCTAAAACCTGCCAAATAGTAAATTCTTCTGAATGAGAAGTACGCATCTTCTATCGCGTTCAAAGGGCAAAATAAGTCGATTGTTATCACATTAATTTTCATTACATCTGTTACATTTAAATAGTAATGGTGATGCACACCTCAACTCATGGATTATGAGAGAAAACAATAATGGCGAAATACAACGAAGAAGATATTAAATACAAAGGTGAATCCAACGGCGTACATTCTTGGAGCTCTCCTTCCGGCCAACCTTATTACTGGCATCCAGATTGGTTACACGTTGCAGAAGATGCGACGGGTACGCATCCGAAGCAAAAACTTGAAGTTGAAAAGACAGAAGTACCAACCGAAAAACACGCATTAAAAGCGATCTTAAAGCATATGAACGACTGGGCGACTGAAAAACTTTCTTCTAACCCTGACATCGAAACCAATGCGGTTGAGTCGGAAATCAATCTGAAGAAATAACCCCAACCGATATCCATACTTCTAACAGTAAACGCTCCACCTTTGGTGGGGCGTTTTTGTCTCAACAAATCCTCACTAGACAACTATAAACGCGTTAACGCAAAGCACTGAATTGAAACGATTGGGATGTGTGCAAAACTTCTCCAACCATGGCATAAATGCCCTTCAAACTCTGTGCCTACCAAACGTTTTCATGGCAAAAACTTTAGTTATGTTAGAATTCTGTTTCAAATCGCAACTTTTTTAGGTTTTCTTTTCAGTAACGGTTGTAACCAATATTGCTGAAAGGTATAAATGTTAGCACACCCCTTCGATTAACATGGATGAAGATTATGTTTGAAAAAGTAGTTGCCGCTCCGGCTGACCCTATTCTTGGCCTTACTGAAGAGTTTAAAAAAGATGCTCGCGCAGACAAAATTAACCTTGGCGTAGGTATTTACAAAAACGAGCAAGGCGAAACTCCCGTTCTTGCGACAGTAAAGAAAGCTGAAGCAGCACTTGTTGAAACTGAAAAAACCAAATCTTACCTAACCATCGAAGGCACAGCAGAGTACGGCATTGCAGTGCAAAAACTGCTTTTCGGCTCTGATGCAGAAATTGTAAACGAAAAACGCGCTAAAACAGCGCAAGCTCCGGGTGGTACTGGTGCACTACGTGTTGCCGGCGAGTTCATTAAACGTCAACTAGGCGATGTAAAGATCTGGATCAGCAACCCTACATGGGCAAACCACAACGGCGTATTTACTGCTGCTGGTATCGAAACGGCACAATACAGCTACTACAATGCTGAAACAAAAGACAAAGACTTCGATGCGATGCTAAATGATCTTCAATCTGCATCTGAAGGCGACATCGTGCTTCTACACGGCTGCTGTCACAACCCTACAGGGATCGATCCTACGGCTGAAGAATGGGAAACATTGGCGAAACTTGTCGCAGAGAAGAAATTGCTTCCTCTGTTCGACTTCGCCTACCAAGGCTTTGCTAAAGGTGTGGAAGAAGATGCTGCAGGTCTTCGTACTTTTGCTAAATACAACAAAGAAATCCTAGTCGCGAGCTCTTTCTCGAAAAACTTTGGCCTATACAATGAACGCGTAGGTGCCTTCACGTTAGTAGCTGAGTCAGAAGAAGTCGCAACAACCGCTTTTTCTCAAGTTAAAGCCATTATTCGCTCTATCTACTCTAACCCACCTGCACACGGCAGCGCTGTCGTGACTCACATTCTTGGCAACGCCGAAATGCGTGCGGAATGGGAAGCTGAAGTAGCAGAAATGCGTGACCGCATTCAAGAAATGCGTGAACTATTTGTAGCGACACTAAAAGCAGAGGGTGTGGACGCAGACTTTAGTTTCATCGAACGTCAAAATGGTATGTTCTCTTTCTCTGGTCTTTCTAAAGAGCAAGTTAACCGCCTTAAAGAAGAGTTCGGTATTTACATTGTCGGTTCTGGCCGAATCAGTGTTGCTGGTATGACGAAGTCAAATATGGGCCCTCTGTGTAAAGGCATTGCAGCGGTTTTATAATCGACTGTCGCATACTTTATTAAAAGGAAAGGTCAGCATAAGCTGACCTTTTTTGTTTTAACTTAACGCCAAAAACGAACCCGTCCGATCTAGTAGACAAACTTCAAACTCAGCCCAACTTCATTGACGTAATCTGAGCTTTCACCGCTGTAATCAGTATCTCTAAACTGATAAAAAAGACCAGTGCCGATGACTTTATGCCATTGGTAGTTAAGACCGATCTTAAAATTGTTCTCATCAACGATATCACTACTGTTCAACTCCACTTCAGCTGTCGCAATAAGCTTTTCACTGAGCAAGTAATTCACCCCAACAGTTACAGCTTGAATCAATTCGCTATCGGAAGACAACGTATTATCCGTTTTGTCGTCCGTCGCTTTCGCTTTGATTGCGCCTATTCCATATAGCCCGTAGATATCGAATTGCTCTGTAACTCCATAACGGTAACCACCACCAAACAAAAGGCGGTCAATGCGAAGAGTAAAATCATCCGGATGGAAAAACTGCGCTGAGTAATCAACATTAAACAACCAGTTCTCAGTAAACAAATAGTTACCACCGAGTCCAACTGTGGTCGCATTAGAGTTATCTAACCATTCTTCGTTTGTCGTTCCGGCACCAACATCCAAATGAATGTGTTCGTACCCAAATTTTTCTGCTTGGTCCATGACCGCTGCGCTTGATATCGCCGGCAAAGCAGCTAAAGAAACAAGCAATAAATTTCTCACCATTCGACTTCCTTTCATGAGAATTATCTAAACACTGTATTCCATCGCCTGAGCTACTTGGCTCAAGAAGAATAGCTTAATCTAAAGACGTGATAACGATCTGAAACAGCCAAAGAGCTAATCAGTCATCACGAAGAAAACATATCGACGACGTCTTTTTCAATTGAGGTGACCATATAGTAGTAAAAATGAAGCTCCCTTATCGTGCGATATGTCAGAATCTTATGACTGAGCACGAAAATCGCGGTTCAGATAAGACTCTGTTTTAAAACTAAGTTAAGATTACTTTATTATTTGCGAACTAAAAGGCGCCTTCGATGGATGCAGAACTTCTCGAGATTTACAACTTTCTCGCCAAGTATCCCCCGTTCAATGAACTCCCTGAAGAAACACTAAACAAGGTGACAGAGAGTGTCGAAATCTCGTACTACCGAGAAGATACCCCCATCATCCATTTTGGAGACTATATCCAAGATTTATACGTGGTGCGAAGCGGTGTTGTTGAAGTTTATCGACGCAAAGGTGAGCTGTATAACCGCCTTGACGAAGGTGACCTATTTGGCCAGATGGGCATGCTCACCAATAACAAAGTCCGCTTTCCGGTAAAAGCCATTGAGGATACCCTGCTCTACTGTATTCCTGGTGACATTTTCCAAGAAATTTACGATAACTTTGATTCCTTTGCGGATTTTGTTGAAGTTGAAAATAGCGCTCGTTTACGCCAAGCCATTTCAGAAAACAAAGACGCCAATGACCTGACGACGTCGAAAGTGAAAACCTTGCTGACTGGCGATGCTCATACGATTGATAGTGGTCAGACAATCCAGCAAGCCGCGCAGCAAATGGCGAATGACAACGTATCGGCTTTACTTATCGTCGACCCAGATTTCGTTCGTGACGAAGACGATCCACAGTCCCCAGTACTTGGTATCATTACTGACCGTGACTTGTGTACCCGTGTGTTAGCTGAAGGTTTGTCCCCACAGGACGATGTGTCCAGTGTGATGACCACGGAGGTCATGTCTCTTGACCACAACGCTTACATCTATGAAGCAATGTTAACGATGCTGCGTTACAACGTACATCACCTACCAGTGGTAAAAAACCAATTACCAATCGGTATTATCGAAACAACCGACATTGTTCGTTATGAATCTCAGAATTCGTTGTTGTTGGTGAGTAGTATTTTCCAACAACAGACTATCGAAGATTTAGCCGTTGTTGCCGAAGAAGTGAAAAGCAGCTTCGTGCGTCTGGTCAATGAAGATGCCAACTCTCACATGGTGGGTAGCGCGATGTCGGTCATTGGCCGAAGCTTCAAACAGCGTCTGCTAGAAATGGCAGAAGAAGAGCTTGGCCCACCGCCAATTCCTTATTGTTTCCTTGCACTTGGCTCAATGGGGCGAGATGAGCAACTGTTGGTGACTGACCAAGATAACGCCATCATTCTAGATGAGACCTATCAAGAAGAGAAACATGGTAAATACTTCGAAGCCCTAGCAAAATACGTCAGCGATGGGTTAGATGCCTGTGGCTACAAATATTGCACAGGTGATATTATGGCAACCAACCCACTATGGCGCATGACTCGTTCAGAGTGGGAAGAGTGTTTTGCTGACTGGATTGATAACCCGAACCCGAAAGCACTACTCAACGCCTCCATCTTTTTCGACTTGGATGGTGTCTATGGCCGCTTAAAATGGGCAGAACAGTTAACTAGCTTTATTGTTCGTCGCGCTCGAAAGAACAACCGCTTCTTAGCGTGTTTGGCTCGTAACGCACTAAACAGAACACCACCTCTAGGCTTCTTTAAAGACTTCGTGATGGAAAAAGATGGCAGACACAACAACTCCATCAACCTCAAACGTCGCGGTACTGCTCCTCTGGTCGACTTAATTCGTGTTCACTCTCTGGCAGTTGGCTCACGTGCACAGAACTCGTTTGAGCGTCTCGACGACATCATTGACGCTGGCATTTTGCCAAAAGGTCGAGCACAAGACTTAAAAGACGCGTTAGAGTTTATTTCCATGGTGCGTATTCGTCACCAAGCGACGGATGTGGAACTAGGCATTGATCCTGATAACAATATCGAACCAGAAAACCTCTCTGAGTTTGAACGTCGCAACCTAAAGGATGCATTCCAGATCCTAAGCAATGGTCAAAATTTCCTTAAGTTCCGCTACCAAGCGAACAAGAGCTTTAAGTGAGGTTTAGCATGATTAAAAAGCTCTTTCAGAAGCCAACCATTCAGTGGCCAACGAAGTTTGAACAAAAGCTGGAGATGGCGAAGGATGAGAATTTAATTGCGTTCTATAGCAACAAGCCGCCTGCTCCAGAAACACCGTTATCTGAGGTGGAGTTCGTGGCGTTAGATTTCGAAACGACGGGTTTGAATCCTGAAAAACATGACATCATTACTATTGGTTTGGTGCCGTTTAACCTGAAGCGAATTTTCCTACGTAACTCGCGTCATTGGAAGGTACGTCCACAGCGTGCACTCGATGAAGACTCAGTCATTATACACGGTATTACTCACAGCGAATTGATCGATGCGCCTGACTTAGGCGATATCTTAAGCGAGCTGCTACCATGCTTAAGCGGGAAAATCATTGTTGTTCATTACCGTCGTATCGAGAGAGAGTTTCTGGATAAAGCGCTCAAAAGCCGTTTAGGGGAAGGTATTGAGTTTCCTGTTTTAGATACGCTGCACCTTGAAGAAACGATTCAACAGAAACGTTCAGGCTCTCTCTGGGAGCGTCTAAAAGGGAAAAAACCAGAATCGGTTAGGCTAGCGCAATCTCGACGCCGTTATGGGCTGCCAGACTATACGCCTCACCATGCATTAACCGACGCAATTGCTACCGCAGAGCTGCTGCAAGCGCAAATCGCCCATCATTACAGTGAAGAGCAACCCATCAGTGAGTTCTGGCTGTAATGTATTTCACGCTTAATAGCGATCAAAAAAGGAGCCAGATGGCTCCTTTTTACTTAGGTTGAGACAAGATTACAGCTTAAAGCGTTGAATCTCTTGTTCAAGTTCGTGTGATAGCTCAGACAGGTGAGCAGCTTGTTCTGCTGCTTGATGAGCTTCGACTGACAACTCGTTAGACACGTCACGAATACCTTCAGTGTTACGAGTGATCTCAGTGGTTACCGATGCTTGCTCTTCTGCTGCTGAAGCAATCTGCGTTGCCATATCACTGATACGCTCAACAGCAGTGTGGATTTGCGTCAAGCTCGCTGCAGCCGCATTGGCATCATCAACACTGGTATCAGCTAGACGACGACTGTCACCCATAATACCGACCGCTTTGGCTGTTGTGCCTTGTAGCATCTCGATAGTTTCTTGAATCTCTTGCGTTGAAGCATGAGTACGTTGGCTCAATACGCGGACTTCATCTGCAACCACAGCAAAACCACGGCCTTGCTCACCTGCACGTGCCGCTTCGATCGCCGCGTTAAGTGCAAGTAGGTTCGTTTGCTCTGCAATGCCTTGAATCGTTGATAGAATCGTATTGATGCTATTTCCGTGTGCTTCTAGCTCTTGAATCACATCAGTAGCAACTTGAACTTCTTGCGCTAAGTTCTGAATAGAGCCTTGCGTTTGAGTTACTTGGCTAGAACCATGTGAACAAGCTTGAACCGCTTCTTCTGAGTTACTTGCCGTGCTATCAGCATTACCTGCAATTTCTTGTGTCGCTGCTGCCATTTCGTTCACAGCCGTCGCCACCATGTTGATTTCATCTTGCTGGTAAGAGATACGCTGACTACGCTCCTCAGCTTGCTGTGCTGTCGTGCGTGCTTGTTCTGAAAGCGCAGAAGATACGTGGCTAAGCTTAGTAACCATTGTGTGCATGTTGCCAACAAAACGGTTGAAGTTTTCCGCCAGTTTACCTACTTCATCATCACTGCGTGGTTCTAGGCGTTGCGTTAAGTCACCTTCACCAGATGCAATTTCTTCCAGTGCATTTGATACGCGGTTCAAGTCACGGAACAAGAAACCAACTAGCCAAGAAACTGCAAGAATAACCACAATCGTGATCGCCACAGCAGTAAACAATAGATCTCGTAGCAATACCGCATGACCTGCTTCTTCTGTTGCGCGATCCATTTCAATCGCAAACATCCAATGCGTACCAGGAACTTTATTGAAGTAGTAAAGCTTCTCTTTTCCTTTGATTACCGTATCTTCGATACGACCTTCATCGGCGGCGCGCTCAATTGCCTCTTCTGAAAAATCTTTTAGAACACTGGTGATAGGCTTAAGCGTCAAGCTTTTATCTGGATGCGCTAAGAAGGTGCCTTCATTCATGTCGATTAGCATCGCATGCGCGTTTTCACCTGCATCTAAGTTAATCACATCGCTGATAAGCTGATCGATCAGTACGTCCGCACCAACAACACCAACAAACTGACCATTTTTCATTACTGGCTCAGCAATGGTCACAAGTAGTGCATTCGTGATTGCGTCTTGATATGCGGCTGTGATGATTTGCTTACCCGCGGCATCAGCATCCTTGTACCAAGGACGTGTGCGAGGGTCATAATCAGCACGGTTACGCTCCGGATGAGAGCGGTACATATCACCGTTTGGTGTACCAAGGAAGATGTCATCGAAGCCACCAGCCTTGCGAGCTTGTTGTAGGAAAGGAACAACGTCTTGCTCGGTCGAGTAGTCGTTGAACGCAGTGGCAATATCTTTACGGATATTGACCCAATCAGAAATTCCCTCTGACGCAGTAGTACTAAGACTTTGCGCACGTGAATAGACACCTGAACGAGTCTGATCAAATAATTGACCAGCCGACAACCAAGTAAGTGCTGTTGCCATCACAACAACAGCAGAAAGGCTTGCGCCTATAAGCTTTTGTTTTAATGATAATTTCATATTTATAGTTTTTTGAGTTGGGAGAACAGTTAAGGTGCATGAATATTACACACTTTTTTACGACTATTCACTAATTTTTAAAAAACAAAATAGCACATTAACTCTTTGTAAAATATGAACTTTCATGTGTCATTTTTTTGTCTCGATCGTCATAAAAACCGCACAAAAAAAGCCAGCAAATTGCTGGCCTTTTGATTAATTGTTAGTAAACGGTTTTATAAAATGCCGAATTACTGACGCTCAGTTCGCATACCCATCAATAAGCTCACACACATTGCAAGCAGAATGAAGGTAAATGGCAGTGCTGTAGAAATGGCACCAGCCTGAAGAGCTTGAACCGCCTCGGAGCCACCAATCCATAGCAGAGCAACCGCAATTGCACCTTCCATGAATGCCCAGAAGACACGTTGAAGTACAGGTGCATCGACTTTACCACCTGCCGTGATACTGTCGATAACAAGTGAACCAGAGTCAGAAGACGTAATGAAGAACACAAGTACCAACACAACAGCGATGATAGAAAGCATGCTACCAAATGGAAGAACATCAAACATTTGGAACATAGCAAGTGATACGTCAGTCAAGCCATTTGTGCCCAGCACACCTACTTTATCAACAACTTGCTCGATCGCCAGGCCACCAAATACAGACATCCAAACAACGGTAACCGCAGTTGGAACCAGCAGAACTGCTGTGATGAACTCGCGAACGGTACGGCCACGAGAAACACGCGCGATGAACATGCCTACGAATGGCGACCATGAAATCCACCAAGCCCAGTAGAACACTGTCCAGCCTTGGAACCAAGCTTCGTCCGTACGACCAAACGGGTTACTTAGTGGGATGATATTCTCTACATATGCCATAAGTGTGGTTGGAATCGAACCTAGGCTCGCCGCCCAACCGATAAGACCAACAAGGAGAAGTAGCAAGAACGCCACAACCATGTTGATGTTACTAATGACTTTAACACCACCATCGATGCCGCGTACGACGGAAACAACAGCAAGTAAAGTCACCACGGTAATAACGACGATTTGTAGGCCCAGGCCTGGCTCAACACCAAATACGTGATGAATACCACTTGCTGCTTGCTGCGCACCTAGACCTAGGGATGTAGCAAGACCAAATAAAGTCGCAAGCACAGCCAGAATGTCCACAATGTGGCCAGCCCAACCCCATGCACGATCACCCAGAAGTGGGTAGAAGATCGAACGCATAGATAGCGGTAAACCTTTGTTGTAGGCAAAGAATGCTAAAGAAAGTGCTACAACACCGTAAATTGCCCATGGGTGAAGGCCCCAGTGGAACATCGTTGCACCCAGTGCCAATCTCGCGGCTTCTGGTGTATTTGCCTCAACACCAAGTGGCGTTTCATACCAACCGGTGAAGTAAGCGACAGGTTCTGCAACACTCCAGAACATTAAACCGATACCCATACCAGCTGCAAATAGCATTGCAAGCCATGACATAAACGAGTAATCGGCAACAGCGTCTTTACCACCTAGTCGAATCTTACCCATTGGTGAGACGATAAGTGCCAAACAGAAAATAACGAAAATGTTACCTGCAATAATGAACAACCAATCGAATGAACCAATAATTTTCCACTTCAGCCCATCAAGTGCCGTCTTTGCGGTATGTGCATCTAGAACTAATGCAGCGACAAGAAACAGCGCAATTAAACCTGCACTAATACCAAAAACTGGGTTATGAACATCAAAACCCCATTTTTGAACGTTGTCCTGACCTACCGTATAGTCGGTACTATCGATACTGTACTTATCTATACCCTTTGTCATCGTTCCTCTCTATTTTTGTAGTGTTTTTACGTACCAAACAAAAAAATCTTTCGAACACGATACGTTTTGCATTCCGTGAAGGCGCAAGATCCTATCATTTGACACGTTTTTGTCTATCTTTTTGCTATTAAAAAATCCAATAACTTACTTTTCACTGTGTGGTTACGGCCTTTGATAGAACAAATCACTACTACAATAGTTAGACCACAAACATTTATTGCTATAATAATTTTAGCTCTTCTTATTTTGTCGAAAAGGCGCGACAAAATGGTATTGAGGACACGGCGTAAAATTGTAGAGGTAATTTTTGATTTCCCCCCTTTAAATAAGGGCGCATTTAAGTTAGTGTCGCCTCGATAAATGTTCCCTACAGACTGGATGAATAAATTGGAAAAGTACGAAGAAGTATTGGTCTCGATTCGTCAGATCATCCGCGCTATTGATTTACATTCTAAAAAGCTGAGCAAAGAGTCTGGATTGACTGCTCCACAGTTGATTTTGATGCGCGCTATCAATGACTTAGATAACGTGACGATTAAACAGTTGTCTAGCCACACTAACATGAGCCAAGCGACCGCAACGACCATTCTAGATAGACTAGAACGAGGCCAGTTTGTTGAGCGTCAGCGCAGTGTTCAAGACAAGCGTAAAGTGCATGCTGTACTTACGAGCAAGGGCCAAGAAGCCTTAAAACAAGCACCAACGCCGCTGCAAGAGCACTTCATTAATCGATTCCAAAAATTGGAAGAATGGGAGCAATCCCTTCTACTATCTTCCGTTCAACGCATCTCGACGATGATGAATGCAGAGGACATCGATGTTGCTCCAATGCTAGAGCTTGGTAGCATTACCAAAGCCGATTAGTTTCGCTCCCACGTGCTCGCTTTTTGCGGGCACTACTCTCCTACTCAGTCAACCCAGTTTCAAACGCATATTTTGCTAACTCTGCCGTCGAATGTAAGTCCAACTTGTGCTTAATGTTATGGCGATGCGTCTCTACCGTTCGATAACTAATATTGAGTAAAGTGGCGATTTTCTTGCTGCTGTTTCCTTGAGCAACTAATTTAAGTACCGCTTCTTCCCTGCGGCTGAGAGGATTCGTTTTTTGCGTGGCAGGCACCACTTCTTGGGTAAAGAGTGTTTGTGTGACGGATTCACAGAAATACGTCGAGCCTTGGTTAACCGTTTTTATTGCTTGCACCATTTTCTCGGCCGAGATTTCCTTGAGCATATATCCTACGGCACCAGCTTGCATGACCTTCATGATGTACTCGCGATTATCGTGCATGGTCAACATAAGTATTTTGCTCTCTGGGCGAGCTTCTTTAATCACACCAGTCGCTTCAATACCGTTCATTATTGGCATGCTGATATCCATCAATATGACGTCCGGTTGCAAGTGCTTTGCGACCTCTATCGCTTCCAAGCCATTGCTTGCTGTACCCACCACTTCGATGTCAGGCTCTAACTCCAAACGAGCCATGAAGCCATCCAATACCACTTGATGATCATCGACAATCACTACACTAATCGGTTTATCCATAAACTATTTCATCCAAATTAAGCAGCACAGTAATCTCTGTTCCCAAGCCAAGCTCACTCATTAGCTCAAATTCACCACCGATGAACTCTACACGCTCTTGCATGTTCCTTAACCCAATCCCTTGTTGGTGCACTGCTTGGTTAACCACAAATCCAACGCCATCATCACGTATGAGTAATTGCAGCATATTGCCCATTTTTTGCAAAGTAACCGTTACTTTTTTCGCTCGCGCATGTTTTTCAATGTTATTCAAAGACTCCTGAGCGACGCGATATAGCGTCGTTGCGACTTCCGAAGTCAGTTTGTGCTGCTGAGTATCGAAATTGCTCTCGATATCAATCCCGGAATGGGAATGAAAGTCCTGTAGCAAGGTCGTCAGTGCTGCTTCTAAACCGATATCATCGAGGGCGCTTGGACGGAGCTGATGAGAAATATGCCGCACCTCATTTATCGCGGTGACGAGCGATCGTTGTGATTTATCTAAGTGGGATTTGAGTTTTTCGTCTTCAAGTCTATGACTCATTAAGTCTAAATGACATTTACTGGAGACTAACAACTGATTGATTCCATCGTGCAGTTCTCGCGCTAAATGCTTTTTCTCATCTTCTTGGAACATCACGGTTTTATGTGCCAATTCTTTCAGGTTCTTATCAGCGAGGCGATGCTCGTGCAGATTGATCGCCAAAGTGAGAACAATGATTACAGCAACGGTCACCGCTAAGATCACGACGACTGAGAAAAATGTCGTTTCGATATTTTTGTTCACTGCCGCGCGCATATTGGCGACTTCTCGGCTGACATCCTCAATATACAGCCCAGTCCCTATCATCCATTCCCACTTATCGAGCCATGCAGCGTAACTAAGCTTAGGGACGACTTCACCTGTAGATGGCTTTTGCCATAGGTACTGATGAAATCCACCACCTGATTGCGCTTGATACAATAAAGCTTCGATTAAGCGATCGCCATTTTCGTCTTCAAGATAGAGTAAGTTTTCCCCGACAAGCTCCGGAAGAACTGGGTGTACAAGGTTGGTACCATATTTATCATAAGCAAAAAAATAGCCGTCCGACCCATAACTCAAACGATTTAAAATCGCTTTCACACGCGTTTTGGCAACACTCTCTTCTAAAGTCGGATCGTTGTAGATGTAAGAAATGGAGTCAAAAGCGACGTCGACCGTATCTTTCAGCGCCGCTTCTTTTGATTGGATCAGGTTTTGATGAAAGATCTCTACCTCCCTTTTGCCAAGGGTCTTGGTTTGATAGATAGAGATCCAGCTGATACTCGCTGACACCAATACCACGGGTATCAGTGTCAGCAGAATTAACTTTGCTTTGAGAGGCATCCCTTCCCTCCATGAAACGCTGCCTTTACAGCTTACTATCTTAGCAGTACAAACTAATCGATTGTGTCTGCATAGACATAATTAACAGCTTAACAACTTGTCTCAAAAGGTAAAAACTCTCAGTTCACAAAATCTCTTTATTATCGAGTGATTAACTCATACCGTAAAAAGCTGGGAAAAACAGCAAAGACGCCAACACAACAATCTGAATCGCGATGAATGGCATCACACCTTTGTAGATATCACGCGTAGTAACCCCTGCTGGAGCGACACCTTTTAGATAAAACAAACTAAAGCCAAATGGCGGTGTGAGGAACGACGTCTGCAAGTTCATCGCAATAAGAATCGCAAACCACGTCATATTAATGCCCATCAATTCAGCGACTGGCGCAATAATTGGCACGATGATAAAACAGATTTCAACGAAGTCGATAAAGAAACCTAAAATCAGAATCACCACCATGGTAATAATAAGGAATCCCCACTTTTCACCCGGCAGTTCTAACATCCACTCTTCAACTAAATAATCACCACCAGTGTAGGTAAATGCCATTGAGAAGGCGGTCGCACCAAGTAAGATCGCAAAGACCATTGCGGTTACTTTAACTGTCTCTTTTGATGCATCATAAATCATCGACCAACTAAACTGCTTATACAATAGCGATAAAATAATCGCACCTGCACCACCCAGTGCCGCTGACTCTGTTGGTGTTGCAATCCCTGCAAAGATGGAGCCCAATACCACGATGATCAATGCTAAAGGTGGCAATACAGCTTTCAGTGCGGTGAGCACTTCTTGTTTACGACTGATCGACTCATCGCGCTCTATCGCCTGTGCGGCTTGAGGGTTCAACTTCGCGTAGATGAGAATGTAGATCACATAGGCGCCAACAAGTGTAATACCGGGCCAGATCGCAGCTTGAAATAGGTCCCCTACCGGTACGCCAAGTACATCACCCAACAAGATCAACACGATAGAAGGTGGGATAATTTGGCCCAACGTGCCAGACGCACAAATAGTCCCACACGCTAAACCTTTGTCGTAATTGTACTTGAGCATCACAGGAAGAGATATTAAGCCCATCGCAACAACTGATGCGCCTACCACACCCGTTGAAGCTGCAAGCAATGCGCCAACTAACACGGTAGAAATAGCGATACCACCGCGAACGCCACCGAACAAACGCCCCATTGATTCTAGTAGCTGTTCAGCAAGCTTCGTTTTCTGTAGCACTAGCCCCATAAAAACGAACAGCGGTACGGCCATTAGCACCGTATTTTCCATAATGGACTGAATTCGATATGGCATAAAAGCAAACATCTCGATGCCTTCAGCCCAAACACCAAAAATCAGCGCGATACCACCAAAAGTAAAGGCAACGGGAAATCCCAATAGAAGCGCAAAGAGCGCAACAAAAAACATCACTATACCGATCATAATGACTTCCTTTTACGACTTACCGTTATTACCGGCATAGATGAGATGAGGGTTGACAATTTTGTTGATTGAATGAAGTAACAATCCAATACCACTCACCGCCATAAAGAAAAATGACAGCGGAATCATCGCTTTGATAATCCAACGATATGGTAAGCCACCTGGGTCACCAGACGTCTCGCCTAACGCGTAACTTTCCTTGGCGAAATCAATACCAAACCAAGCTACCAGTAGGCAAAAAGGGAATAAGAAAAATAGTGTGCCTATGATGTCGATGATGGATTGTGCTTTGTAAGATAAGCGTTCATAAAAAATGTCGACGCGAACATGGCCACCGGACTTAATTGCGTAAGGCACACCAAGCAAGAACACGGCAGAGAATAGATGCCATTCCATTTCTTGGAATGCGATAGACACATCATTAAACACGTAACGCATGACAACGTCGTACACAACGTTTGCTAACAACAAAATAAACAGGATGCTGGATAACCATCCGAGAAAATCGCTAAAGCGGTTAAATAATCGCTCAATATAAATAAGACTTCTCATTCCGAACTCCGTGGAACGTTTAGATGCGCTCCGCTATGGTGCGGAGCATTCATTATGAAGTTTTCTTGGGCTTCGATAGCAGGCTAAACCTCTCGGCATCGCCTGCTTCATAACGTTATTGTTGAGCTTGACTGTTTAAGTACGCTCGGTGCGAAATATCTGACCATGGTCGAACTTGATTCATATAGTTCGCTTGCGACTCTTGAATCTCTTTCGCCAAAGCATCTTTTTCTGCATGTTCTTTCAACAAACGATCGTTTGCTTCTCGCAACGCAGCTACTACTTCAGGTGGGAAATCTTTTACTTCAACATTTGGGTATTCAGACTTAATAGATGCCCAGTTTTTGCCACTTTCGTGTTTCGATTGCGTGTACATATCGTAAGCGGCCGTTTTCATGGCTACTTGCAAAATCGCTTTTAGGTCATCAGGTAGACGATTCCAGGTACGCTTGTTAACGAGGAACTGAAGCTCAGTCGCTGGCTCATGCCAACCTGTGTAGTAGTAAGGCGCGATTTTGTGGAAGCCCATACGTAGATCCAGCGATGGACCAACCCATTCCAAGGCATCAATTGTGCGACGCTCTAGAGAAGTATATAGCTCACCAGGGGCGATATTCGTTGGCTTGGCACCTAACTCAGCCAAAATCTCACCAGCAAACCCTGGGATACGCATTTTCAAACCCTGTAAGTCCTCGACGGACTTGATCTCTTTTTGGAACCACCCGCCCATCTGAGTATCGGTATTACCGCCAGGGAAAGACATCAAGTTATGTGGAGAGTACACTTTTTCCATCAGCTCCATACCACCGCCGTAGTAAAACCATGCATACTGCTCAGTTGGCAACATACCGAAGGGCATAGAAGTGAAGTAAAGTGTGTTTGGAACCTTACCCTTCCAGTAATAAGACGCTGAGTGCCCCATGTCATACTGACCCGACTTAACCATATCAAACACCCCAAAAGGCGCTTTATGCTTGTTTGCGGAATCAATGCGGATTTGCAAACGTCCGTTGGACATCTCTTCCGCCATTTTGGCCATGTTTTTTGTGGTATCACCAAAAATTGGGAAATTAGGCCCCCAAGTTTCAGCAAGCTTTAAACGATAGACTTTTTCAGCAGCGTTTACAGAAGTCGCTGCGAGTGCCATCGCGGCAGCGACAGCGGTTGTTTTGAGCACTCGTTTTAAAGATTTTTGGATTAGACTCATCGTTCACGTCCTTTATCACCAAGGTTATTGTTGTCATCCATTTCATTAGGATTGGCTGTATTCGGTATAAAAGATGTAACAATGTTGTCTAATGCGAAATGGGCATGAACACGGAAGCGAGTAATTCATCAATAAGGCATTAGCCTAAGGTATTACGTACAAGTACGTAGGACAACCGTCATGACAAAAGACTGTTAATAGCAAAATCAATAAATTATATTTTTATCTATGAATAAAAATAAAAGACAATACGTACGTATTTTTCTGCCAAAAAATTTACATAGTATTTAAGAAAATGTGACAAACCACTTATTGGCAGTGTTAAAGTCAGTACTTAATGCATTATTTCCAATACCAAGATAAAAAAATACCTCGGCATCGGCCGAGGTATTCAATCTAGAACGGTAGCGGTAATTAAACTGCTTTGTAGATAACTTTGTTACCTGCTAACTGCTCTTTTTGAACTAGGTTTTCTTCAAGAAGCTTCTTTAGTGCGCCAGTAGCCCATGATGCCGCTTTAGTATCTTCTTGACCTGCAGCTAGACCGATGCCTTTAGGGTTAATACCTTCAGCATTCGCCATAACGATGTCTAATACTTGTTGTTGCTTAGGAGTAAGGGCAACATCAACTGTTTTCACTGCAGCTACTTTTTTATCAGCTACTACTTTCTCCGCAACAGCTTTTTCAGCAACAGAAGGTGCTACTGCTTTTTCCGCAACAGGCTTCACTGCTTTAGGTGCTGCAGCTAAGTTTGCTACTGTCGCTTTAATGCGTTTTTGCAGTTTCATCTGCACTTTACGCTTATGAGCAAGTCTCATTGAATATTTCTCCAGTTCACTGCATCTCAGCAGGGATGAAAATTTGAAGCGCGTTTTATACCAAAATTCACAAGCAATTTGTAGGTTTTAGCGGCGAAACGCGATGAAAAATGCGCTCAAAGCATAGAACGTCTACTATTTAATCAGATATTTTATGAACGGATTTATTGAATACTGGGTATAAAAACAGAGGTTTGTTTTATTTTAAATGCAAATCAATGCACATAAAGCTACCCACTTATTTTTGGACAAGTATTCGATGAGGTTATAAGCATGGAAACGCTGCACCTAACAAATTCACATTTCAAACCCGACTCCCCTATCAACAGAATACTTTTGTTGCTTGTTGCACTCATCACTTTGTTTTTGGTTGCCATTTCTCCGGGATGGAAGCAAGCCATGTTGTCGGTCATTTTGATGTCTGCAATCGTTGGTTTCGCCATCTTGATGATTAAGAAAAGCCAAGTCACTTTTACGCTGACAGCTTCTCACTTTCAGCAACACCTTTTTAAAGGAGGTTGGGTCGTCCGATGGCGAAATATTGAGTCAATCGGTATTTGTAGCTACCAACAGGAAGGGTGGCACCAACCGCTACCTTGGATCGGTATTCGTCTAAAACACTACTCGCCCTACTTAAATTCAATCTGCCCTCGTATAGCGACAGAAATTCTCCTCAGCCAGCGAGCACTGCTTTACTTAGGCGCGAAACAAAATCAGTGTGAAGATAAGTTTGAGGATATAGTGCTTGACCCTAAACCGTATATAAACAGAGATGGGATTGAGTACAAAGGTTTGTTAGCGATGCTCGCCAACCGGATGAAGTATCAGAGAGGCTTTTATGGCTACGATCTATTTATATCAGCAAGTGATCTAGATCGTGAGGCTGAGGATTTTGTGGGACTGACTCGGCGATACTTAGCTGCCGCCGAGCCAGAATAATGCTTAGTACACGCACTTTTAGTAAAGCGGCATCTCGTCAGCAACGAACGGGTTAGTTTTACGCTCATGACCGAAAGTCGATTGAGGGCCGTGACCAGGGACAAACGTGACATCATTGCCTAAAGGCCACAATTTCTCTTTGATAGAACTAATCAACGTATTGAAATCACCTTGTGGGAAGTCAGTTCGACCAATGCTACCGTTAAACAAAACGTCACCCACAAACGCTAAACGCGCTTCTTCACTGTAAAGCACAACGTGACCAGGTGTATGACCAGGTGTGTGGAATACGTTCAGCACTTGATTACCAAAAGTGACAGTGTCACCTTCATTTAGCCATTGGTGCGGTTCAAACGCTTCTGTCAGCGGGAAACCAAACATTTGGCTCTGACCTTCCAAACCTTGCAACCAGAAGTTATCTGCCTTGTGAGGACCAACAATCTCTGTACCGCCAAGCAGTGCAGACAGCGGTTCCGTGCCACCTACGTGGTCCAAGTGACCGTGTGTTAGCACTAGGTTTACCACGTCAACACCCAGCTCTTCGATAAGCATAGCGAGCTGCTTTTCATCGCCGCCTGGGTCAACCACAATACCTTTCATGGTTTCGTCACACCAGACAATAGAACAGTTTTGAGAGAAAGATGTTACTGGAACAACTTGGTATTTCAGAGCCATAGATAACCTATACCGAATAAATTTGCATGAAAACTGCCGCAACTATGACACTAAGGCCTAGCGACTTCAAGCTTTGAACTGTGGGTAATCGACGACGTTCTGAGACTAGAAACCTTGTCTCAACTAGCACTACCAGGAACGAACAGCTCCCGTATCGATATGAACAAAGTTACTACCTGGATAATAACCCACGCCACCGGCTTTTAGGCTTAATGCAGCATCACGAACCGTTGAAAGCTTCACGCCGTCTAAACGAAAATCAATGGCCTTTCCTTCCATGTGCATGCTCTTTTTCGCTACACGAGAAGACCCGTTGCGCAGCGAGGCGTTAGTGGCAGGAGAACGGTAACCTGAAATGACGATCACCTCTGCTTCTGTACCAATTAACTTTTGAATTTGGCTTATTTGATCGAACAAGCGTCGATCCATCGGATGAACCTCATTCCGTCGATGGTCTCGACAAAACTCATTCAGCCTTTGAAGTTCATCATTAATGTATCGTTTTCCATCGAAATAGCATGTTTCGAGGATCTCTCCAGTATTAAGATTGTTCATCGCCAGCGCACGTGGCTCGTCAGGGAGTGAAGCCCAAGAAAATGATGGCAGGGCAGACGCCAACACCACACCACCAGCGGTCATTTTAAGGAAATCTCGGCGGGAAAAGTTACGACTTACCATTTCAAAATACAGTGCTCAACAACTAGACAAGTCGTGGACATTAACCAAACACATTTGTCACGTCAAATGCATAAAACGCTCCATCTTGATTTTCAGATGCAGTAATTATTGCTTAATTATTGAACGAAAAGAGAATTCTTCGTTTTGTAAATTTTCCTTAAAGATTTCAACTGCGGTGATCGTACTTATAGATATCATCACGGTAGTAAAGCGTTCCCTCTTCCAACCATGCTGTTTGATAAATGATGTGTACTTGAATGCGCTCTCCCAAAGGAACTGACGTGTTAGACCGACGAGAACTTTCTCGCTTTTTCGCTAAACGTTCTTCCAACCCCTGAGTTTTGAACAGAAGTTCTGCTAACTGGTCTGCATGTTCTACACGAACACATCCTGAGCTGAATGCGCGTCTGTCCTGTTCAAACAAGTTCTTACTTGGCGTGTCATGCAAATAAATAGCTTGTGGGTTAGGCATATTGAACTTGTACAATCCCAGTGCATTTTGTAAGCCCGACGCCTGTCGCATACGATAAGGAAATGTTCTCGGATTCACCGTTGCCCAATTGATGGTTGTAGGGTCAATAATTTCGTTCGAAGTCCAAGACCGAATGATTTGAATGTTATGGTTAATCAAATACATCGGATTACGTTTTACTTTAGGAATAATGTCTTTAACCATGATAGTCCAAGGCACGTTCCAAGTTGGGTTGAGAATAACTGAATCCAGTGCTACCGACATGATGGGCGTTTTTCTTGATGCTCTCCCTACCACAACTTTAGACTCAAACAAGGGTTGACCATCATGCCAATACGTGACTTCGTATCCAGGCACGTTAACAAAGACAACATTATCCCTTTCTTTCGACCAAATTCTTGAACGCTCAGAATTCAACGCCAGCAGATGCAATCGCTCTTGAGGAGAAAAGTTGATCCATCGAATGGTATTCGGGCCGATAACGCCATCTTCTTTCAAACCATGAATACGCTGGAACTCTTTTATCGCAAGCTCTAATTGTTCGTCATATTCTTCAGTGACTAAATCCAAGTAAGAAACATCTACGCCTACGATCTCCATTCGCTCAATCAATAGGGGTCTGTTTTCTAATATATCGCCAACACGTGCTAGCCCAGTTTGTTGATAGGCAGGATATTGGTACTGAGAATGTTCCGATAGCGAAGAATAGGCGGAGTAGAAAGCATCATCTGTTTGTAATGGAGACCGGAGACTTGCCAAAAACTGACCAAGTTTGCCAACCGTAATCTCATTACTCAGAACCGATAAAGTATCGATGCTAGGAGCGGGTAACGTAACATGGGCTTTGTCTGTAAATAGCCAATTAATCCCTTCTTCGGGGAGTTGCTCAAGATAACTAAGGTACATCAAGAGTGAATCTGTCATCACTAAATCGAAGTCGAGATTATCTCCCTGCCACCTTACTTGGTTTATCCGGTGAAGTTGATTTTCGAATTCATCGGTGACATCCGCAAGTGCAACCAGGTTTACTTGAAAAAGAAACTGCTCAATATCACTTTCATTTTCCCAGTTCAAACGGTAATTGGTGCTTTGATACAGTTGATCAATCACCTCTGGATAATGGATCATTTTTTCTACAGACAGCTTTTGTACCGCTCCCTCTTGCTCGACTTGCGCTGAAGCTTCGAGAGAAACGACGGTGGAAAAGCTGCAAAACGGCACCAGAAGTGCCGTCATGATTAAAACCCTAGCAAACACTGAAATGATCCTTGCGCTACTTGCCATAATAAAAAGTATGGCAAATATCTCACAGCTTGCAGGTTTAAAATTAAGAATCTGATGCCGAAAACGACAACAAAACTCTCTATAAGTAATTACTCAATGATCTTTCTAGATAATTCTCGACCAATGGTTGTCCCATTGCACTCCGCTTGCGAAGGTACTTTTTGACTCTTCAGGCCTTTGCTCTACCACTTTTCCCGCCCCAGAGCTGACTCGGAACTCATCGCCATAGACCACAACACCGGAGGCATCTGGTAACGCACTTAGCTCGACCAATTTGCCCGTAGATTTAGACCATATACCATAGCAACTGCCCGGAGGCGAAGTGGCTAAGATCCATTCATCGGTTGCTGCAATACTCGCAACGTAGTGATTGAAACGCGCCCACTCTTCAGGCTCAGCTTGAAGATCTTGCATTTCACCACCACGCGTGTGCATGGCGATCAAGGCTGGATACTCGTCCGGCTCACCACGATATTGCTGACCACAAAGCACGGTTTCCGCACCATCATGAGCTAAATGGCGAATACTCAACTTATGATCCGGTAAAGACACTTGATCCAGTAGCTCACCCTTCTGTGAAAGGTAACTCAGGCTGGGTTTCATGCTATCAAGATTGAGAGGTTCACGACCGTTAGTGTGTACGCCACCGACGCCAATCGCCAATACACCATCAGGCATCATGATCACTTCATGAGGACCAAGACCAAAACCCGTTAACTCATCGACCTTTTGATATTGCTTCTGTACATCATAAACACCAATGATCCCACGGCTTGTCCCCCTCTCACCTTCTGTGGCAAATAGTAATGTGCCGTCATGGGAGTAAACGCCATGCCCATAGAAATGACAATTTGACTTTGCTAGTTGCAGTTTGATCATCTGCCCTGAGCGAAAATCAAATACCATGAAGAAAGTACCAGGTCGTCGACCAAAGACTACGGCGTGGCCTTGTTGGTTCGTTGCTACACCATGACCACGTTCAGGAATCGGCAATGAAGATAGCGGCATACCATGCTCATCCGCCACCACCGCTGCATATTTATCTCGGCCAATGATAGAGCAGCCGATCAACGCAGGCTCACGTGAGCTTGTTGAAGAACAACCAAATGGCATCATAGGTGTAGCCGCCCCGAATAGAGCGGCTTTCAGCAAAGTTCGGCGGGTTTGATCAGTCACCATCGGTTGCATTAAATCCTATAACTACGCCAAGCTCGATCGCCACTTCTTCGTGAATCAGGTACTTCAATTGCTCTAGCTTGTTGTATTGAGCGAGCACCATGCGATAGCCTTCTTTTGTTTGTAGTGCAGCAAACAAGCTCTTATCCTCTGGCCAAGTTTCTAACGCCATTTCAAACTGATGAACGACACGGTCTGCGAGATCTGCATGGCCTTGCTCTCTAAGTAGCGCATCTAGACCATTCCCGTTAGCAAAGTACAACGCTTCCATCCCTTGAAGGTTGGCTTTTAAGTTTGAAAGCGAGGTCTCTGAACGCCACGATTCTGAGAAATACGGGCGAGGCTTACCAATCTTCGCTAGCGGTCGGCTCAACTTCTTCATGCTGTATTCAAGCTGATTCGAGAGCAGTGAAATGTACTCAGACTCCCATTCCGTCATCTCTAGCGATGTCCAAGGGTTCTCTGCCCAAGAATCCGCGATGATCTGCGCTTTGTTATCGAGGTTTTCTGCAATCGCTACGCCTGTCACACAAGTATTGCTGTTGCTAGATAAGGTCGACGCTTTATCGTAAAGCAGCCATTCCAGAGCCCCTAAACCTTGCACGGTGACACTTTGGGTGGAGATATCTTCTGCACTCCAAGCTTGGTCAGATTTCGTCAATATAGACATTTTACGACCAGTAGTGTTCTTTTTATCTGGCCAAAACTGAACATTCCAGCTTTGCTCCAATGCCGTAGCAGGGCCACGTTCTTGACCTTGTAATGCCATCCACGCAAGCATAGTTTGATGCCACTGCTGTTTTACTTGTGCATCATCTTTCGACTCTGATGCGCAGTAATCCGCGAAGCGCTGTTCAAGTTCTGTGGTTTGCGCTAAAAACGTCTGAGCTGATTGAAACTCGACCTCGTACACGCTTTGAGAAATATGACTTGTACTCTCAGGCTTGGCAGAGCTCGAACCGATGGTCGATTGGCAACCAACCAAACTTAACGTTGCGGCAATCGCACTCACTAATAGTGTTTTTTTCATGGTTGCTTCCTTATAGAGAATTCAGAAACGCAATCAATGCGTCACGTTCTTTTTTGTTCAGTGCTAAGACGTTTTGTTTCGCCGTTTCAGCTTCGCCGCCGTGCCACAACACCGCTTCCATCAGGTTACGAGCGCGGCCATCATGTAGAAAGTAAGTGTGTCCGTTTACTTCTTCGGTATAACCAATGCCCCATAGCGGTGCTGTTCGCCACTCGCGGCCGTTTGCTTGATATTCCGGACGGTTATCGGCTAAGCCTTCACCCATGTCATGCAAAAGCATGTCGGTGTATGGGTGGATAAGCTGCTCAGAAAGCGCTGGTAACTCTGGTCGTTTCGCCGTTTTAACACTGGTCTTGTGGCAGCTTTCACAGCCAGACGCAGCAAAGATTTGCTGACCAAGTTTCACGTTAGGGTCATTGACATTACGGCGAATAGGTACAGCTAAGTGCTGGCTGTAAAACTCTACGAAGTCGAGAATATTTTCACTCACTTCTGGTTTGCCGCCATTTGGCATGTCGTCACAAATGCTTTGTTTCGAGGTACAGTTTTCATTTGGGAATAAATGGCTCGTAAGACCCACATCACCATTAAATGCTGCTGCATTTTGCTGCATTAGCGTCGGTTGTCCTGCTTTCCAGCCAAAACGACCAATCGAGAAGTCGTCCTTCTCAATATCCCACACCTTATTGACTTTGCCTGAGATACCGTCTTTGTCGGCATCTTGTTCATCAACCCAAGCAAGTAGCGTTTCGTCGGGAATACTCTCTAACAAACCAAGGCCGATCATTGGCGGTGCCACGCGTGCTGAGAACTCGGTATCAGGGTGCATATCGCCGTAACCCAGATCGGTAATGTTCAAATGAGGTTTTCTTAGCGTCACCGTCGTACCGTCTTTAAATTTCACTGGGACATCGGTGTAAGTGATTTCGATTTTGCCTTCTGGCGTTTGATCCTGCAGGGCGAAATCTTGAAGCTGACCACCATAAGTCGGCTCAGGTATGCCACCGTCTTTGATGTAGGCTTTCTTTTGTTCTGGCGTCATCGCAGGAATGCTTAAGCGCACTAACATAGACACGGCATGTAAATCATCTTTCTCTGGCGGATGACCACGACCGTCTTTGATGTGACAGTTCTGACAACCATTGGTGTTAAAAAGCGGACCTAGGCCATCACGAGCGTCTGTTGACGCTGGCGCTTGTACCCAAGGGTTGCGGAAAAAGCTGTTACCCACACTAAAATCTAGGCGTTTGCTCATCGGCAGGTTGGCAGCAGGAAGAGAATAGGCATTCGCGCCATCTTTTTTAACACTGGTTTTGCCACCAGACTTAACATCGTAAGCCATGGCAGAAGAAGAAAGGATCGCGGCTAGCGCAGAAATTAGGTATGGCTTCATATCATTGCTCTACATAGACAACAAGGGTGATAACAACGAGCTCAAACGGCAAAAGGGCTCACAAAGAGCCCTTATTTATTATGGTTTTCTTATTAAAACTCGTGGTCAGCAGTATCAGGGCTTAGGCTGTCGATGCCGACAATGTTTGCCGCTCGCTCAATCGCACCAGTTTGCGCTACCAACGACATGATGGTGTCGTTTACCAGCGCGTTGCCTTGTGCGTTACCCGCCGCAATAAGTTGGTCAAAATGCTGGTTATTCTTCTCTGCAGAAGTCACTAGCTCACCAACTTGGCTAAGTGTTGTATCAAACTGCTTTTGAATGTCGGTCGCGGCTTTCTTATCTTTTTGAGCAACAAGATCAGCAATACTTGGACCAGATAGCTCTTTGCCGTTTACACCTTTGTATGTACCTGTGTAAACGTTGTAGATGCCTTGCTCGTTGTAGTAGTGAGAATTATGCGTGTTGTCTGAGAAACAATCGTGCTCGTCTTCAGTTGAGTTCGCTTCTAGTGCCACTTTCATGCGCTCACCCGCTAGCTCACCTAGAGAAAGAGAACCCATGCCGAATAGCATCTTACGTAGACCATTGTCCGCTGAGTCGTTCAGTAGCTCTTCACGGTAGTTACCTTTTACTTCAGCAGACCACTGCTTTTCCATCCACTCAAGGTCTTGAACCAGTAGATCAGCGGCTGCTTTTAGGTACTCTCCACGACGCTCACAATGGCCATTCGTACACTCAGAACCCACAACGAAATCAGTGTAAGCACGTTGACCTGCACCCGCGTTAGTGCCGTTTAGGTCTTGACCCCAAAGCAAGAATTCAATCGCGTGGTAACCTGATGCAACGTTTGCCTCAGAACCGCCTACTTCGTTTAGATCCGCTAGCAATTCTGGGGTGATTTTTGAAACGTCCAGTTTAGAAGCACCGATCTGTAGGCTAGTGTTCGCGATGATGTTGGCAGCCGCACCTTCGTTACCCAATTCGTATTGGTAGTCCGCTGCTACGTAGTCAATCAGACCTTCATCAAGTGGCCATGCGTTCAGCTGACCTTCCCAATCATCAACAATCGCGTTACCAAAACGGAAAACTTCAGACTGTTGGTAAGGCACGCGAGAATCTAGCCAAGCTTGTTTTACTTCTTCAAGCTTTTTCGCTGATGGTGATTTTAGAAATTCGTCGATTTTTACGTCAAGCGCCTTCGCTGTTGTTACTGAATCAGCAAACACAGCATGGGCAACGTCTGCGTAATGTTCGACTACTTGTTGTTTAGTTACTGTGGCAGCAACGGTAGAACCACTGGCAATGAGGAGTGATGCAGCAATAGATTGGACTAAAACTTTTTTTGCATTCATCTGAAGCATCCTTGTTGAGCTTTTCAATTATCGTATTGGTAGTGCTAATTATTCTTATTTGCACTTTAGTCTCGAGATAATACAAATTTACAATTTATTTGCAACTCCAGATACAAAAAAACCTCATAAAAATGAGGTTTTTCACAGACTTTATTGTCAGTTTTATCTTTAGGATTAAACCTTTAGGTCATGTTTTCCGTGAGAGACTTTTGCCTTCAGATAATTTTCGTTGCCATCTTTGATATGTGCAGAGGTATTGACAACCTCGCCAATTTCAATTCCGTACTCAGATAACTCACGGATTTTCTTAGGGTTGTTCGTCACAAGGCGGATCTTATTCACGCCTAAAGCTTCTAGCATTTGTGCTGCTTCTGTGAAATCACGCAGGTCATCATCAAAGCCCAAATGGTTGTTAGCTTCGTACGTGTTCATGCCCTGGCTTTGTAAGCGGTATGCATCGATCTTATTGTACAAACCAATACCACGACCTTCCTGACGGAGATACAAGATGATACCACCGGACTCGCCCATGCGATTGATCGTCTCTTCTAGTTGCTCACCACAGTCACAGCGTGAAGAGTGGAACACATCGCCTGTCAAACACTCAGAGTGCATACGAACTAAAGGCATGTCCTGAGTTTGGTCCGCTTGTTTAAAGATAATAGCAACATGCTCTTTGTCTGTCTTCAGACCATGGAAAGACAGAATTTCGGCATCAATGTTACTTTTTGCCCCGACTTTAAAATCTACTCTGGCACGTACTTCCGCCATATCTATACTCACTCGATTTATTGCTTGATGCGCTTGATGCGTTTTCGTTATTGCATTCATGGGATTTACTCGTTGCTCTTCAACTATGGGGACTGATACCGCATTTTGCAATATAGAGATCACAATTGAGGGCAGTTATCCACTCAAGACAGCAAAAGAGAACCACTCTCCAACTGAACAATTGTTATATTATAACAATTTAAAAAAACTACAATAAAAAACCCCAGACAAATTTTGTCTGGGGTTTCAAGAAGGTCGTTTGGTCTATCTTTTAATGGGTCTGACTGCGCTTCCAAACGGCGAGTTCAATCCAAACTGCTTCGAGTTCTTGGATTTCCTCGTCGGTCAACACGGCGAGCGTTGAAGTAACTTGAGGCAGGTTCGGTGATTGCAATGCACGAATCTGCGAATAGAAGTCTTTTTTAAGTTGTAATATAACTGAATCCACTGCGTGCACCTATGTCGTTCTTTATTACTTATCCAGCTCAAAATTTTTATTTTCTTTATACTGGAAACTTCATAAATTCGGAAAAATGATAACATTCTGCTTGTTAAGTGCACAATTTATTTTTAATAGTGGAATAACGGTCACATTAATTACGCTTCACCATTCGGATCGAATATAAGACAAAAAAGATCAAAAATAGCACAGGAAAGATCCACAACAGCGCCGTGGAATAATTTAATGGTGGTTGATACAGAACAATATTCCCATAACGAGCAACTAGATAGTCCTTTATTTCTTGATCTGAGCTGCCTTCATTGGCCATCGTATACACTTTCAACCTCAGGTCTTTAGCCGCTTGTGCATTAGACTCGACAAGGTTTTGGTTTTGACACTGCGGGCAGCGTAATGTCTTGGCTAACGAGGTTGCGCGCTGTTGCACTTCAACAGAATGAAACTCAAACAGATCAACATTCTGCTCTAAATCCGCACTTCTCGTGAAAGGGGAAAATAGTGTAAATAGGATTAATGTGAGGAGAAGATTATTAAATCGAAACATTCAAATATCCTGAAAATATATCGTTCCATTTATCTGCCGTTAACTCTCCACGATATTTGATCAATATACGACCATTTTGATCAATCAAGTAAGTTTCTGGTGTTCCTATAACGCCTAGCTCCACAGCGAGCTTTCCATTAGGGTCACTTATTACTTCAATATATGGGTTTCGTTTAGAGCTCAAATATTCACGAGCGGCTTGTTTTTGATCTCTATAATTCAGCCCAATAATAGGCACACCGAGTTCTGCTAACTGCAATAATTCTTCATGCTCTCGTTTGCATACTCCGCACCAAGATGCCCAAACATTCAATAATTTATATCCGTCGCTTTTGAACAACTGCTCAGAAACCATGTCATCAGAGATCAGAGAAGTAGAGCGAAAATTAGGTGTCTCTAAATTTCGTTGTGGGGACAATTCAACATGCGGTCGCTCAGACAAAGCCACCGCAGTTACTACTGCAAACACGGCAACAGCCACAACGAGACCAGCGAGTTTAAGCGTATTTCTCGATCGCATTGATAGCCTCTCTCCTTTTCTTTAGGCCTGTTAATAGCGCACCAAACACAGCTAGTAGCCCGCCAGACCATATCCACCAAATAACTGCGCGGTACTGAACTTTAATCGCATAAGCATGAGTGTCGACTTTATCACCCAATGTCACGTAATAATCGCCATGCCATAGTGAACGAATCGCAGGCTCGGTCATATTCATCACTCGCACAGGGTAATGACGCTTTTGCGGGTTGAAATTGAGCATGCGGCCATCTTCCAAGTGTAAGGTGATCTGTCCTTGTTCCGCAGTGTAGTTTGGCCCCACCAGCCATTCGATACCATGATAATCGATAGTGATCCCCGCCCTTTGCTGAGAACTGCCGGATTCGACACGTAAATTGTGTTCATATGAGTAGTGACTGTTGAATACAGCTCCACTCACCGCCAGCGCAAAACCGATATGTGCCATCACGATTGGCATGAGTTTGCGCTTATTGGAACAACGAAACAGCATAACGAGATGCGCCACAATCACCCAAGTAGCCAATATTATGGTTAGCAATACTTCGAAATGCAGTGCGTGCACTAAGAAGATAAACCCGATCCCAGAGACAAGAGATAACGCAATACTGATCGCAATATCAGCGCTTACACTCGGCACTGTGCCTTTTGTCCATTTCAGCAGCGGCATGAAAGCTAAGGCAATCAGAGCCAGTATGCTTAATGGGAAGATCAGACTATTAAAATAAGGTGCGCCAACTGAAATGTTTCCTAAACCGAGCAGTTGATAAACCATCGGATAAAAAGTGCCAAGAAAAACGATGGCAGTCGCAATAACCAGCAGCCCTTTGGCGATATAAGCAGTGTAAGCTCGGCTCGCTAGAGATTGAAGTTTGAAGCGAGGGAGTTGTTCTCCTCGCAAAATCAGTACGCCAAAAGTGATAATGACAAGCAAGCTCAATACACCAATCAGCACCAAACCTTTAGTTGGGTCCACCGCAAAAGCGTGCACTGAAGTCAGCACGCCAGAGCGCACCACAAATGTCCCTAAAATGCTTAGGCTGAACGTAGCAAACGCCAGTGCATAGGTGCTCCAAATTGCGCCTCTGTTACGTGTTGCGACAACACCGCTGTGCAACAAAGCAGTACCAGTAAGCCAAGGGAGTAGAGAAGCGTTCTCCACAGGGTCCCAAAACCACCAGCCGCCCCACCCTAGCTCATTGTACGCCCACCATGATCCCACCAAGATACCCAACGTGAGCGTTCCCCATGCAAAAAACGCTGCGCTTCGAGCAACCACATACCAATCGCTCATCGGTTGTTTACCCAATAGCGCTGCTAATGCAAAAGCTAATATTGCTGCGTAACCGACATAACCGAGATAAAGCAATGGTGGATGAATGATAAGCCCAACATCTTGCAACATTGGGTTTAGATCTCGTCCTTCCGACGCCAATACTTGGGCATACTCGAACGGGTTAGAGGTCATTAACGTGAACCAAGCAAATGTCGCAATAAGAAGGTTCATGATTCCAAAACAGTCACAAGTATATTGGGCGTTGAGCGGTGACTTAAATGCAATAAACGACGCCCATAAACTCAAGGTGACGACCCAAAACAACATGGAGCCTTGGTGCCCGCCCCAAGCGGCAGCAATCTTGAATGCTACGGGAAGTTGACTGTTGGAATGCGTAACAACATATTCCAACGCGAAGTTGTCTTGCACGAAGCAGACGATCAGAAGTGCTAAACAAATGAAGGAAGCTAAGCTAATGATGTGGGACATCGCGACTTGATGCGGCAATGTCGCCTTCTTACTCATAGCACGACGTAGCCAATGCAGCAACGATGCACAAGTCGATGTTACAGCCACCAATATCAGTAAGAAGAACCCTAGCTCAGCTTCCATTTATCCCCCTTACACTATGGTCATTTGACCGGCATATAGAATGAAAGTACGCAGCATAAGTACGCCAACCAAGCTCAACGTCGTGACCACAAAAACGTAACTGCCTCTGTGGCGCACTTCTGAAGGCGTTAACCAATTGAGAGTCAAAGGCGTTATCATGCCGATGAACACTACGCCAACCCAGAACCATTGAGCCCAGAATCCACTCGAAATAGCATTCCAAGCCGCGACTTCGTTCTGACCACCGCTGAAGATCAGTCCGGTAAAGAAGGTCACTAAGACAAACAGCTCAAACAATACTACTGGGCGTTCAAATCCGTGTACCCAAGACACACTTGGGCTGCTGGTCGACTCTTTAAATACCAAGATACCGAACATCAAGCATGCTGCTGCACCCGAGGACAAACTAGAGAACAGGAACAAGATTGGCAGTACTGGATTGTTTAGCATTGGGTAAGTCTTCAACGCAGACAATAGAAAGCCAGTGTACGCTGCAAGTACGATGGCTAAGAAGCCCAAGAATAATTCAATTGCGTTGTTGGCTTTCCCCGCCTTAATCAAAATGCCATCGGCAAAATCCAGCAGTTTGCTTGGTAACTTCCCTTCACAGAAGCTGATGATTTGATGGCGGAAGATAACGCCAATCCAAACAAACAGCACTAGCATGTACACTTGGAACAAGATCACGCCCATCGACATCACAGACGTTGGGTTGTAGTAGATCATGATCTTCCAAAACTCTAAAGGCTTGGTTAAATGGAAAATCAAAATTACCAACCCAGCAATGATGCCAAATGGTGCGAGCCAAGCCATCGCTTTCATGATGCCGTTGTTTGCGGGATCACCTTCAATCACTTTGCGTTTTAAATAGATAGAAATAATCACCGCACCCGCTGACATCCCAGCAAAGAATAAGTAAATCGCGATGATCCAATCCCAGACTAACGAGTCAAAGTGGAATGCACTTTCGAAGCCGTTCATGATGACACCTCCCCTTTGCTATGCGGAATTTTGTACAGTTTAGGTTGCGTACCTAAATGCGATTTATCGCGATAGACAACATGGCTTTCGATAGCTTTGCTCACCTCGCTAGTTGGGTCATTTAAATCACCAAAGATGAGTGCTTTTGTTGGGCAAGATTCCACGCAAGCTGGCTGCTTACCTTGCGCTAGGTTGGTATCACGGCAGAAGTTACATTTATCCGCAGAGTGATCGACTGGATTAAAGAAGCGCACTTGGTAAGGGCAAGCAGCAAGGCAATAACCACATCCGACACATTTCTCTTTGTGTACATCCACGATGCCGGTCGCTTCATCTTTGTATGCAGCGCCTGTTGGACAAACGTATACACATGGTGGGTTATCACAGTGCTGACAGGATTCACGAGTAAACTGGTATTTCACATCTGGGAACTCGCCAATCGGTTCACTGCGATGAATTTTAAGTCGCGTTACGCCTTCAGGGACTTTATTTACTTCGCGACAAGCATCGGTACAAGCGGTACAGCCAATGCAGGCATTTTCATCATGAACCATACCCATGCGTTTCGCTTGTTCACGGTTGCTGGTATAAAGAGAGGAGCTAACAACGGAAGTGCCTGCAACGCCTGTAGTTAAAATCAACGCGCCGCTGCCGGCTAAAAAGTTTCTTCTCGAACATTTCATGCTATCTCTCCTCTTCTTTGGCAAGTTCAGGTTCGACGGCAAATTCAGAGTGACAATCCACACACTGCTTGATCAGTTGTTTTCTGTCGTACGACAACGCTTTGGTTTTCGCTGTGTGTACATCGTGGCAATTTGAACAAGTGAGGTTTTTGGCGTGCACATCGTGCGTCCAGTGGCTTTCTCTCAGTTGTGTCGGTGCATGGCAATCCACACATCGGCTGTTGGCTTTAAGAATCATGCTTGGATCAAGGAACACTTTGTCGTGTACCTCTTTCGATTGCGCGGCAGAAAACTTAATCACATCAGGCGCGCCTTCACGGTGATCAGGGCCGATGTTGCTATGGCAGTTAGTGCAATTGAGCTGCTTACCTTGACTCAATAACGCTTGCGAATCATGCGATAGATTCAGAGTCTCTTTGGCGTCCTTATGACATTGAAGACACTTGTAGTCTCGGTCACGGATCAACTCGACTTGATGACGCTCAGCTTGAGCACCTTCAATCGGCTCTGAAGAAGTCGCATGGGCGGCGATGGAGAAACCATAGATGGCAAAGACGAAGAGAAGTTTCAGCATTGTCTCTATGGTCAATTTTATATTGCCCATATTGTTCTTTCCTTAGCTCGACAATAATTGATAACTATTCTCAATTATTTATTTGAGCGACAATTAATTTCCTCTGAAGATATTTTTTAGATCTTCAAATGACATCAATTCTTATTTCGGAAAGCCACAACGCTAAACCTATATTTATAATACCTCTATTATTCATAAGGGGTAGAAACACCTGCTCAAAAAGCGAACTAAATCACCCTATTTTTAAAAAGGTTAAAACCCCAAAGCATTGTAGAACAATGACTTAACAACTACCACTTTAGAGGTATATAAATTCAAACATGACTGAGATCACTGGTGTAAATTGATCTAAAACAAGACAAGATTCACTCACTATTTCATCTATCCAATTAAGCAATATTATTAATCGTAGATCTCCAGTTCTTATTTGGAATAGCTCCTCACAACGCTGCTAATAAAAACGAATATGGAGATAACACTGTGAGCATAAAACACTGGATGAGCGCACCTATTGCGGTTGCGACCTTATTCGCCAGCCAATTATTTTTGGTTGGCGCTCCGTTAGCGGCAGAAGAGAAGGATTTTATCGATCCTCGAAATGACGCCTTTGAACAGAACCATCCCGACCAATACCACTCTTGGAAAGCAACATCCGAAAGTGAGCACATAGAAGATGCTCTAAGTGAAGACCCAAACATGGTTATCCTGTGGGCAGGTTATGGCTTCGCGAAAGACTACAACAAAGCGCGCGGTCACTTTTACGCACTTGATGATGTTCGCCAAACCTTACGTACTGGCGCACCAACCGACGAGAAGTCCGGGCCTATGCCGATGGCGTGCTGGAGCTGTAAAAGCCCAGACGTTGCTCGCGTGATTGATGAACGTGGTGAAGACGGTTATTTCGAAGGTAAATGGGCACGCTTAGGCTCAGAAATCGTCAACCCTATCGGTTGTTCCGATTGCCACAACACGGGCTCTGAAGCCTTCAAGAAAGGCGAACCCGCGCTGGCACTGACTCGCCCATACGTCGAGCGTGCTTTTGATACTATTGGTAAAAACTTTGATGAACAGTCTCGCCTAGATAAGCAAGCATCGGTCTGCGCTCAATGTCACGTTGAATACTACTTCACCGGCCCAACTAAAGCGGTTAAATTCCCATGGGATATGGGCACCACCGTTAATGACATGGAGAAATACTACGACGCGTTGAATTTCAAAGATTGGACGCATGCCGTATCTAACGCGCCGATGCTAAAAGCACAACACCCGGGTTTCGAAACTTGGAGAGCGGGTATTCATGGTAAAAACAAAGTGGTGTGTGTGGACTGCCACATGCCTAAAGTGACCAAAGAAGACGGTACGGTGTACACAGACCACAAAGTGGGTAACCCATTTGATCGTTTTGAAGACACCTGTGCGCAATGCCATACCCAAACTAAAGAGCAGCTACAAGGCATCGTCTCGACTCGCAAAGCGCAAGTACTGAACATGAAGCTAACCGCCGAGAAGCAAATCGTAGCGGCACACTTTGAAGCAGGCGCAGCGTGGAAAGCAGGTGCAACAGAAGCAGAGATGGAACCTATCCTACAAGATATTCGCCATGCACAATGGCGTTGGGACTACGCGATTGCTTCTCACGGTGTCCACATGCATGCTCCTGAGGTAGCACTAGAAGTACTTGGTACTGCAGTTGACCGCGCTGCTGACGCCCGTACCAAGTTGGTTCGCTTACTGGCAACCAAAGGCATTACTGACCCTGTTCAAATTCCAGATATCTCGACCAAAGCGAAAGCACAGCAAGCACTGGGCATGGATATGGATAAGATGAACGCAGACAAGAAACACTTCCTAGAAACGGTGGCACCAGAATGGGATAAAGCAGCAGCTGAACGCGAAGCCACATATTAGTCTAACTTGCAGAGGTTAGTTTATAGATACAACAAGGGGCGTACTGAACGCCCCTTTTCTTTCTTTATTATCTTTATCTCTTCATCCTGATTCTATCGAGAGACAAAAATCGAATGTACTAGCGACGAGGAAGCCTAGGTCTAGGTTGAATATTTGGACGTGCTTTAGGTATCTGCACATTTGGACGAGCAACTGGACGCTGGATCTTCGTTTCCGGTAATGCTTTTCTTTGTTGAACCTTTTCTTTCACCGCCTTGCCTTGTAAAGTCGCTGGTTCAATATGCTCCGGACGATTCTCCCATTGGGTTCGAATCTCTTGCTTTTGCTCGTCAGGCAGTGATTGCCAATGATCGTCAAGTTGGCGTTTCATGTTATCGATATTGGCGGACATATCGTCGTCTTTCCAATCTTCGACTTTGTCTTTGATGGATTGCTGTTGGTCTTCATCTAAACCATTCCACCACTCTTCCAGTTTCTCTTTGTATTCATCGTCGTTATCGCAACAGCCCGGATAGTAATAAATCCAGTAGTCGTCATGATCGTACCACCACGGGTCGTAGTAACCCGATGAATAATAAACCGTAGAGGAAGAGCCAGAATGATCGGAAGAGCTACAACCCGCCAGCACAGAGCCGCACAGCAAAACCAATATGCTTAGTGCTTTATTTTTCATTCGTTGCCCACCTTTCTCTCTATTGCTTGTTAAATTGTACGCTTACAATAGCTCTTTTGCTTTGTTAATAGAGTTAATGATTTGCACCCTATCTAAATTTGGATCATTAGAATCTAATAATATTACCCAGGCATCAATCGCTTCCTGAAATCGGAATGACAGAAAATGATCATTTGCGATCAAAGACAAAGCGGCTTCATTGTGCGGTTCTATCTGCAAAGCTTGCTCCAAAAGCAAGCTAACTTCTTGCGTCATTGATTGCTGGTGAATGTAGTACAAGGTCGTCGCCTTTGCAGCAAGTTGCGTGGCACTGACTGGCTCAGTCAGTTGGATCGCGTAATCAAAACAAATCAGCGCGCCATCAAATTCCCCCTCTAGCAGGTAGCCCTGCCCGAGTTGGAACCACAATTCAGCGTTGTTCGGATCTTCACGCAACTGGTCTTGAATCTCTTTCATGATGTCACGAGCAGTCATCATTCGTGACATTTCCGCTTGTATTGGTTTAGGCGGTGTTTGATGCAGCAATAAGAAACTGGCACTCGTCACGACAAGTACTAACAGGCAAAAGCCAAACCATTGAGCAGGTTTAACTTTTGATGCACTCAGTGATAAGAGTACGATAAACAACCCCATCAGAGTGATGGCAGCGAAAAACCAAACAGACATAACACGTCCTGTAAACAAAGATAACGTCAGTGTACGCATTTCTTACTTTAAATGCGTTGATACAGATACAAAAAAGCCGAGCAACTAAGGGCTCGGCTTTTCATATCAGGATAACGATGTAAGATTACTCTTCGTTACCTTCCTCTGCATCATCAGCAGCTGGAGCTTCTGAAGCGTCTTGCTGCGTATTTTCGCCTGTTGACTCTAACGCTTCTGCATCTTCATCAGCAGGCAGCTCTTCATCATCAACTTCTTCAATACGTTGCAAACCAACAACTGATTCATCTTCCGCAGTACGGATAAGCGTTACACCTTGTGTGTTACGACCAACCTGGCTAACTTCACCCACACGAGTACGTACTAACGTGCCAGCGTCGGTGATCATCATCATTTCATCACCTTCAACAACCTGGATAGCACCAACTACCGGGCCATTTCGCTCAGAAACTTTGATAGAAACTACACCTTGAGTGCCACGACCTTTTGTCGGGTACTCGCTAAGTGCTGTACGTTTACCATAACCGTTTTCTGTAACCGTTAGGATATCGCCTTCGTGCGAAGGAACAATAAGTGATACAACTTGGTCATTTTCAGCCAGTTTCATACCACGAACACCAGAGGCGGTACGACCCATAGGACGAACACCTTTAAACTTGATCTCTGGCTGACCATTCTCATCAAGAACTGGTTTACCATTTTCATCAAGTACTGGAATCTCTTCTGCTTCTTTAAAGCGAACCACTTTACCCGCTTTAGACAACAGCATGATTTCGTTTTCGCCGTTAGTGATATCCACACCGATTAACGAATCGTCTTCACGTAGGTTCACAGCGATTAGGCCGTTTGAACGTACGTTTGCAAACTGGTTCAACGGCGTTTTCTTAACCGTACCGTCACCTGTTGCCATGAAGATGAATTTGTCTTCAGAGAATTCATCAACACGTAGAATCGCGGTAATGCGCTCACCTTCTTCTAATGGAAGGATGTTCACAATTGGCTTACCACGCGCAGTACGGCTCGCTAGAGGCAATTGGTAAACTTTCAGGCGGTATGTCTTACCACGAGTAGAGAAACACAAGATGTTATCGTGGGTATTCGCCACTAGAAGACGCTCGATATGGTCTTCATCTTTCATCTTAGTCGCACTCTTACCTTTACCACCACGGCGCTGTGACTCGTAGTCGCTCAGTACTTGGTACTTAACGTAACCACCGTGAGATAGAGTAACCACAACGTCTTCACGTGCGATCAGCTCTTCCATGTCAATATCATGGCTCGCAGCTGTGATTTCTGTACGACGAGCGTCACCAAAGCCGTCACGAACCGCTTCAAGTTCTTCACGGATCACTTCCATCAAACGCTCAGTGCTCGCAAGGATATGCATGAGTTCAGCGATTTCTTCTAGAAGTGTTTTGTATTCGCCAAGAATCTTCTCGTGTTCTAGACCTGTTAGTTTATGTAAACGTAGATCTAGGATAGCTTGTGCTTGTTGCTCAGTCAGGAAGTACTGACCATCACGAATACCATATTCAGGCTCTAGCCATTCAGGGCGCGCAGCATCTGTACCAGCACGCTCTAGCATTGCTGAAACGTTGCCTAAATCCCAACCACGAGCGATAAGACCCGCTTTTGCTTCAGCCGGTGTAGGTGCCTTACGGATAAGCTCAATGATTTCATCAATGTTAGCAAGCGCTAGAGCTAAACCTTCAAGGATATGAGCACGTTCACGCGCTTTACGCAGTTCGAAGATAGTACGACGTGTCACAACTTCACGACGGTGATCAACGAAGCACTTCAGCATATCTTTTAGGTTGAATAGCTGTGGCTGGCCATTGTTTAGGGCCACCATGTTGATACCGAAAGTGGTTTGCAGCTGAGTCTGAGCGTAAAGGTTGTTTAGAACTACTTCGCCCACAGCATCGCGCTTACACTCAATAACAATGCGCATACCGTCTTTATCTGACTCGTCGCGCAGTGCACTGATGCCTTCTACTTTCTTATCTTTAACTAGCTCAGCGATCTTTTCGATCAAGCGAGCTTTGTTCACCTGGTAAGGAATTTCAGTGACGATAATGGTCTCTTTACCATTCTTCTCCACTTCGATGTCCGCTTTCGAACGCATGTAGATTTTGCCACGACCTGTTTTGTACGCGTCTACAATGCCTTTACGACCGCTGATAAGCGCCGCCGTTGGGAAATCAGGACCAGGAATGTAATCCATTAGTTCATCAATAGTGATTTCTTCATTATTGATGTATGCAAGACAGCCATCAATCACTTCGCCAAGGTTATGAGGCGGGATGTTGGTTGCCATACCTACTGCGATACCAGAAGCACCGTTAACCAATAGGTTTGGAATTTTAGTTGGAAGAACCGCTGGGATCTGCTCAGTACCGTCGTAGTTTGGTACGTAGTCTACGGTTTCTTTGTCTAGGTCAGCCAATAGTTCATGGGCAATTTTGGCCATTCGAACTTCGGTGTAACGCATTGCCGCAGCAGAGTCGCCATCGATCGAGCCAAAGTTACCTTGACCATCGACCAGCATGTAACGAAGCGAGAACGGCTGAGCCATACGTACGATTGTGTCGTACACAGCACTATCACCATGTGGGTGATATTTACCGATTACGTCGCCGACAACACGGGCTGATTTTTTATATGGTTTGTTCCAATCGTTGCCTAGTACGTTCATCGCGAATAAAACGCGGCGGTGTACTGGTTTTAGGCCATCACGCACATCTGGAAGAGCACGACCCACGATGACTGACATCGCATAGTCTAGATATGAACCTCTAAGCTCATCTTCAATGTTTACGGGCGTGATCTCTTTAGCTAAATCGCTCATAGAGCCATTATCCCTCTATTATCTGATCGTAATTACGATACGTGTAAGGTGCAAAAATATAACACACAATTCATCACTTCGGCATCACTTTCCCTCTCCTTTTATCAGGTTGTGAGCTTGGTTATGAATCAAATGTCGAGAATTTGCACACTCATCCCATATCTTTCTGATTAGTGGTTATATTTCGGTCAATATTGAGCAAAATCGGACTCTTTACGCGGAAAAGCGATGTAAATTCCTTTAACTACACAACGCGAAAATGCAGGTTTTAGAGTTATTGTCACTGGCACCAGTTCAAGGATGAACCAAAAACAATAGTTAGCGCTTTACAAATTACAGGCACCTGTCTCGATTGCCGCGCCAGTGAACTCTGTCATTGTCCCTTAACTAAGCACATCGAGGTTGTTTGGGTGTAAAACGTTGGAGTATACTGGCGCCCTCTAAAGGACTCAGATTGAATGCAATAAAACCAATTATGACTAAAGCACAAAACGTCGACCCAAGTGAAATTAAGAAATTCGAGGACATGGCTTCTCGATGGTGGGATTTAGAAGGCGAGTTTAAGCCGCTTCATCAAATTAACCCACTTCGTTTGAACTATGTACTTGAAAAAGCAAATGGCTTGTTTGGCAAGCGCGCACTTGATGTCGGCTGTGGTGGTGGCATTCTTGCTGAAAGCATGGCAAAAGAAGGCGCTATTGTGACGGGGCTTGATATGGGTAAAGAACCATTAGAAGTCGCGCGACTACATGCATTAGAAACAGGTACTCAACTGACCTACATTCAGAGCACAATAGAAGACCACGCTATAGAAAACGCAGGAACTTACGATGTCGTGACTTGTATGGAGATGCTTGAACACGTTCCAGATCCTCTCTCCGTTATCCGCTCTTGTGCTGCACTAGTCAAACCCGGTGGTCACGTGTTTTTCTCAACTTTGAACCGAAACATTAAGTCGTACTTATTTGCTATTGTCGGTGCTGAGAAGCTTCTTAAGATTGTTCCTGAAGGCACTCATGAGCACGATAAGTTTATCAAGCCAGCCGAAATGATGAAGATGATAGACCAAACTGACCTGACGGAAATGGGCATTACTGGGCTTCATTACAACCCTCTAAATGACAGCTACAAACTCGGTCGTAATGTAGATGTAAACTACATCGTTCATACTAAAAAATACTGAACGCTATTAAGTTAAAAAATGAGTTTTGTGATTGACATTTTTTAAAGAAAATGAATCGGAAGCGGTAGCACATAGTTGCCGCTTTTTTTGTCTTTTTATGGCTAAAATTCGTGCTCTAGATTCCATTTTGACCAAGCTATTTTTCGTAGATAAAAACGGCCAAAGATCAAGGAAAATATTTTTGCATGCGGTTATTTCTAAACCGATCTCGAAACCGTACTTTTAACCATTCAAGTCTGCCCTTTTCTCATCGGTTAGTGTTCACTTACTGATTTTTTTCATTTTGTCAGTTATCCACAAGTCATCCCCGATCTGTACCTTGATAAATCAGTGTAATAGCACTATCTTGTAACCCGCAAACAAATGAACCCCTATATGTTGTGTTTAAGCGACAATATATAGATAGACTTTGATCACAAAGCCGCCGCAAGCTTTACTCATATTGCACATAAACAAACAAAAATACGGCTTTTATCAGTTTTCTTAGGGAAATAAAGCAGAATGAACCAACAACTTACCGTCACCAAGCGTGATGGCCGTAAAGAAAGTATCGATCTGGATAAAATCCACCGCGTTATCACTTGGGCTGCAGAAGGTCTAGATAATGTTTCGGTTTCTCAAGTAGAACTTCGCGCTCACATCCAGTTTTACGACGGCATCACAACGACAGATATTCACGAGACAATCATCAAGTCTGCGGCAGACCTGATCTCTGAAGAGACTCCGGATTATCAATACCTAGCTGCTCGCCTAGCGGTATTCCATCTGCGTAAAAAAGCGTATGGCCAATACGAGCCACCAACGCTTTATGATCACGTGTCTCGCCTCGTCGATATGGGTAAGTACGATCAACATATTCTAGAAGACTACACAAAAGCAGAACTCGACGAACTTGATGCGTACCTCGACCATAAACGCGACCTAAACTTCTCATACGCGGCAGTTAAGCAGCTAGAGGGTAAGTACTTCGTACAGAACCGTGTTACGGGCCAAATTTACGAAAGTGCTCAGTTCTTGTACATCCTTGTAGCAGCGTGCTTATTTGCGAAATATCCAAAAGCGACACGTCTTGATTACATCAAACGTTTCTACGATGCGACATCGACATTTAAGATTTCTCTACCTACGCCAATTATGTCTGGCGTGCGTACCCCTACTCGCCAGTTCAGCTCATGTGTTCTGATCGAGTGTGGAGACAGTCTTGATTCTATTAACGCAACAGCAAGCTCAATTGTTCGTTATGTATCTCAGCGCGCTGGTATTGGTATCAACGCAGGTCGTATCCGTGCATTAGGCTCAGAGATTCGCGGTGGTGAAGCATTCCACACTGGTTGTATTCCGTTCTACAAGTACTTCCAAACAGCAGTAAAATGTTGTTCACAAGGTGGTGTACGTGGTGGCGCAGCTACTGTGTTCTACCCAATGTGGCACGGTGAAGCACGCTCACTAATGGTACTTAAGAACAACCGTGGTGTTGAAGAAAACCGTGTTCGTCACATGGACTACGGTGTTCAGTTAAACAAACTGATGTACCAACGTTTAGTTGAAGGCGGCAATATTACGCTATTCTCACCATCTGATGTACCTGGTCTGTACGACGCATTCTTCGAAAACCAAGAAGAGTTTGAGCGTCTATACGTGAAGTACGAGAACGATCCTTCAATCAAGAAAGAAACGGTTAAAGCGATTGAAATGTTCACTCTGCTAATGCAAGAGCGTGCATCAACGGGTCGTATCTACATCCAGAACGTGGACCACTGTAATACTCACAGCCCATTTGATTCTGAAGTCGCTCCAGTTCGTCAGTCGAACCTATGTTTAGAAATCGCACTGCCAACGAAACCATTAACTAACGTTGAAGATGACTCAGGCGAGATCGCACTGTGTACGCTTTCTGCATTCAACTTAGGTGCTATCAAGTCTCTAGATGATTTCGAAGAGCTATCCGATCTTGTTGTTCGTGCGTTAGATGCACTGCTTGATTACCAAGATTACCCTCTACCAGCGGCATACAAATCGACTATGAACCGTCGTACGCTAGGTGTTGGTGTGATTAACTTTGCTTACTACTTAGCGAAGAATGGCGTGAAATACTCTGACGGTAGCGCGAACGGCCTAACTCACCGTACGTTCGAAGCAATGCAGTACTACCTATTGAAAGCATCTGTAGCACTGGCGAAAGAACAAGGTAAGTGTCCTTCATTCGACGAGACGAACTACGCGAAAGGCTTACTGCCGATTGATACGTATAAGAAAGATATCGACCTAATTTGTGACGAAGCGCTGCACTACGACTGGGACAGCCTACGTAAAGAAATTATGGAGCACGGCCTACGTAACTCAACACTGACTGCGCTAATGCCTTCTGAGACTTCTTCTCAGATTTCAAACGCAACTAACGGTATTGAGCCACCACGTGGTTACGTTTCAGTAAAAGCTTCGAAAGACGGTATCCTGAAGCAAGTTGTACCAGAGTTCACAGAACTTAAAGACAGCTATGAACTGCTTTGGAATATCGGTTCGAACGACGGTTATCTACACCTTGTGGGTATTATGCAGAAGTTTGTTGACCAAGCTATCTCTGCTAATACTAACTACGACCCGTCACGTTACGAGACTGGCAAGGTTCCAATGAAGAAACTACTTCAAGACCTGCTAACAGCGTATAAGTTTGGTGTGAAAACGCTTTACTACCACAACACTCGTGATGGTGCGAAAGATGAACAGAAAGACGCTGTTCAACCACAAGATGACGATTGTGCTGGCGGCGGTTGTAAGATTTAATCTTCCCGTACCTAGCGAACCCGTAAAGACAGACTATCGATAACCTCCCCCTTACGGGGAGGTTTAAAAGGAATTGAGGCATTATGGCTTACAGTACTTTTAACCAAAAAAAGAATGACCAATTGAAGGAACCAATGTTCCTAGGTCAATCAGTAAACGTTGCACGTTACGACCAACAAAAGTTTGAGATTTTCGAAAAACTTATCGAGAAACAACTTTCTTTCTTCTGGCGTCCAGAAGAAGTAGACGTATCTAGCGACCGTATCGATTACAACAAACTGCCAGATCACGAGAAGCACATCTTCATCTCTAACTTGAAGTACCAAACGCTTCTTGACTCTATCCAAGGCCGCAGCCCTAACGTGGCACTGCTGCCGCTTGTGTCTCTGCCAGAACTAGAGACTTGGATTGAGACTTGGTCTTTCTCTGAAACGATTCACTCTCGTTCTTACACACACATTATTCGTAACATCGTGAACGACCCTGCGGTGGTGTTTGATGATATCGTTGAGAACGAGCACATTCTGAAGCGTGCAAAAGACATCGCGCACTACTACGACGATTTGATTCAAGCGACGAATGATTACCATCGCTACGGTGAAGGTGAGCATGTCCTTAACGGTGAAACGGTTAAGGTTAGTCTGTACGATCTTAAGAAGAAGCTGTACATCTGTCTGATGTCTGTTAACGCATTAGAAGCTATTCGTTTTTACGTAAGTTTCGCATGCTCTTTCGCTTTCGCAGAACGCGAACTAATGGAAGGTAACGCGAAAATCATCAAGCTGATCGCTCGTGACGAAGCACTTCACTTAAACGGCACGCAGCACATGATCAACCTGCTACGTAACGGTCAAGATGACTTCACTTTCATGCAAATCGCAGAAGAGGCAAAACAGGACTGTTTTGACCTATTCAAAGAAGCGGCTGAGCAAGAAAAAGAGTGGGCAGAGTATCTATTCAAAGATGGCTCTATGATCGGTCTAAACAAAGACATCCTAAGCCAATACGTTGAATACATCACAAATATTCGTATGCAAGCGGTAGGTCTACCAGCAGCGTATCCAGAAGCAACAACTAACCCAATTCCATGGATTAACGCTTGGTTGTCTTCAGATAACGTTCAAGTTGCGCCTCAAGAAGCAGAAATCTCTTCTTACCTTGTGGGTCAAATTGACAATGAAGTTCGCGCAGATGACTTCGAAGGATTCGAGCTGTAATGGCAACACTCAAAATCAACAAACTGATCAGCATTGAATCCAACCCTTCCAATACGATTTTGGAAACAATGGAGCAAGCTGGCCTATTACCAGAATACAACTGCCGTGATGGGCACTGCGGCGCCTGTCGCTGCAAATTGGAGTCTGGTGAAGTGGAGTATGTTGGTTTTGCCATGGCTTACACACAAAGTGATGAAATATTACCTTGTATCTGTAAAGCAAAATCAGATTTGTCACTTAGCGGCGTTAACTACGCGATGAAAGAAAAGCAGCGCGCATAACGTTGACTCGACGGTATAAAATGCAAAAGCCAAGGTAATCACCTTGGCTTTTTTGTCTCTGTGTTTTGTCTCTCAGACTACTGTATAGAGCTTTGGTTATAAAGCACTGCTCGGGAGGTGCATCTCTTTAACTTTCTCTAAAAATGCATAATGCGCAAACATCGGTTTACGTTCTAGGTAGCGACGCAACAAGTCTAGTGCTGCCGTGCTGATCACTTTAACTTGATCATTGCGCTGATACTTTTTCGAGAGTTTATATAATGCTCCCCACTCGCCTGACGGTGTCGATAAAGCGACGGAAAAAACACCCTCTTCAATATGGCCAGTAACGAGTGATAAATCCGTCCCACACTTCTCTCGCGTAGCGCCAGCCAGAGCAAACGTCTCTGCTAATGGATCTCCGCTGTTGGCCATCGCTTGAGTCAGGCTCGGTAGTATCCAACCATGCCCTAGTTGCTTTTCAGCGTTTTCATCACCGTTTAGCCAGTACGTTAAGTATCCTCCGCTACTTTTTTCGGAGGTCGACACTGTTAGTCCTTTATCGACCAACAACTGGCCGACATTTTCAACCATAGGTAAATCAATACTAACGGTATTACTCTCAAGGTGTTTATTAATTATCTGTACGAGTTTCAAACGCTGTTCAAGCTGATCTGAAGGACCAAAAAGTTTCACTTCAATAAAAGGCAAGTAAGAGCGATACCCTAGCTCATAGCCTTGAGGAAGTTTTAGCTGATCTAGCTTATCTGAAATACCGGATTCAGACAGACCAAACGTGTAGATTCGACTACAACATGAACCTTGAACATCGGGAAACACTCTTCTCAGATCGGGAAGAATTTGCGTCTCTGCCATGAGCTTAAATTCACTTGGTACACCCGGTGTGAAATAAAAAATGGCATCATTAATCAGCATTTTGAAACCGCAAGCAGTGCCTATCGGGTTGTCCAATATCCCTGCCGTTTCTGGCAGCATTGCTTGCTTTAAATTACTGTCCGGCATAGGGATGCCACGTCGAGCATACAAACTTTCTAGATGCTGCAACCACTCTTTGAATAGCACCAGTTTACAATCGGCGGCTCTCGCGGCGGCGGCGGCACTCATGTCATCCGTTGTAGGGCCTAAACCACCATTAACAATAACCACATCGTTGTTAAAGCTGAGCATTAAAAACTCTTCAACCAAACTCGATAGGCTATCGCCAACCGTTGAGCGCTTTGTTAAGCCAAATCCATGTTGATAAAACAGGCTAGACAACCATGCCGCATTAGTATCAACAATATCACCGTGGAGGACTTCCTCACCAGTACTAAGCATTGCTATTTTCACAACTGACTCCTGAACGTAAGCACAATCCTATTTTCGTTATAGCGCTTATTTTTCTTTTTATTTGGACAAATCTCGCCGAGGTTTGTTGGGACTAAATAAGGGTCAAGTGTTTAAATGATTGATGTTTTGAGGGATAATTACGAGCCCGAACATACACCATTAACTCGGAGACCTTTGTGTCAAAATCATCCATGTTCAAGACGACTCTAACAGGCCTTTTCTTGGCTTCGTCAGCGCTTGCGCACGCAAGTCACTATGACCTAAGCCGTCATACAGAGTTTTCTTACACACCTGATTGTTTGTCAGGTTACTGCGAAACGACGACTCTGTACACCTTCGAGGCTCAAAATCGCGGTGTTATGTATGAACAGAATAATGATGATTCGCTAAACCTTGACGCAGGGCTTCAGCCTAAACATCTCATCATCCCTCAAGATAAAGACTGGGATTATCTGATGGGTCAAACCTACACCATTCTAGGTCTCAGTATCGCGACCGTAGGCATGATGACTTTTCTTCCAGAAAGTATCACCAAATGGGACGAAGAAGACCGGGACATGAGTAAGTTGGGGCAAAAGTGGAAAGATAATGTCTCTGACGGCCCCGTTTGGGATCGCGATGAACATGTCCTCAACTACATCATGCACCCATATTTTGGCGGCGTTTACTACACGGCAGCACGTCACGCTGGCTATAATGAATTTCAGTCGTTTTTGTACTCCGCAACTATGTCGACGTTCTTTTGGGAGTATGGCGTAGAGGCGTTCGCAGAAGTACCATCTTGGCAGGATATTTTTATCACACCGTTCTTTGGTGCTGTTGTTGGTGAAATGATGTTAACGGCTGAGCAAGACATTATTGCCAACGGTGGCGAAGTTATGGGCTCTGAAACCGCAGGTGATGTTTCGCTCTTCTTCTTAAACCCTGTTGGACATATTCATTATTGGGTAACTGATGCATGGGGCGGTAGTGCAGAACTACAATTCAATTCATCACCTTGGTTTGGAAACCAAGATATTGCAAAATTCGCCATGGACGCAGGCGCAAACTACGACAGTCAATTTTATGGTGTCGAGTTAAAAGTAACCTTCTAATCCTAAGTTGATACTCGGTAAAAAGCAGCCTTACGATGGCTGCTTTTTTGTGCTCTGAACATTGTTTTAATTATTTCCATCACGAATTAGTGTTAAAAATTGACTTTCATCAAACATTACCCGCCCTTAGCACCTACACTAAATAAAAGGATTTATTCCAATAACTTAAGTAGCACGTTTATTCGTACTGCGTCCAAACCTTGATTCCAGGAGGGGACATTATGAACACCGTATTTATTGTTAATTTTGTCGGACAAGCGTCACCCGCCACGATTAAAGAGCTCGCTGCAATCACACACGAAAACGGCGGGAAATGGCTGATCAGCAAAGTAAACTTTATCGAAGACCAAGTTGCAGGTGTCATCAAAGTAGAGCTTCCAAGAGAAAATGCCGACATCGTTAAACAAGCGTTCTCTTCTTGTCAGACTCTTGTTGTTAGGTTCGTCGACTCTGAGCCTCACTCATATCGTGAAGACACTATCTTCCAACTTCGTTTAGATGCCAACGATAGAGCGGGTATTGTGAATGAAATTACTCACGTTCTCGATAATCAAGGTATCTCAATTTTAGATATGGATTGTCAGCGTGTATTCATTGCAGGAGGCGGAGGGGTAAGCTCTAGCTTATTCAGCGCTAAAATGGCGATAAAACTACCTAGCGAGCTAGAAATTGAAGACATAGCCAATGAGTTAGAATCTCTGAGTGAAGACACTCGTGTAATTGTAGAAAGCTAACTGCATACCTTTAACGCTTCCCCAATAAAAAGAGCAGCAATTCAGCTGCTCTTTGTCGTTCTAATACTCAATACGTTTTATTTCACTGACCACTGAGACAGTGAACGTTTGAAATCAGAGTAGTCAAATTCATTCAGTTTTTGAATGTCACCATTCGAGCGTTCACAGTAGACCGACGGCATACGTAGACCGTTAAACCAGTTCAGTTTCACCATGGTGTAGCCGGCACTATCTAGAATATGCAGACGCTGTCCTATCTCTAGAGGCTGTTCGAAGTTCGCCACGCAGAACTGGTCTCCAGCCAAACAAGAGCACGAGCCGATCACATACTCGTGTTCACCATTTTCAGATGCTTCAAGAATTGACGCTGGCTCATTGTAGATCAACGTATCTAAGCGGTGAGCTTCTGTGGCTGAATCGACAATCGCCGTCTTCTTTACGTTCTCAACGATATCAACCACAGTGACCACTAGGTCAGTCGTCTTGGTAATGATCGCTTCGCCCGGTTCTAGGTACATTTGCACGCCGTGTTTTTCAGCAAACGCTTTCAGCGCTAGGCCAAGCTTTTCGATGTCATAACCCGGCCATGTGAAGAACACGCCGCCACCCATGCTTACCCAGTCCAGCTTATCTAGGTACTCGCCAAACTGAGCTGAAATAGCATCGAGTAAACCGATAAACGCATCCACGTCTTTGTTCTCACAGTTCATGTGGAACATTACGCCATCAATACCATCAAAAATTTCCGGTTTGATGTGATCAGCCTGAACACCAAGACGAGAGAATTGACGCGCTGGGTTTGCTAAGTCTTGCCCTGCATAGCTCACACCAGGGTTCAGGCGCAAGCCAATCGATGCTTTACCTTCGACAATATGACGATAAGCCGCTAGCTGTGACTGAGAGTTAAAGATCATCTTGTCAGAGATGTCCGCCACATCGCGAACGTCATCTTCGCTGTAACCCACGCTGTATGCGTGTGTCTCACCACCAAACGTTTCGTAGCCAAGCTTCACTTCAAACGGGCCAGAACTTGTTGTTCCGTCTAGGTAAGGCTTGATGATGTCGAATACACCCCATGTTGAGAAGCACTTCAGTGCTAATACAAGCTTCACACCAGAGATGTCTTTTAGCTGTTTTGCTTTCTCTAGGTTCTCAATCAGCTTGTCTTCATTGATCATGAAGTATGGCGTTTTTAGTTCGTTTTGTTGCATTTTGATACCTTACGTCCCTTCGCCTTAGCAAAGGCACTATAAAATCGAACAAAGCCGACGCAAGTGCATCGGCTTAAACGTACAAATAAGAGTCGCTAAATTCTTACTTCAATTTATGGATAACAGGTTGTCCTGGCTCCAGTTCTTGAACATGCCAATCTAGACCAATAGATGGCATGGTTTCTAGGAATGGGTCTGGATCTAGTTGTTCCATGTTGAACACGCCTTTGTCTGCCCACTTGCCACGGAAGAACTGCAAAGCCGCAGTGATCGCTGGTACGCCAGTGGTGTATGAGATAGCTTGGTGTTCAACATCTTCGTATGCGACTTCGTGATCAGCGTTGTTGTAAATAAATACACTGCGCTCTTTACCATCTTTCTTACCTTGAACCCAAGTACCGATACACGTTAGGCCAGTGTAGCCTGGTGCGAGTGATGTTGGATCTGGTAGTAGTGCTTTTAGCACGTGCAAAGGTTGAACAACCGTACCGTCGTGAAGCGTTAGTGGATCTGGGCTGAGTAGACCGATGTCGCGCATAACATTGAAGTAGTTTAGGTAACGGTCACCAAAGCCCATCCAGAATTCGATGCGTTTCGCCGGGATGAACTCTTGCATAGATCGAACTTCGTCGTGCGCCATTGAGTACACTTTGTGTGAACCACAATTCGGGAATTCAAACTCAAGCATACGTGAGTGACAAGGTACTTGTTTCCACTCGCCGTTTTCCCAGTAGAACGAATCGCCTTGAATCTCAAGCATGTTCGTTTCTGGATCAAAGTTAGTTGCGAACTTCTTACCGTGGTCGCCTGCGTTTACATCCATTACGTCGATAGTATCGATTTCATCGAACAGATGCTTCACTGCGTATGCGGCAAACACCGATACTACGCCCGGATCGAAACCAGCACCAAGAATACCTGTAATGCCCGCTTCTTCAAACTTCTCACGGTAACCCCACTGCCAATCGTAAGCTTGAGGTACTTGTTGGCCTTCAGAGCACAAATCAACCGCAACAGATGTATCAAGGTATGACACTTTAGCTTGGTAACATGCTTCCATAATAGACATGTTCACCCAAGGAGGACCTGCGTTGATCACTAAGTCAGGTTGTACTTCTTTAATTAAAGCAACTAAAGAATCTACGTCGTCCGCGTTTACCGCTCGCGCTTCTAATTTCTTAGTTGAATCTTTCAGATTGTTTTTCTTCTGAATCGATTCGATGATTTTCTCACACTTACCTACGGTACGTGATGCGATTGTGATATCACCCAGAACGTCGTTGTTTTGTGCTGCTTTATGTGCAACTACCCAGCCAACGCCGCCTGCACCAATCTGTAGAATTGCCATAGTTTTCCGTTACCTTTGTTAAACTAGCTCTGCCGCTAGCGTATTGATTTTTGAGAGCAAAGATTCAAAGTCCGCCGTCGTCAGACACGGGTTCAAAATCGTAAATTTCAATGCAGTTTTATCGTCGACAATGGTTTCACCCAATACCGCGATACCGCGTGTTAACGCTTCTAAGCGCAACGTTTTGTTCAGTTCATCAAGATCCGCTGATTCATGTGTCGCTCGGAACAGAACCGTAGATAGTGATGGTTCAGCCAACAACTCAAAGTGTTTGTTATCTCGAATCATGTCCGCCACTTCAAGCGTCTGTTCAAGCAAATGATCATACATATCGCCTAGTGCTTTTGGCCCTACGCTTTGCATCGTCATAAACACTTTGAGCGCATCAAAACGCTTAGTTGTCGCAATAGACTTATCCACCAAGTTCGGTAGTTCGTCGTGTTCGCGGTTCAAGTAGTCTGCATGGTGAAGCAGGAATTTAAAGTTAGACTTGTCGTTTACCAATAGCGCACCACAACTGATGGTTTGGTAAAACAGCTTATGGAAGTCTACGCTGATGGAATGTGCACGCTCACAACCTTTCAGACGTGTTTTTTGGCTACTTAGAATCAGAGCTCCACCGTATGCACCGTCGACGTGCATCCACATGTCATGTTTCGCTGCCATATCGGCGATAAAGTCTAAGTCATCAATAGCACCGTGATCCGTTGTACCCGCTGTGCCAACAATGGCAAATGGGATTAAACCTTCTGCTTTGGCCTGATTGAGAACTTCGTCTAACTTAGTGACATCCATCGTTCCATCGGCATTAGCATCGACGGTCATGACCGCTTTTTCACCCAATCCCATCCAAGACGCTGATTTTTGAACCGTGAAGTGGGATTTTTTCGAACATACAATACGTAGCTTGTCTGCGTATTCAGGAAGGCCAAGCTTTTGAATTGAGTGTGCACTGAGTTTGTCAGCAATCCAATCTCGCGCAAGCATCAAACCCATTTGGTTACTTTGCGTGCCGCCGCTCGTGAAGATACCGTCCGCTTTTTCACCTAACTCATATTTATCGCATAGCCAGTTCACAACTTTCTGTTCAACATAAGTCGCTGATGAAGCTTGATCCCATGAGTCCATCGACTGGTTCAAAGCCGCAATCATTGCCTCTGCCGCAATCGCTGGCATCAACGGTGGAGTATGCAGGTGAGCAATACAATCTGGATGTTGAGTAAAAATTGCGTTTTTCGCGACCAGATCAGCAGCATCGTCGATAACGGATTTAAGAGGCGCATTTCCATTATCAAGATCAACGTCGTGAATCGCTGCTTCCAATGCTTTTGGATCCACACCTGAATACGGTGCAGTCACTTGTTCAAACACTGACTTCATTGCCGTAGTAGTGTGATTCATCACCGAAGCAAATTCATTGCTGCCCATCTCTCCAGTGTGGATGAAATGCTTCTTCCATTCATCTTGTGGCTGAGTTTCGATGTGACTACCGCCAGCGGCTAAAATCGCGTCTTCAAATACACGTAAAGCAAAGTCGATTTGCTCAAACGAGATGATAAGAGGAGGAAGGAAACGAATTACTGCGCCTTCGCGTCCACCTTTCTCAACGATCAAGCCACGCTCGAGTGCTGCGCGTTGAATAGAAAGTGTGAGTTCACTATCCGCTTGAGGTTCACCAAATTTATTGAGCTCACCGTTTGGAGTTTTAATCTCCACGCCTAGCATCAAACCTTTGCCACGAACCTCTGCGATACAGTTCACACGCTTTTGAATACTTTCAAGGCCGTAGCGCAAGTACTGACCCGCAATATTGGCATGCTCAACAAGATTATCACGCTGGATAATTTCTAATGCTTTCGCACCAGAGACCATGGCTAGCTGGTTACCACGAAATGTACCTGTGTGCTCGCCCGGCTTCCATGTATCATGTTGCTTGTTGATAACCAATAGCGACATTGGTAAGCCACCACCAATTGCTTTTGATAAACACAGAATATCTGGAACAATGCCCGACTCTTCGAACGCGAAATTGTAGCCAGTTTTACCAACACCACACTGGATCTCATCGAAGATCAGTAAGATACCGTGTTCATCACAAATACGACGTAACTCTCGTAGCCAGAATGCTGGCGCAGGAACAACACCACCCTCACCTTGCACTGGCTCCACGATAATCGCGGCAGGCTTCATAATGCCTGACTCATCATCGTTTAAAAGACGATCGATATAGCGAATACTTGCTTTTGCACCTTCATCACCGCCAAGCCCAAAAGGACAACGCAGGTTGTATGGGAAAGGCATAAAGTGCACATCCGACATCAAACCAGTTCGACGAGCTTTGGTGCCTAAGTTACCCATCATCCCCATCGTACCATTAGTCATACCATGGTATGCGCCACGGAAGGCAAACATAGTGTTGCGACCGGTAGTCTGTTTCGCGAGCTTGATAGCAGCTTCAACCGCATCAGCTCCAGACGGGCCACAAAATTGGATAACGCTGTTCTCGCTTAACTCTTGAGGAAGAAAAGACTTAACAGATTGAATAAACGTCGTTTTTGCTGATGTTGCAATATCTAGCGTCTGATATGGCAGTCCTGAATCTAATTGCTCTTTCAGAGCTTGGTTTATTTCAGGATGGTTATACCCCAAAGCTAGAGTGCCAGCCCCCGCAAGGCAGTCTAGAAAGATCTGTCCACGCGTATCTTCAACCAAGCACCCAAAGGCTTGTTTAATTGCGATCGGCAAACGACGTGGATAAGAACGTACTTCAGATTCATGCTCAGCCTGATCAATCAATACTTGATCTGGCGTTAAGTCATACGTTCCCTCAACGATAGGAACCTGAGACGAAAAAATGTTTGCGATATTGCTATCGACTTCAAAGGCAGTGCTCATACTACATAATCCCTTGAATTATAATAATTCTGTATCCTGTATTAATAATCATTAGAATGAAATTACAGGAGGTGTGAATACCCCTCCGCATTTGTCAGTGCATAAATGACAAATACAGATCATCCGCCACGATACTCGCGACTTTATATGTAAAAGGGATTAATCAAGGTTCTGTAATGCACCCGTTTTGTAAAACAGGACATTTCGGCAGTATGAAGCTGATTAGTGTGTGTTTATTCAAAGGTTTCAATGTTGGGTTTCCCATTAATATGCCGCGTTTACAGCATTAGTATCCCGTCTATCGACAAAAGGCTTTGCCGATACCTACCCTACGCAGTGTCACAATCAGCTTGAATGGTCACTACGCGTATCCCCCAGAGATCAAACGTTGTTAATTACGCTCCGAGATTGCGCGCGAATTTATCACAAAATAAAATCTTCTGGCAACGATTTTTCATATTAGTAACAGTGATGTAAATCACAACAAAACATACCCCATTGCAACTCACATGTTCATATTCATGAGCTATGCTTTTCTGCTTCTCTCAAACAGCTGTTATTTAAACAAATATTCTTGAGATATCATCACCTCATCCAACAGAGGTTTAAGGTTGTGCTGCTTAATCGTAAAACATTCCTTTCTATATCCGGAACATTTAAAAAGATAGCATTCTCGTCACAGCTTTGCCTGGAGCAAGAGTGGTTATTCTCCACAAGTGATGGTTTAAACATAGACTAGTAGGAATGGCTAAGATGCATTGCAATGGCAGAATGAACAATCACTTGAGTCAATGAGACAAAGGGTTCGTTACTTAACGAAGTCTGTGACAGAAAAGAAGTTTGAGATTTTCAAAAAATACGAAAAAGGCCTAACATTTTCATGTTAGGCCTTAAATCTGGAGCGACACACGAGGTTCGAACTCGTGACCTCAACCTTGGCAAGGTTGCGCTCTACCAACTGAGCTAGTGTCGCATTTAATATGAGATGGTGCCCCGGGCCGGACTTGAACCGGCACAACGCGAACGTCGAGGGATTTTAAATCCCTTGTGTCTACCAATTCCACCACCAGGGCACACAAATATTCTTTGTGATGCCTTTACAGAAAAGTAAAACACCATCTGATATCGCCAATGCCATATCAATAAAATTTGGAGCGACACACGAGGTTCGAACTCGTGACCTCAACCTTGGCAAGGTTGCGCTCTACCAACTGAGCTAGTGTCGCATTTATTCTCGAAAGCCATTCACTCTCAAAAGAATAATGGAGGCGCCTCCCGGAGTCGAACCGAGGTCCACGGATTTGCAATCCGCTGCATAGCCACTCTGCCAAGGCGCCTCATTTGTGAATAAAGCTAAGCTTTTTCACCACCCTTTCGAGCCGTGCTCTCTTGGGTACGGGATGCATTCTACGGATTCGAGCGATCGAGTCAACACTATTTTTATTTTTTTAAATCGTTTGACTAGAATTTGTGCGAAAGGCGATGGATTGCTTAGTTTTAATACTAAAAATCGCTTAAATACACTTGTTTATCATAAAACTTTGGCTACGCCTTACACTGCTGGCCGTGCGTTGCGTGCATTGAAGTATTAATAATCAGAAGACTCGCCTCTCTAAGACTCTCCAAGGACAAAAACAAGACTTAGATCACAAATAGAACTCTATCGAAGCAAAAGCCCCAGATACAAATTGCAAACATGGCCGTTAGCAAGCATTGAAAAGCGAGAGAAGCCAAAAAATGCTGTAGATTGTCTTAGTACAAAAAAGCAGGCTATTAAGCCTGCTTTCTAACATCAGAATTTAATGGTGCTCTTCATTCAACAGATCGTCTTTCGCAGCAGCCAAATATTGAATCATTGACCAATATGTCAAGAAAGTTGCCACATACAAGGCCGCAAAGCCTAGCCAAACCATCCATTCATCGTAACGCCATATCAACACCCATAAGGCGAACATTTGCGAAACAGTTTTTACTTTGCCAACCCAAGATACCGCAACACTCGCTCGCTTACCGATTTCAGCCATCCATTCTCGCAATGCTGAGATAATGATTTCTCGCGCAATCATCGTTACCGCAGGAATGGTCACCCAAATTGAATGATAATGTTCCGTGATTAGAATCAATGCCGTTGCCACTAGCACTTTATCAGCGACAGGATCAATAAACGCGCCAAAACGAGAAGTTTGGCCAAGTTTACGGGCCAACATGCCGTCAAGCCAGTCGGTAAAACCCGCTACCCAAAACACCATTGCTGCTGCAAACGGTGCCCATGAATAAGGTAGATAAAAGACAACCACAAAAACAGGGATTAGGAACAGTCTAAGAAGAGACAGAATGTTCGGGATATTCAAACGCATTTTATTATTCTCTTACACATTGCGGCTTAATGTTGCGCGATTTTCCTTATTGTTTCAATGCTTGGAAAATAATTTCTGCTAAAGAGTGACTTATTCCCGGTACTTTGGCGATTTCTTCGACACTTGCACGTTTAAGTTCTTGTAACCCACCCATGTACTTGAGTAACGCCTGACGTCGTTTAGGGCCGATTCCCTCAATCCCTTCGAGTGCACTCGTACGTCTGGTTTTACCTCGCTTAGCACGGTGCCCCGCTATAGCATGGTTATGGCTTTCATCACGAATATGTTGGATAAGGTGCAGCGCAGGAGCATCGCTTGGTAAATGAAACTCCTCCCCATCGACTGTAATCAGCGTTTCTAAACCTGGTTTGCGAGTAACGCCTTTTGCAATACCAATCATGATGGGACGCTTTGGCCAATCCCCCCAATATTGCGAAATGATGTCATGCGCACGATTTAACTGACCTTTACCGCCATCGATAAAGATGATGTCGGGAATTTTCTCTACGTCCAATTGCTTCGAATAACGGCGCTCCAACGCTTGTCCCATTGCTGCGTAATCATCACCACCGGTAATCCCAGTAATGTTGTAGCGACGATACTCTTGCTTTACGGGGCCTTCGTTGTTGAACACCACACATGACGCAATCGTGCTTTCCCCCATCGTATGGGAGATATCAAAACATTCCATTCGAGCTATAGACTCCAAATTCAATGTTTCGCGAAGCGCATGAAAACGCTGATTAATCGTCATTTTGTGATTGATTTTGGTGGTAATCGCCGTTAGTGCATTCGTGTTCGAAAGCTTGAGATACCTTGCTCGAGAGCCAGTTGGCGACGTATGAAAATGAACCTTACGGCCTGCCACTTCACTTAACGCTTTCTGTATTGGCGCAATATCTTCTGCCAACTCTTGATTCAAAATAATACGAGAAGGAATTGTACGTGCTTCGTTATGGCTCAAATAGTATTGAGTCAGAAAACTATCGAACACTTCCTGCTGGCTTGTATTTTGTGGGATTTTCGGAAAATGACTACGGCTACCAAGCACTTTGCCTTGACGTATCATCAGGATATGGATACACGCGATACCATTCTCCTGAGCAAACCCGAGTACATCCATATCATCCATGCTGTCTTCTGAGACGTACTGCTGCTCTTGAACACGCCTAATCGCTTGGATTTGATCGCGAAATTTAGCGGCATCTTCAAAGCGCAATTGCTGACTGGCAACTTCCATTTTCTCGATCAGTTGTTTGAGTACTTGCTGATCTTTGCCTTGCAAAAACATGCGCACAAAGCCAACCAACTCTGCATATTCTTCATCAGAAATGATGGTATTAACGCATGGTCCTGCACAACGACCAATTTGGTACATCAAACATGGGCGCGTTCGGTTGGAATAGACAGTGTCTTCACACTGGCGCACAGGAAATATCTTTTGCAGCAAATGCAATGTTTCTCTTACTGCACCAGAATCTGGGTAGGGGCCAAAATATTCACCTTTGCGCTTCTTGGCGCCACGGTGGATAGAAAGCCGTGGGTGCTTATGACCGCTAATAAAGATATAAGGGTAAGACTTATCATCTCGCAGCAACACATTGTATTTCGGCAAATACTGCTTGATGTAGTTATGCTCTAAGATCAGCGCTTCTGTCTCAGTGTGAGTCACCGTGACGTCTATTTTGGCGATATTACTGACAAGCGCGCGAGTTTTCTCACTGTCTACTTTTTTCCGAAAGTAGCTTGAAAGGCGCTTTTTAAGGTCTTTGGCTTTACCTACGTAGATTACAACAGCTTCGGCGTTGTACATTCTGTAAACGCCGGGCTGATGAGTTACTGTCTTGAGAAAGGAAGCCGAATCGAAGGGAGGATTCACGCTAAAGGGTCTCGGTGTCCAGCATTCCGTGGCGAATCGCTAAGTGAGTTAACTCAACGTCACCATTAATGTCCAATTTACTAAAGAGTCGGTAGCGATAGCTGTTGACTGTCTTTGGACTTAAATTAAGTTGCTCAGAAATATCCGTTACCTTTTGGCCTTTGGTGATCATAAGCATGATCTGCAATTCACGTTCGGATAAGTCTTTAAAAGGGTTCTCAGAGGCTGGAGAAAATTGACTCAATGCCATCTGCTGCGCAATCTCTGGCGAGATGTAACGCTGCCCACTATTAACTACACGAATCGCATTCACCATTTCGTCAGGGCCAGCACCTTTGGTTAAATAACCAGACGCACCTGCCTGCATCACCTTGGTTGGAAACGGGTTTTCTGTATGAACGGTAAGTACGATGATTTTCACATCAGGATTCACGCGAAGAATTTTTTTAGTGGCTTCCAAGCCACCAATTCCTGGCATGTTCATGTCCATTAAAACGACGTCAGCATGATTACTGCGACACCATTTTACTGCATCTTCACCGCTGTCAGCTTCTCCTGCTACGTTCATTCCACGGACGTCTTCAATAATACGTCGTATCCCTGTGCGAACCAGCTCGTGATCATCTACAAGGAAAACATTTATCAAACTTGTATCTCCACACTTTGTATTGGTTCTGCACCCACATAACCATTATTTGTTAAATGTGGATATCAGTATGACTGCCTATATACTAACGTAATCGACAAAAAATTGCTTTCTATGAATATGTGCTGAAACGCAAACTTTAGCAAGAACTTATTCATAAACCACTCTATTATTTTAGAGCGTGATGAGCAGAACCGAAATCTAAGAAAAGACAATTAACAACATTAAGTACAATAAATCAAGTAACTAGGTTTCATATTGCCCAGAGAAACACGCTATAACTTAAAATGACACTGTCCCTCTTGCACCAAAGACTAACTTGTAATCACTAATTCCAGCAAAAATTTGAGACGCTTTCTTTACTGGTTATTTTTACAGTTCTTAGTGTTAAACTAACGTTCTTCAAGTTTTCTAAGGTTTCTCACATTTGAATATTCAACAAGGCTTCCTGCTAACTCGACAGGCACGAGACATCAAAGGTCAAACTCAAATCGAGCTGTGGCTTTCGACAGAAGCAGGTCCTACTCAGTTACTTATTAATGGTGAGAAGCCAGTATTTTTCATCGCTCAGAAACACTCAGAGCAAGCAAAGACACTCGCACGAGAAAAAAACATATTCGTCGACATCCGCCTTTTGGATCTCAAAACGTTTGAACATACGCCTCTTGCTGCCTGCTATACCAATGTAACCAGAGACGCTCTCGCACTCAAAGACACATTCGCTCAAAAAGATATCACTACGTATGAAAGTGATATTCGCCTCGCCGATCGCTACCTAATGGAGCGTTTTATCAAAGGCAGTATCGAGTTTACAGGCAATGTGACTCGCACCAATGGCTACCAACGCGTCCAGAGCGCAAAATGCCGTGCGGGGCAATATGAGCCGAAGTTAAACGTTGTCTCGTTAGATCTAGAATGCTCTGAGAAAGGCATTCTTTACTCAATCGGATTAGACAGCGTCATGGATTCCCGCGTTATCATGATCGGAGAACCAGAACCTTCGGAGACACCGATACAATGGGTCCAGGATGAAAAGGCGCTTCTAGAAGCACTCATCGATTGGTTTAAAAAATTCGACCCCGATGTCATTGTCGGTTGGAATGTCATTGATTTTGACTTTCGTCTGCTACACAAACGAGCAGAATGGCACAACATGAAGCTAATGCTTGGCAGAGCAGACCAAGCCAGCTTTTTTAGAAGTTCATCTCAAAGCCAACAAGGGTTTATCTCCATTCCCGGGCGAGTTGTGATGGATGGTATCGATACGCTAAAAACGGCGACTTACCACTTTCGGTCTTGGTCATTAGAGTCTGTATCTCAAGAACTCTTGGGGGAAGGTAAAGAAATCCACAACGTGCATGACCGCATGGATGAGATCAATCGTATGTACCGCTCCGACAAACCATCACTGGCTAAATATAATTTACAAGACTGCGTGTTAGTGAATAAGATTTTCAATCACACTCACCTGCTTGACTTTGCAATAGAGCGCTCTCGTCTCACTGGTGTCGAACTGGATCGTGTCGGCGGTTCGGTTGCAGCATTCACAAACCTATACATGCCTCAGATACACCGAGCAGGCTACGTTGCTCCGAACCTACACCCTGAAAATTGGATTGCCAGCCCCGGAGGTTACGTGATGGATTCCATCCCTAACCTATATGATTCTGTTTTAGTATTGGATTTTAAGAGTCTATATCCATCGATTATTCGCTCTTTCTTGATTGATCCTATGGGTTTGGTTGAGGGGCTATTACTCGATATTGGAAAAGAAGATAATGAGGCTGTTCCTGGCTTTCGCGGTGGGCAGTTCCATCGTACGAAACACTTTTTACCAGAAATGATTGAAAAGCTTTGGGCAGCACGTGATGTTGCAAAGAAGAACAATGAAAAAGCTTTTTCTCAGGCAATCAAAATCATCATGAACTCCTTTTATGGCGTACTGGGCTCATCGGGATGTCGTTTCTTTGATACTCGGTTAGCTTCTAGTATTACCATGCGCGGACATGAAATCATGAAGCAAACTAAGGTGCTGATTGAGGAGCAAGGATATCAAGTGATTTACGGCGATACGGATTCCACATTCGTGTCGTTGAATCGACCATACAGTCAAGTAGAAGCTGACGCTGTTGGAAATCAATTAGTTGATTACATCAACTCTTGGTGGAAAGAACACCTGCGTTCTGAGTACAACCTAACATCTATGTTGGAAATCGAGTATGAAACCCATTATCGCAGATTCCTTATGCCAACGATTCGTGGCGCAGAAACTGGCTCGAAAAAGCGCTATGCGGGTTTAATCGGTGAAGGAGAGCAAGAAAGGATTGTATTTAAAGGGTTAGAAAGTGCCCGTACTGACTGGACCTCGTTAGCACAGAAATTTCAAAATACACTCTATAGCATGATTTTCCATGGTGAAGATCCAAGCGACTATGTCCGAGAGATGGTTGAGAAAACTAACAACGGTGAATTTGATGAACAGTTGGTGTATCAAAAGCGACTGCGAAGAAAACTGCATGAGTATCAGAAGAACGTCCCGCCACAAGTGCGTGCAGCTCGTTTAGCCGATGAGATAAATGCCAAGCTTGGCCGCCCATTACAGTATCAAAACAAAGGGCGAATTGAATACATTATTACCGTGAACGGCCCTGAACCTTATGAGTACCTCAATAGCCCGATTGATTATCAACATTACATTGATAAACAACTCAAACCCGTTGCGGATGCGATTCTCCCTTTCATTGGGACGGACTTTGACAGGCTTTCAGCGCCACAAATGGGGTTGTTTTAGCCGATACGAAACTCTGTTTTCTGGTACTGTTTGACTAACCAATCACCAAACGCATCAATTAGCCCGATAACAGAACGCTTGGGAATCCCCCGGCCAGAAAGTAAAATTTCTAGCCGCTCGATCTCAAGCTGCTTTTCAGGATGATAAGTTAAGAATACCTTGCCACACTCTACGGGGTCATCAAACCAACGTTTATCTCGATACATCACCAAAGAGTATGACGCTCTTAGTAACTTTTTAGCAATCACGCGCTGGGCGGCCACCTGCTCTTCTATCGTCTTCGCTTGTACGATTTTTTTGCGATACACCGTAATCCAATCTGCCACATCCATATTCCAGTGCTTAGCAATTTCCCAACTTGGGACGTAATCACCAAAACAGTCTGCTAGATCATGACCATAAACACAGACACAGCAATGCTTAAGCATAAAGCCCCAAGTAAAAATACTATCTAAATTAGCCACTTCGCTCACTAAGGCTGTACGGACCGATACACCATTAACTTGAGAGTAACTCTGCTGCGCACGCCACTTAATTGTGTTGAGCAAAGTCGCGCGATTGTGCTCAAAGGATGATTGAGTAACGATAACCAAGTCTAAGTTCGACTTCCCAACGATCGCTGTTTTGCGAGCAACACTACCGTATACATAAACGCTGTGTAAGTTTTGCCCCAGTCCACCTTTGAGACAAGCGGTGACTTCCCTAATTAAAGGCGCAAACTCTGGTTGAAATGGTTGTTTAGGATCGATAACAGGCAGAGACATGACTTAAAACGTGTTCTCAGATGGTTCAAGAAGTTGGGCTATATGTTCTCTTAGCCAACTCACCGAATCAAGTCCATTCAGGTGTTTAGTCATGGGAGTAACAACAAATTTCTGCAATGAATTTTAATGCTAGGCGGCTAACTTAGCGCTATAATCACCGAGTTTTGCTTAATAAGTATGAATAGGAATATACAATGCCAAAGGCAAGTGAAATCAAAAAAGGCTTCGCAATCGAGTCTAATGGTAAAACTCTTCTAGTTAAAGACATCGAAGTAACGACTCCTGGCGGTCGTGGCGGCGCTAAAATCTACAAAATGCGTTGTACAGATCTAAACACGGGCGCACGTGTAGATGAGCGTTACAAGTCTGATGACGTTGTTGAAACGGTAGAAATGAACAAACGTGCAGTTGTGTACTCATACGCTGACGGCGATGAGCACATCTTCATGGATAACGAAGACTACTCACAATACACATTCAAGCACAATGAAGTTGAAGACGACATGCTGTTCATCAACGAAGATACACAAGGTATCCACATTATCCTTGTTAACGGTGCTGCAGTGGGTATTGAACTACCATCTTCTGTTGAGCTAGTGATTGAAGAAACTGACCCTTCAATCAAAGGTGCTTCTGCATCTGCTCGTACTAAACCAGCACGCTTCGCTTCAGGTCTTGTCATCCAGGTTCCTGAGTACATTGCAACTGGTGACCGTGTTATCATTAACACAGCTGAACGTAAATACATGAGCCGAGCATAAGCATGTCTGATTTGATTTCTTACGACGACGTCATCGACGCAGCGTACGACATTTTCCTTGAGATGGCTCCAGATAACCTAGAGCCAGCTGACGTGATTCTGTTTACTGCGCAATTTGAAGATCGTGGTGCCGCAGAACTTGTTGAAACCGGTGATGACTGGGTTGAACATGTTGGCTTCGAGATCGACAAAGAAGTATATGCAGAGGTTCGTATCGGCCTAGTAAATGAGGAAAATGACGTTCTTGATGACGTATTTGCTCGTATGCTAATCAGCCGAGACCCTGAACATAAGTTCTGCCATATGCTTTGGAAACGCGATTAACGTTTCTTCATCATGAACAAAGATACCAGCCTAGTGCTGGTATTTTTTTATCTGTTGTTTTCGTCTAGCTGAGATATATGTTTATACAAAGCACCCTGCTCTATATCGGCTTTAGATCCTTTTGTTATGTAACAGATAAGAAAAAGGCTTGCCGAATTGGCAAGCCTTTCTGATGTTTTGCTATCGATTAACGATGCTTGTTACGTGCGCCTTGGTCACCAGCAGCCTTCTTCGGCTTACGACGAGAAGGGTTGTTGCTGCGGCCTTTTGGCGTGTTAACACGCTCTTCATGGCGCTTAACTGCGCGACGAATTTTTTGGCTGCGTGCACGCTCTCGTTTGCGTGACGTATTGTCTTTGTTCAGATCAAGCATGGTTTCTTTCTCTGGACGAAGCTCTACAAGCTCACGCAAGTAGTTTACTTCTTTCAGGTCAAGCTCCATCCAACCGCCACGAGGCAGTTTCTTGTCTAAGAAGATGTCGCCGTAACGAACACGTTTCAGACGGCTAACGGTACACTCTTGCGATTCCCATAGTCGACGAACTTCGCGGTTACGACCTTCGTTGATAACAACGTAAAACGTGTGGTTCATGCCTTCACCACCCGCGTAAACAACATCTTCAAAGCGAGCTAAACCGTCTTCCAGTTCAACACCTTTTACTAGATTACGAACTTTCTGTTCAGTTACTTCACCGAACACACGTACTAGGTATTCACGTTCAACTTGGCGGCTTGGGTGCATTAAGCGGTTCGCCAGTTCACCATCCGTTGTGAAAAGTAGAAGACCAGAAGTGTTCGCATCCAGACGACCAACTGAAATCCAACGAGAGCCACGAATTTTTGGCAGACGATCAAAAACAGTACGACGACCTTCTGGATCGTGACGAGTACACAGTTCACCCTCAGGTTTGTAGTACGCAAGTACACGACAAATCACTTCTTCTTGAATCTTTGCAGAGACAATGTGACCATCGATACGAACTACGCTGCTCTCGTCTTCAAGTCTTTCACCAAGCTTAGCGACTACACCGTTCACGCTAACGCGACCAGATTTAATTAACGATTCAATCTCACGACGAGAACCGTGACCAGCACGTGCTAATACTTTTTGTAACTTTTCGCTCATTTATCTACCTATGTGTCGTCTTCACAGACGTCTAGACCAGGATTGGTCTGTATTTTGCTATTTACCCATTTCAGTGGGATTTTTCGGTCAGACATTATACGTAACTTTCTTAGTTAATGTAAGCTAAATCGGCGCCATTCTCCACACCAAAATTCACTTCAAAAATGACCGAAATATTTGTCCTATTCTGCAACTTTTTTACTACTTAAAGCAGGCATTGCTCAACGAGAATCCCACTAATATCGGTCTTCCTGAACCACTTTAACCACGCGGTACCTGATAAAATTGTCAGGGTTACAACAATAACCACTTGGGGTGTGTTTACTGTTCGTATTGCTAGAAAGCAACGAAGAATAAGCCGTCCCTGTTTGCTGCTAAGTAATACCAATCACCGCAGACAATGAGCGCTCATAGCAAAGCAAGGTCGTGGGTAACAAGACAAAAATTGTCTTTAAGTCATTAGTTCACATCAAAAATAACACTAATGCTATCGTGTACTCTGACTCACTAGGTTCGCTCTGCACTCTCGGTGATTGGCATAAATCAGACAAAAAGGAATAGAACAATGTCTATGCTAAATCTCGACCTAAATTGGATTTTTGGGACATCTCAAGATGACGATATGACAGGCACAAAAGGCTCTGAAACAACCGATATTTTCTTCGGCTTCTGTGGTGATGATAAGTTTGTAGGATACGGAGGTAATGATATTGTCTTCGGTGGCTGGGGAGACGATACCTTGCTTGGTGGCCGAGGTAACGACTTTGTTTCTGGCGGCTTTGGAAACGATTTCCTATCCGGCGGATTAGGAAACGACAAACTCTTTGGTGGCTGTGGCGACGACACAATTTTTGATTATTCAGGCAACAACTACTTGAGTGGTGGCTGGGGTAACGACACACTCGTTGTTGGTGATGGTGAATCAGTACTGAGCGGTGGCTGTGGAGACGACACCTTCGTGCTTACAAACCGCCTGGCTATTGGTGTACCTGATCAGCCAGTATCTTCCAACGATATTGATGTCAAAGCCGACATTGTCGATTTTAATATCTTCCATGACAAACTTGTCTTTGATATGGGCCGAGACACTGATAACGATGGCATTCGAGATACGTTCTTGGATTCAGCGGATGATCTGACTTTATCTTACAATGAATGTGGCTGGGCAGTATTCTCAAGTGATGAATACAATGTTGAAGTGACACTAAACGGTGTGAGCTCTGCATACATCAACTATGCAGAACAAAATGGTATCGACATTTTCGATTTCGCTTAACCTCAATCAGTTAAGTTCAATGAGATATTCGATATGACAACTAAAATAGGAGGCGCGATGCCTCCTATTTTGTTTGGCGGTGGTGTGCGTCTACTATTCGAATGGTGCAGGGTCACCTGATCCCAAACGAACTACAACAGGTTCACCTTCGCTAAAGTCAATTACAGTCGTAGGTTGTTCACCTAGGTAACCGCCATTAAGAATCACATCAACCGCATGTTCTAGTTTATCGCGAATATCCTCTGGATCAGATTCTGTTACGTCACTGCCAGGTAGAATCAACGACGTAGACATCATCGGCTCACCTAATGCTTCCAACAAGTCCAAGGCAATTTGATTGTCTGGGACACGGATACCGATGGTCTTACGTTTTGCATTCATCAAACGACGCGGTACTTCTTTAGTACCTTTGAAGATGAAGGTGTAAGGACCTGGTGTGTTATTTTTCAGCAGTCGGAATGCAGAGTTATCCACTCGCGCATAGAGAGAAAGCTCCGACAAATCACGACACAGTAAAGTAAAGTTATGCTTATCATCCAGACGACGAATCTGACAGATTCGTTCCAGTGCCTGTTTGTTCTCCAACTGACAGCCAAGTGCGTACCCTGAATCAGTAGGGTAAACCACAACGCCGCCGTTACGAATGATTGCTACTGCTTGATTAATCAAGCGAGCCTGTGGGTTTTCTGGGTGAACGTAAAAAAACTGGCTCATTGTAATTCCTCATTATCGAGCCTCTCGGCTCTATATTTTTATGGGTTCTCGACTTCGTATTACTGAGTATTATTCAACGAAGGATCTATTCCCCAATCTTTCCAAACTGGTTCGACGCCAGCAGGCAACCATAGGTTCCTTCCTAGCTCCATCCACGGTGATGGGTAGTGAAAATCACTGCCTTGAGAGGCTAATAGTTTGTATTGTATAGCATAATCAGCCAAGTTGCGCCTTTCTTGTTGCGCTTGCTGTGGCTGTGCAACTTCCATCGCATCACCACCCGCTTCGACAAACGCTGCTAGAAGACGCTTAATCCACTTCGCTGTCAACTTATATCTACCAGGATGCGCTAATACCGCCATTCCACCAGCCGCATGGATAGCATCAACCGCATCCTTCATCGAACACCAATTCGGTGGTACATAACCTGGGTTATTACGCGTTAGGTATTTTTTAAACACCATTTGCATGGTTTTTGCGTAACCATTATCTACCAACCATTTCGCGAAATGCGCTCTTGTCACTGGAGCATCACCGGCGATTTGCCTTACCTCTTCAAGCACACCTACTCGAGTTGCTTTTTGTAGTCGCTCTGCAATTAACTCAGATCGTGTTATGCGATGCTGCTTCTGCTGTTCTATGAGGGCAGATAATTGTTCATTTTCCGGATCAATATTCAGGCCGACAATATGAATGTCTTTGTTTTGCCAGACGGTCGATATCTCAATGCCATTGATGATTTTTATCGGCAAATTATTATCTTGAACGTATTGCTTAGCTAACGCCAAACCGTCAACCGTATCGTGATCAGTGATCGCCAAAACCTCGATATCAAAACTCAGCGCCCTTTCCACTAAATCTTTAGGTTCTAACCGACCGTCCGATGCAGTGGTGTGACTATGTAAATCAATTCTCATATTTTTATCGTTTTAATGCCGTTTTGGGGTTGACTTTTTACTCTCGCACTAGTTAACTAGTACACAAATACAAAGTACGTAATTTAAGGTTCACCATGTTACAAGAATTTAACCAAAACCAAAAAGCGAAAGTTGCGGTTTGTCTTAATAAGGCAAACTCATCAGATCTTGCTTGGTGGCGCACTTGGACTAGTTCTTGGTGGGCAAACGTATACTTCTAGTTTATAGAACCAAACGTTGTAAAGCCCGCTACTTAAGCGGGCTTTTTTGTTTTGTTGCTCATTTCACATTCAACTGCCTAAACATTAATCGAATATAGCCAACTCTAGATTGGGAGAACGTTTGCTTTATGCGACTATGTACGGCAGGAAGATTTAAACAGCTACAAGGAGGTCTTGTGAACAAGGCCATTGAAATTAAGAAACTTGGACAGCTTGAAGTGCTAACGGCTTCCGTCCCTTATACTCAAGACCCGACTCGCTTGTTCCACACACTATGTGAGAACAAAACTGACAGCCTATTGCTGGAATCTGCTGAGATCGATTCAAAGCAAAATTTAAAATCCCTGCTGATCGTAGATTCAGCGGTTCGCATTGTTTGCTTCGGCCATACCGTTAGCATGCACGCCTTGACCAATAACGGTAAAAACCTACTGTCTCACCTAAACCAGAACATCCGCGGTGACGTTGAGAGCAAGTTCGATGGCGAAACGCTAACTTTGGAGTTTAACCAGCCATGCGACACGTTAGATGAAGACTCTCGACTACGTGAAGCTTCTTCTTTCGATGCGCTGCGTTTAGTTCAGCATAGTTTTGATATTTCACAGCAAGACAAACACGCGATTTTCCTTGGTGGTCTGTTTGCCTACGACTTAGTCGCAAACTTCGAGCCGCTTGGTAATGCCGAAGCAACAAATCAGTGTCCAGATTACGTTTTCTACGTCGCGGAAACACTACTTGTTGTCGACCATCAAACGGAATCTTGCCAGCTTCAAGCGACGTTGTTTGTTGATGGTTCAGAGAAAACAGCGTTAGAGACTCGTATTGCAGAAATTAGCGCCCAGTGTGCAGCGCCAAAACTGTTGCCGAGTGCAGAGCAAATAACAGATGTAACGGTAGAACCTAGCGTGTCTGATGCAGACTTCTGCCAAACCGTTCGCGACTTAAAAGAGTTCGTAGTGAAAGGCGATGTATTCCAAGTTGTACCGTCTCGTAGATTCACTCTACCTTGTCCTTCTCCACTGGCGGCTTATAAAGAACTGAAACAAAGTAACCCAAGCCCTTACATGTTCTACATGCAAGATGAGCTGTTCACTCTGTTTGGCGCATCACCAGAAAGCGCGCTTAAGTATGAAACCGATACCAACCAAATTGAAATCTACCCAATCGCAGGCACTCGTCGCCGCGGTAAGCGCCCTAACGGCGAGATTGATTTCGACCTAGATAGCCGCATCGAACTTGAACTGCGCACAGACATGAAAGAAAACGCAGAACACATGATGTTGGTTGACTTGGCACGTAACGACGTCGCTCGTATTGCTCAAGCTGGTACTCGCCACGTAGCAGACCTTCTAAAAGTCGACCGCTACAGCCACGTAATGCACTTGGTGTCTCGTGTGGTTGGTCAACTGCGTGAAGACCTAGACGCCCTGCACGCATACCAAGCATGTATGAACATGGGTACGCTCACCGGCGCACCTAAGATTCGTGCCATGCAGTTGATTCGCGATGTAGAAGGCGCACGACGCGGTAGCTACGGCGGCGCTGTTGGCTACCTCACTGGTGAAGGCACACTCGACACCTGTATCGTGATCCGCTCAGCGTACGTTGAGAACGGCATTGCTCAAGTTCAAGCTGGTGCTGGCGTGGTGTTCGACTCTGATCCACAAGCGGAAGCAGACGAAACGCGCGGCAAAGCACAAGCGGTAATCTCTGCTATCCAAGCAGCGCATAAGTCACAATAAGGAATAGGGTTCAGAGATGGCTAATATCATTTTTATCGATAACTTTGACTCGTTCACCTACAACCTTGTGGATCAGTTCCGCTCGCTAGGTTACTCAGTCAAGATTTACCGAAACAACATCCCAGCAGAAACCATCGAACAAGCGGTAAACGAGCTTGAAAACCCAGTGGTTCTGCTATCACCAGGTCCTGGCGCACCGTCAGAGGCAGGCTCAATGCCAGAGCTTATCCAACGTATGAAAGGCAAAGTGCCAATGATTGGTATTTGTCTTGGTCACCAAGCGATTGTTGAAGCATACGGCGGCACCGTTGCTGGCGCGGGCGAAATCATTCACGGTAAGGTCTCTATGATGGAGCACCAAAACCATGCGATTTACCAAAACCTGCCATCACCACTTGCAATTGCACGTTACCACTCGCTGGTTGCGACCAAGGTTCCTGAGAGCCTAACCATCACAGCAGAAGTGGATAACTTGGTAATGTCTGTTGTACATGAAGAAGATAAAGTTTGCGGGTTCCAGTTCCACCCGGAATCTATTATGACGACCTACGGAGCAACACTGTTGGCCAATGCCATCGAATGGGCACTTGAAGAACAAACTTCAGCGAACCCACTCACTGCTTAAAAAGCACTTGGCACATAAGAAATTTAGGAGAGGAAATATGGAAGCAATCATCAACCCTATTATTACCAAACTGTACGAGCAAGAATCGCTTACTCAGGAAGAGAGCCAACAGCTATTCGACATCATTATCCGTGGGGAACTAGACCCAATTTTGATGGCGTCAGCACTAACTGCACTAAAAATCAAAGGCGAAACGCCGGATGAAATAGCAGGTGCGGCAAAAGCACTGCTGGCAAATGCAAACCCATTCCCTCGCCCAGATTACGATTTCGCAGATATCGTAGGTACTGGCGGCGACGGTCACAACACCATCAACATTTCAACCACTGCGGCGTTTGTTGCTGCAGCATGTGGTCTAAAAGTAGCGAAACACGGTAACCGCAGCGTTTCAAGCAAATCTGGTTCTTCTGACCTTCTTGATTCATTTGGTATCAACCTAGCTATGAGCGCAGAAGATACGCGCAAAGCGGTCGACGATATCGGTGTTGCTTTCCTATTTGCACCTCAGTACCACGGTGGTGTACGCCATGCGATGCCAGTGCGTCAAACCATGAAAACACGCACCATCTTTAACATTCTTGGCCCACTGATTAACCCTGCTCGTCCTAACATCGAATTGATGGGCGTTTACAGTAAAGAACTGGTTCGTCCTATCGCAGAAACCATGCTACAAATGGGTATGAAGCGCGCCGCTGTAGTACACGGCAGTGGCTTGGACGAAGTAGCAATTCACGGTGAAACAACCGTTGCCGAAATCAAAGACGGTGAGATCACAGAATACAAATTAACGCCTGCAGACTTCGGTCTAGACGCGCACCCACTAGAAGCAATCAAAGGTGGCGATCCTGAAGAAAACAAAGCGATCATTACCAACATTCTGACGGGTAAAGGTACAGACGCACAATTGGGCGCAGTGGCAGTGAACGTTGCTCTGCTAATGCGTCTATTCGGCCACGAAGATTTAAAAGCCAACACGCAACAAGCGATTGAGGCAATGAATTCAGGCAAGGCGTACCATTTGGTACAACAACTTGCCGCACACGCTTAAGGAATTGAAGAAGATGACTGACTTCAACACTCAGCAAGCTGACAACCTGTCTGAACACGTTTCTAAGAAAGAAGCAGAAATGGCAGAAGTACTGGCGAAAATTGTCCGCGACAAATATCAGTGGGTAGCAGACCGTAAGGTGTCTCAACCGCTAAGCACATTTCAGTCTGATTTGCTGCCATCGGACCGCAGCTTCTACGATGCTCTGAGTGGCGAAAAGACGGCATTCATCACCGAATGTAAGAAGGCATCTCCTTCTAAAGGTTTGATTCGTGATCACTTCGACTTGGATTACATTGCATCGGTTTACAACAACCACGCAGATGCAATTTCAGTCCTAACAGACGAAAAGTACTTCCAAGGTAACTTTGACTTTCTTCCTCAAGTGCGTGGTCAAGTCAGACAACCCGTTCTGTGCAAAGACTTCATGGTAGACACCTACCAAGTTTACCTAGCACGTCATTACAGTGCTGATGCCGTGCTACTGATGCTTTCTGTCCTGAATGACGAAGAGTACAAAGCGCTAGAGGAGGCAGCACACAGCCTGAACATGGGTATCTTGACCGAAGTCAGCAACGAAGAAGAGCTTCATCGTGCCGTTAAGCTAGGTGCACGCGTTATCGGCATCAATAACCGTAACCTTCGCGACCTAAGTACTGATTTGAATCGTACGAAAGAACTGGCACCGACAATTCGCGAACTGGCTCCTAACGCAACAGTAATCTCAGAATCTGGCATTTATACACATCAACAAGTTCGTGATTTAGCGGAATACGCAGACGGCTTCTTGATTGGTAGTTCACTGATGGCGGAAGACAACTTAGAACTTGCTGTACGTAAAGTGACCTTAGGCGAAAACAAAGTGTGTGGCTTAACGCATCAAGATGACGCAGCAAAAGCATATCAAGCCGGCGCGGTATTTGGTGGTCTGATTTTTGTCGAGAAGTCGAAGCGTGCGGTTGACCTTGAAGGTGCTCGCTTAACCATGAGCGGTGCTCCACTTAACTACGTAGGCGTTTTCCAAAATCACGATATCGATTTTGTTGCTTCTGTCGTGACCTCTTTGGGTTTAAAAGCAGTGCAGCTGCACGGTCAAGAAGACCAAGCTTACGTAAACCAACTCAAAGCCGAACTGCCAGCAGCGGTAGAAATTTGGAAAGCTTACGGCGTGACTGATGCCAAGCCAGAACTACTAGCAGACAACATTGATCGCCATCTGTTAGATGCGCAAGTTGGCACTCAAACTGGCGGAACCGGTCAAGTGTTCAACTGGTCACTGATCGGCGACCCAAGTCAAATTATGCTAGCGGGCGGACTGTCGCCAGAAAATGCTCAACAAGCAGCGACACTAGGTTGCTTGGGATTAGATTTAAACTCTGGTGTAGAAAGCGCACCAGGCAAAAAAGATTCACAGAAGTTGCTCGCGGCATTCACCGCTATTCGCAACTACTAAAGCTGGATATCAGCTAAAAAATTTAAAGCTATTCGTAGCGAAAAATACGAGAAGGAATATAACGATGGCAAAACTGAATGCCTACTTTGGCGAATACGGCGGTCAGTACGTTCCGCAAATTCTAGTTCCAGCACTGGAGCAACTAGAGCAAGCGTTTATAGACGCGCAAGAAGATCCAGAATTCCGCAGTGAGTTCATGACGCTTCTTCAAGAGTATGCGGGCCGTCCAACGGCTTTGACTCTAACTCGTAACCTAACCAAAGGTACGAAAACCAAACTGTACCTAAAACGTGAAGACCTACTTCACGGTGGCGCGCACAAGACCAACCAAGTGTTAGGTCAAGCTCTGCTTGCGAAACGCATGGGTAAAAACGAAATCATCGCTGAAACTGGCGCAGGCCAACACGGTGTTGCAACCGCACTAGCGTGTGCACTACTTGGCCTTAAGTGTCGCGTTTACATGGGTGCAAAAGACGTTGAGCGTCAAAGCCCGAACGTATTCCGTATGAAGCTAATGGGTGCAGAAGTCATTCCTGTTCACTCTGGTTCAGCAACACTTAAAGACGCATGTAACGAAGCGCTGCGTGACTGGTCTGCAACTTATGAAGATGCACACTACCTATTAGGTACAGCGGCAGGTCCTCACCCATTCCCAACAATCGTGCGTGACTTCCAACGCATGATTGGTGAAGAAACGAAGAATCAGATTTTGGCACGTGAAGGTCGTCTTCCTGATGCGGTTATCGCATGTGTGGGCGGTGGTTCAAACGCGATTGGCATGTTTGCTGACTTCATCGAAGAAGAAAGCGTTCGCCTAATTGGTGTTGAGCCAGCAGGTAAAGGTATCGATACTGACCAGCACGGTGCACCACTTAAACATGGTAAAACGGGTATCTTCTTTGGTATGAAAGCGCCATTGATGCAAGATCCAAACGGTCAAGTAGAAGAGTCTTACTCGGTATCTGCTGGCCTTGATTTCCCTTCAGTTGGCCCACAACACGCACACCTAAACGCAATTGGCCGTGCTGAATATGACAACGTGACGGATGATGAAGCACTAGAAGCATTCCAAGAAATTGCGCGTCACGAAGGTATCATCCCTGCTCTAGAATCTTCTCACGCACTGGCTCATGCACTGCGTATGGCTCGTGAGAATCCAGAAAAAGAGCAATTATTGGTCGTTAACCTATCAGGTCGTGGTGACAAAGACATCTTCACCGTACACGCCATCTTAGAAGAAAAAGGAGCAATCTAATGAGCCGTTATGAAAAGATGTTTGAGCGCCTAAACGAAAAGAACCAAGGCGCATTTGTACCGTTCGTAACGGTTTGCGATCCAAACGCAGAGCAGTCTTACAAAATCATGGAAACACTGGTTGAGTCTGGTGCTGATGCCCTTGAACTTGGTATTCCATTCTCAGATCCGCTAGCGGATGGCCCAACCATCCAAGGCGCTAACATTCGCGCGTTAGACTCAGGCGCAACACCAGATATCTGCTTTGAGCAAATTGGTAAGATCCGAGCTAAGTACCCAGAGCTACCTATTGGCCTTCTGATGTACGCGAACCTTGTTTACTCTCGTGGTATCGAAAACTTCTATGAGCGTTGTGCAAAAGCAGGCATCGATTCTGTTTTGATTGCAGACGTACCAACTAATGAAAGTACTGAGTTCGTTGCGGCTGCAGAGAAGTTTGGTATTCACCCAATCTTCATCGCACCACCAACGGCAAGTGATGAAACACTGAAGCAAGTATCAGAGTTAGGTGGCGGCTACACTTACCTACTCTCTCGTGCAGGTGTTACTGGCGCAGAAACCAAAGCAAACATGCCTGTAGGTCATATGCTCGATAGACTGAACCAATTTGATGCGCCACCAGCGCTACTTGGTTTTGGCATCTCAGAGCCTGCACAGGTGAAACAAGCACTAGAATCTGGCGCCGCTGGTGCAATTTCTGGTTCAGCCGTGGTCAAAATCATTGAAGCGAACGTTGATCAGCCACAAATTATGCTCGACAAGCTAGGTGAATTCGTTTCTGCAATGAAAGCTGCCACTCAAAAATAATTTCAGTTTGATATGACATAACAACGCCCGCTTAACATTATGTTTAGTGGGCGTTTTCTTACTATCGCGTTTATACCACGTCATTTTTTGTTCAACGCCCGCACTTTCCAAATCTATCTCAAGCAGAGCACTCAAAGAGTGTTAAGCTTGGGTAACTTAACTAACTCAATAAAGCAATGTGCAGTAAGGTTGCTACATGGAAGAAGTCAAAACACTGCTAGCCAAATGTCCTATACTATCAGGGCTGCCAGATAAAGGGCTTAGTGAAGCAGCGCAAATGACTAAGGTTCGCTGCTTCGACGAAAAAGCACTGATTTGCAATAAAGGTGCGCTTCAATCTTCTCTTATGGTCATAGCTCAAGGTGCAGTGAGAGTGAACTCAATTAGTTCAAAAGGCAAAGAAGTCACACTGATGATTTTCGAAGCTGGTGGCTGGTTTGGAGACAATGTTTTTTCTCCCGGCATGCCTCGTATTTTTGGTGCGACCGCGCATTCGGACGTGACTGTAATGGAGCTTCCTGGAGATAAATTTCGCCAATTACTCGCCAAATACCCTCAAAGTTACCCCACTATACTCGACTTACTTAGCCGCCGCTTGTGGTCTGCTATTTCTGTTATCGAAGATGACGCGATTAGAGGAATTGAAGAACGAGTCGCCAAAAGGTTGCTGCTACTTGCTGAATACCAACTTAATCAAGCGATCGATACTCGACCATGCGTTGTCAGGGTAACAAGAGAACATATCGCTAACATGATGGGGCTAACTCGTCAGAGCGTACACAAGATACTAAAACGATTAGAAAGTATTGGGATGCTAGAGCTAAACTATGGCTCAGTAACCATTACCAATCCGAAGCGCTTAGAAGAATACTTTAAAAAACTCGAGCAATAGATCCATTCAACAAACGCTAAGTATTGTCTAACGATAGCTAAAAACCTTATGCATCTAATTGGTCAAGAGCACAACACCATTTGCGCTTAGGCAAGTGGCGCTGTGACACAAAGACCATTGAATTGACTAAGCTATATTCAATTCAGATTTCAACTCACGTTTCAAAATCTTTCCTGTCGCACTCATCGGGAGGTGTTCACGAATTTCGACATAACGAGGATATTTAAACGAGGCTAATTGCTCTTTACCCCACTTTTGTAATGAATCGGCGTCAATGTATTCTTTTGGTTTAAGTACAACGTAAGCTTTTATCTCTTCGCCATACTCTTCATTTGGAATCCCTATCACCGCGACCATTGAAACTGCAGGATGAGTCATGAAAACTTCTTCAATTTCTCTGGGATAAACATTAAATCCACCTCGAATGATCAGATCTTTCATTCTATCGACAATAAATAAATTACCTGAACTGTCAAAGCGGCCCACATCACCAGTATGGAACCAACCATTTTGTAGCGCAGATTCAGTAACTTCTGGACGGTCAAGATATCCCTTCATAACATTATGACCACGCACAACAATCTCACCTTCTTCGCCTATCGGTAGTGCATTGCCTTCAATGTCGATAACTCTTACTTCGACGCCTTGAACCGGTTGACCTACCGAGCCTGGTATACGCTCCTGATCCAAATGATTAAAACATGCAATAGGACTTGTCTCCGATAACCCGTATCCTTCTAAGATCGGCACATTAAATGTTTCTTCAAAGGTTCGAAAGATTTCGGTTGGCAATGGCGCACCACCGCTTACTGCAACACGCAATGACGAGGTATCAAATTGATGCTGCACGTGAAGCAGACCGATGTACATCGTTGGCACACCAGCAAATATCGTCACCCTATGTTTTTCCACCAGCTCAAGAACATGTTTAGGCTCAAACCTAGGCACTAACACCAATGTTGCCCCGCCCAAAACACTAGCATTTAAGTGGACGGTTTGACCAAATGTATGAAATAAAGGCAAAGTTACTAAGTGAATATCATCGGCCTGGCTGCCCATAATGTTTTGTGCCACCAGAGCGTTCATTATGATGTTCTGCTGAGTCAGCTCAGCGCCTTTTGGTAAGCCTGTCGTCCCTGATGTATACAAAATCACACAAGTATCATCCGCATTACGCGGTATATAATCCGGCAACGGTTGGACATCGGCTATAAACGCATTGAGAGTTATTACACCATTCCAATAGCTTTGATCTTGAGATTGAGTCAGTACGACTATGCCTTCGCATGTATCGACTTGTTCAAAGGCTTTGACGCCCTCTTTTGCCATTGGCAGTTCTTTCGTCCCTTCAAAGCAGAAATAAAACTTCGCTTTTGAATCTTCTAAGTGATACTTAATTTCTCGCGCTTTCAAAAGCACATTTAATGGGACTGCAACCGCGCCAGCTTTTTGTATTGCATAATAAACAAACGCGAAAAAAGGAATGTTTGGGCATGAAATCGCAACGCGGTCACCTGGCTTTACGCCTTTATTGATTAAAGACGCTGCGATCTTGCCGGCGATCGCATTAAACTGCGCATAATTTATCTTTTCAGCGCCACATATCAACGCCGTTTTATCTGGTTTACTCGCAGCATTTCTTTGTAACGCAGCAGCAAGATTCATCATAGTCTCTTCACCTCTTACCTTGTCTTTCTCGTCTAATCAGCTCAGGAGCATTAACTAAGCAAGTTATCCTTAACACTGAATCGTCAGCATTTGATTCTCACCAGTCATTACCATTTAACATTATGTTTACAACGCAATCAGGACTAAGAATGTAAAGCAATTAACATTTCAGAAGGCAAATTAATAAAAGTGTGAGCTTGAAAGAGATGAATTGTTATAAATATCACCCCAAGTCACTAAAAACTCTGACTGCAATAGCAAATACAAAAGCGGTTAAAATTAACAAAAAGAAAACAAATAAAGAAAAATAAACTTGAACAATCCCAAGCGTAACCCTTATAAGAAAAATCAATAGCAAACGTTTGCTATTGAACAAAACTTTATCGTTCGTCAATAAAATATCGATTAATCCATCAATAATACCTTGCTGCATATTGCCAATTGTAAACGATAAGTGTAAAAAGCAAGGCGAGATAATTATCCGTAAATCCATTTATGGTTAGTGGGTAATTTTAGGATTTTACATTTTATTAGCACAGAGGTTATGGAAGTGTTAAAAGAAAAGAGTTTGCTAAACAACATTGGCGTACAAGTCGTAATCGCCATGATCGTGGGCACAGCCGTTGGTGCCATGATGGGTCATGATGCGACAGTGTTCGCTCCTTTAGGTGCTATCTTTATCAACTTAATCAAAATGTTGGTTATTCCTTTGGTCGCTGTAGCCTTGATTTCTGGCGCCGCTGGTCTTGGGAACAGCCAGTCAGCAGGTAAAGTTGGTATCGTCACTCTAGGTTATTTTGGTTTAACATCCGCCCTAGCCGTTGCGCTTGCACTATTTATGGGTGAAGTATTCCAACCAGGCATGGGTATCGACGTCTCTGGCGTTGAAGGCATGTTCTCAGCAGAATACGCTTCAAAAGGTGAACTACCTACTTTCTGGGCAACCATCACTGGTATGATCCCAACCAACGTTTTCCAATCACTAAATGAAGCAAACATCCTACAGATCCTCGTTTTCTGTATGTTCTTTGGTATTGCGATTTCTAAGCAAGCAAAAGAGCGTCGTGAACCAATCATCAATGGTGTTAACTGCATCGTTGACGCAATGGTTTGGATGATCAACAAAGTAATGATCATTGCACCTATCGGTGTATTTGGTCTGATGGCAGAAGCCGTCGGTACGTTTGGTTTTGGTGCGCTAATGGTGGTGTTTAAACTGTTCGTTGTTTACGTTGCCGCCATCCTAATCTTCGGTTTCGTTGTTTACCCAGCAATGGTGCATGTTTTCACGAAGACATCTGCGAAGAAATTCCTGTCTTCAATGAAGAAACCGCAAGCAGTTGCGCTTTCAACAGCGTCTTCTATGGCAACACTGCCTGTCACAATGGACACCTGTGAAAAAGAGCTTGGCGTAAAAAATTCAACTGCATCATTTGTTCTGCCTCTAGGCGCAACGATCAACATGTCAGGTAATGCGATTTACTATGGCTTGGTTGCTATCTTCTTTGCTCAACTGTTCAATATCGATCTAGGCATGGGCGCTTACATTGCAATTATCGTAACGTCTACATTGGGTGCTGTTGGTCAAGCGGGTGTTCCTGGCCCTTCTTTCCTAGTGGTTGCCGTGCTTCTTGCCGCTGGCATTCCAATTGAAGGTCTACCGCTGCTATTCGCTCTTGACCGTATTTTCGATATGATTCGTACAGCACTGAACATCACAGGTGATGCTGCATGTGCAGTTATCGTTGATGCGCTAATTGAAGAAGAAACGGCAGAAGCTGAGCTAAAAAAGCAAGAAGCCTAACCCTTTCTTGAATAGACCAAAAACCGCTCATAATGAGCGGTTTTTTTGTCTTTTCTTGCATTACGTAACTATACAAATAGAAACCGATGGCATAAATTTTTCAAAATGATATAAACCATTACAAAATATAACAAAACGTTAGAACTAGGTTATATCATGAGTCTTGAGCAATCTTTGGAATATCTCACCAAAACAAATTTGCCGATCGAATCAAAGCAGCAGGCACTGGTTGACTCAGTTATTCTTACCCTAACGAAACAAAAACGAGATGCTCTTTTTCAACAGGTTGCTCTGTATCGAATAAAACTGCTTAAATCTCTCTTTCCTAAACACGCATCAAAAAGTCTTTCTGCACTATTTGAGTTAATGGATTATCGAGATTTAGTGCAACAGTATCCGACAGGTTTCTCCAAAGAGATTCGTTTACTTGAACAACTTGCCGCAGATTGTTACCCGCATTGGATGGTTTTCTGGTGTCAATGCGAGATCGAAGCAATCAAGCAAAAATATCCTTCAAACGAAGCTGCGATTCCTACTCCGCTTCCGTTTGACGACCACAGCTATACTAGCGTGTTAATTGAAGATATCGCAGATTGCGATCTTGAGGTAATGCTGCCAAATCATGCAGCGTTAATGCCGATTTCCAAAGCGATCACACTGAGTAATCTTGAGCTTTTCGTCCAAACTGAACAATGGTTTGAAATCTTGCCTCTTTTATCACTCTCGCAAAAAGGGCAGCACTTTGCGCTCTTGCTCAAATCGTCATCTTCACCAATCATGGTCTCCTCCGCTTTAGTGCAAGGCTGGCATCAGCGAAATAACTGGCTCAGTTACTCACCACAGTTTAGTAACGAACAATGGCAGTTTTGCTTTCCTAATCATGGGTACAGTGTTCTCAATCAACTGGGTATTTTGGAGTGTCGTGCTCTAACTCATGAGCACACTCTTATTGGGTTTGATGCTCAGTTTCAATCTCATGTAAAGAACACTGAAGCGGTTTGCGAAGTGCTGCGCCTTACGGTGGGAGGCAACATCCAACAAAAGCTGTATTTTTTGTATCTGGCGCAAAAAACTATGATGAGCGAGCTCTATAAAGCAGGCTATAAGCTCGGCTTTACCATTATTGAGCAAGTATTTATGTTAAATTTCTATCAATCTATTGATTTAAGTGCCTACTTTCACTCAGGATACCGCGACATTAACGGTGACGGTACCAAGACATACCGCGGTTTCTGGAATTTAGGTATGATGGTTGAAGCATTTCAAGACATACAATTTCGCGACTACAAACATTGCGTACGAACAAAAAGAATGGATAAAAAGGTGAATGAGCATGCTTGATGTTCATTTGCACGGTCTCTTTTACCCAAAAGCAATGGCATTGTACGCGACTGTACTAATAGTATTCGCTTGGCTACTGTATTACTGCTATCGCCTAAAACAGAAGAGTGAATCAATCTTAGGCTCGCATCACGCGCCTTACATCGCTTATTCCAGCTGTATCATTGTTTGGATAAGCAGTAACGCCTATTTCCATACCGATTTATTGCCAGAATTAGGCTCTGTTGGTGGCATTTTTATGGCTAAGTTAGCGAACTTAGCGTCTTTTTTCGCCTTTGCGTTTGCATTCTATTTTTCTTGCCAGTTAACCGCAGATGTTAAAAAAACAGCGGTCAAAGTCTGGCAAAAAGTCGTCTTTGTCGCACTAGCAACGTATTCACTGTACATCAACTTAGTGCCGAATCTTACTGTCGAAAATGTCACCATTAGTGGTCCAAGCCAGTTCGTCATTGAATTTGGCCCACATACCTCATATTTTTTCATTAGTTTGCTAGCTTTCGTGGTACTAACGCTGCTTAACTTGATTGCCATGCGCGCTAACAGCAGCAAGCTCACGCTAGCAAAAAGCAACTATATGATCGCTGGCATTTTGGTATTCATGTTATCTACGGCAGTGATACACCTTGGAATGACGTATTTCCTTGGCGACTTCTCCCTAACTTGGTTACCACCAGCACTTTCAATCAGCGAAATGTTGTTTGTGGGCTATGCCCTACTTACCTCTCGCTTCTACAGCGCTAAATATCTCACGTACTTAACGGTAAGCGCGCTCTTAGTCTGCGCCATTTTTGTTCTGCCGCTAGGGGCGATATTTATTCCTATCTCTGAAGATAACCAATGGCTTGTTGCGGTACCTTTATGTGCGCTTATCGGTATCACTTGGCACTTGCTTTTTAAGCGAGTCAGTCGTTTCGCTTCGTATTTTATTTATGGGAAACGACACACTCCCGTTCAGCAAATCCTTGGGTTAGAGGAAGAGTTTAAACGCTCAATAGATGATGCTATGCGTCAGTTGGCATCGTTACTTAACATACCAAACAACAAGCTACAGCTAGTCACTAGCAATTACACAGAAACGTTTTACGAAGAGTACCTGCCGTCAAGCAAGTCAGTTCTCGTGCTAGATGAGTTGTCTGAAGAAATTGATTATGCCTCCTCTTCTAAAGGGTCGATGAGAAAGCTCTACGAGCGCATGCGCTCAAGCAATACTGCGCTCGTTATGCCTCTCTTCGGTCGTGGAAAGTCTGTTACTCACTTACTAATTTCTTCACATAAAATAGATAATAAGCTGTTTTCTAATGAAGAAATCTCAGCTCTGCAAACGTTATTAGTTCGCATCCAGAGCACCATTGAAGCCGATAGAAAGGTACGCCAAAGCCGTGCGCTGGCTAACTCCATTGCACATGAAATGCGTAACCCTCTCGCTCAAGTACAATTACAATTTGAAGCTTTAAAACAGCATATAGAGTCAAACGCCTCACTGGATACGCTAAAAAGAGAAATTGATAAAGGTGAAGCCGCTATACAACGCGGTAGACAACTTATCGATATTATTTTACGAGAAGTTAGCGACAGTTCACCAGAGCATGAGCCTTTAGCTCTCACTTCCATACATAAAGCCATCGACCAAGCAGTAAGCCGTTATGGTTTTGAAAACGATCAAATAATAGAGAGAATTAACCTGCCACAGGCACACGATTTTGTCGCGAAGTTAAATGAGACCCTGTTTAACTTTGTCATTTTCAATTTGATTCGTAACGCTATCTACTATTTTGATTCTTATCCCGACAGTCAAATTGAGATTCGTACCCAGACGGGGGCTTACGAAAACATTCTGATCTTCCGAGATAGTGGGCCAGGTATAGATAGCAGTATCTTACACAAGATATTTGATGACTTTTTCTCGTATCAAAAAAGCGGAGGCAGTGGCTTAGGTTTGGGCTATTGCCAACGTGTTATGCGCTCCTTCGGAGGACGAATAGAGTGCCAGTCTGAATTGAACGAGTTCACAGAATTCTACTTGTATTTCCCAGTCGTACCAAACGCACCAAAACCAGAGACATTAAGAGCACCGGACTTTGATAGCTGGAAAGCAACTGCATCACATTCTGAAAATCATTCAGCTCAACACGTACAAGTATGTAAAGATGCACCAACAGTGCTCATTGTAGATGACAAAGAGGTGCAACGCACCTTGGTACAGATGTATTTAAAAAGATTGGGAGTCAACAGCTTACAAGCAAATAATGGAGCCTCTGCGGTAGAACTATTCCACTCTCACAAGATTGATCTCGTTCTTATGGATGTCCAAATGCCGGTAATGAATGGATTTGACGCCAGCCAGCGGATTAAGCAAATCACATCCTCCGTTCCAATCATTGCCTTATCTGGTGAGTCTGGAGCTAGAGAGTTGGAGCTAATTTCGACACTCATGGATGACAGGCTCGAAAAGCCCACCACGTTAAATGCACTTCAAGTCGTCATCCAAAGATGGTTACAGAACGAGAATTTTGCACCTTCCAGCACTTTTTAATTTGCAAATATAGAATTGGCACTAGATGTGCATTATTGGAGTAAATCGAATTATCCAGAAGGTCAAGCAGGCTGCAAATGAGTAGCGTATGAGCTTGATAAGGAGATCGCCATGTTACTTCATCGACATACATACTACGGCTTGATTCATCATGGAATCAAAACACTGTTACTTGATCGCTTAGGCCACTATACAGAAGAAGAGTATCATCAATATCTGACCCTGATGACTGGTAAATCCACTTGCTTCACGATGTCCCTCGAAGAGCTAGAAGCAACGGTCGATAACTTACTGCGGGAAGGCTATTTAGAAGATGTAAAAACGCTTATTTCCCAATATCAACGTGTGGCTTAAGGTTTAAAACTCTCAACTCTATTGCCGCTTCACGCGGCAATTTTTATTCCTTCCATTTGCTGTTTCGACGTGGAAGAAGCTTGCGGGCTGTACGATATACTAAGCGTTACTATTCTTACCTTAACTTCCTCAGTATTCACATCTTGTCAGATTCCGTTAGACTGTCTTCAATTCAATAATTAGGTAGATTTTGCCATCATGAAGCAGATCCTAGACTTTATACCACTCATCGTTTTCTTCGCTTTATACAAGCTGTACGACATCTACGTGGCGACAGGTGCACTGATCGTAGCAACAGCCATTCAACTTGTCGTCACCTATGCGCTGTATAAGAAAGTCGAAAAGATACAGCTAATAACATTTGTTATCGTCACTATCTTCGGCGGCATGACCCTTTTCTTCCACGACGACAATTTTATAAAGTGGAAAGTCACCATCATTTACGCGATTCTGGCGATTGGCTTAGCAGTGAGCCACGCATTGGGAAAATCAGCCATCAAAGGTATGCTAGGCAAGGAAATTACGTTACCTGACGCTGTTTGGGCAAAGATTAACTGGGCTTGGGTTGGCTTCTTCTCATTCTTCGCTGGCCTAAACATTTATATTGCTTACGAATTGCCGTTGGATGTTTGGGTTAACTTCAAAGTATTTGGAATGTTGATCGCGACATTTGCCTACATGATTGCGACTGGCTTTTACATTTATAAACACATGCCAAAAGAACAAAAAAATAACTCATCCGATGTGTCCACTGATGATTAAAAACTCAGTTTTGCTATAATCCGCGACTTCACAGCGACCTTAGGGTCGCTGTTTTGCTCCATGTATCAGTAAACCGCTCAAACAACGTACCGTTTTCAGACCATTCTTGCTGCTGTAAACCAACTTTCTCTGGTCCGGTATCTGCGGTTTTTTAAGGGCCTTTGGTTCTAGGTATTTACTATGTTGGCGCTTAGTTTGAGCGCCTTTAAGATTTAGGATGTCACAATGAGTCAAGAAATTAGCTCTCCGAAAGGTCAAATGCTGCTTCGTACCCTTGCAATGCCTGCAGATACAAACGCCAATGGCGATATTTTTGGCGGTTGGATAATGTCTCAGCTCGACTTAGCGGGCGCGATTCTGGCAAAAGAGATCTCTTGTGGTCGCGTTGTCACCGTTTCGGTATCAAGCATTACGTTCAAAAAACCTGTTGGTGTGGGCGATGTCGTATGCTGCTACGGCGAATGCACTAAGATCGGCCGCACATCCATGAGTGTCGATTTGGAAGTATGGGTCAAACCCGTCAAAGCTCACGGTGTTGGCGAACGCTTCATGGTTTGTGATGCGACCTTCAACTACGTAGCCATTGACAGTGAAGGTAAACCACGTCCGGTTCAGAATTAGTCAACCTACAACGCTAACAGTTAGAAAGGATCTCACATTTTCTGTTGTTCACTTGTGAGAGACACAAAAAAGGCGTTAAATTAACACTTTACCCTACCAATTAAGGAACTATGCTATGTGGTATGTCATCTTTTCACAGGACGTTGAGAACTCGTTGGAAAAACGCATGAGCGTTCGCCCACAACACTTGGAGCGCTTACAAAAGCTACAAGACGAAGGTCGCCTTCTTACAGCTGGTCCGATGCCTGCGATAGATTCTGACAATCCTGGTGAAGCTGGATTTACGGGCTCAACTGTCATCGCTGAATTCGCCTCTCTAGAGGATGCTAAAGCGTGGGCAGAAGCCGATCCTTACGTAGCGGCTGGTGTTTACGATCATGTAATCGTGAAACCGTTCAAAAAAGTGTTTTAATTTATGAAAAAATTACTGTGTCTTTTCTTGGTATTTGGTGCTCTGGCTGGCTGCTCATCAACCGATGATAAGCAGCGCCAACTTGAGCTTATGGCATCAAACCGAGCAGGAGTCTTGTCTGCGGGCCTCCCTTTAGAGTACGGTCCACTGCAAATAATGCGTGTCTCATCCAACAAAAATGTTGTAGAGATGATGATGATTTATAACGATGGCGCACTCGGTGCAAAGCCGTTAAATCAAGTACTGAATACCAGTATCTATACCTACTGCAGCAACCCAGAAGTTCGCAAGCAAATTGATATGGGCTTGATGTATCGTATTAAGGTACGTAATTCTCGCGGTCAGTTGATGGCAGATGAGTTGGTTTCCGCACAGACTTGTACTCAGGTGAAGTAGCTACAGTAATTTTTGTTGCTTTCGGCATGAGACGATGATTCGCTATTATTGGATAATCTGAAAACGAAAGTTAACAATTAAGAATAGAAAAACGGAGACCACAGTCTCCGTTTTTATTTGCTGTAACGATGTGTTACGCCAGCTCAGCACGGAGCTTCTTCGCCGCTGAAACCAGATTTGCCAATGCGGCTTCTGTCTCCTTCCAGTTTCGTGTTTTCAGACCACAATCTGGGTTTACCCACAAACGTTGAGCCGGAATTTTTTCTGCCGCTTTCTTGATTAAACCTTCAATCCATTCTTCCGTAGGAATGTTTGGTGAGTGAATGTCATAAACACCAGGGCCAATTTCGTTCGGGTAATTGAACTCTTCAAATGCTTTCAGCAGCTCCATATTTGAGCGAGATGTTTCAATGGTAATGACGTCCGCATCGAGTGCCGCAACCGAATCAATGATTTCATTGAACTCGCTGTAACACATATGAGTGTGAATCTGAGTTTCTGGTTTTGCACTTGCCGCAGAGACCTTAAACGCATTTACGGCCCATTCTAAGTACGCTTTGTGATCGCGTTTTTTGAGTGGTAAACCTTCTCGAATGGCTGGCTCGTCAATTTGAATGATATTGATGCCTGCATCTTGCAGGTCAGACACCTCATCACGTAGTGCCAAAGCAAGTTGCTGCGCAATTTCTTGACGTGTGATGTCTTCACGTGGGAACGTCCAACATAAAATCGTTACTGGTCCAGTCAACATGCCTTTCATCTGTTTGCTGGTTAGCGATTGTGCGTACGTCGACCATTCAACTGTGATCGGTTTTTCACGTTCAATGTCAGCAACTACAATGGCAGGTTTCACACAGCGAGAACCATAACTCTGTACCCAACCAAATTTGGTCGTTTGAAAACCCGCCAAGTTCTCAGCGAAGTATTCCACCATGTCGTTACGCTCTGCTTCACCATGAACTAGCACATCTAGGTCGAGCGCCTCTTGACGTTTTACTGCGTCAGCAATATGTCCTTTAAGTGCTTGGATATATTCAGACTCAGATAATTGACCTGTACGATAAGCACTGCGCTGAACACGAATTTCACCCGTTTGAGGGAAAGAACCGATTGTCGTGGTTGGCAACAGAGGCAAGCCCAATACTTCAGCTTGATGCGCAGCACGCTCCGCGTAAGGTGCGCTGCGCTCGGCAAGTGACGCAGTAATACTGTTTAAACGTGCTTGAACTTGTGGCTTATTCACATGCGTTGCCGTTTTACGTGCTTTGATTGGCTGGCTGTAGGTATCACAAGCGAGAATCGCATCTTGATCACCATCGAGTGCGCGGCCAAGCAAGGCGACTTCTGTTACTTTTTGTTTTGCGAACGCAAACCAGCTTTTCACTTCCTCACTGAGTTCTGTTTCCTGTTCCAGATCAACCGGGCTATGTAGCAAAGAGCATGAGCTCGCAACCCAAAGGTTGTCGCCCAGTTTTTCTTTTACTGGCTGTAGACGTTCAAGTTGCGCACTCAAATCCGAGCGCCACACGTTACGACCGTTGACCACGCCAGCAGACAGCACCCACCCCTCCGGTAGTTTGGCAACCACGTCGTCAAGCTGCTGAGGCGCGGCAGATAAATCGATATGTAAACCATCCACTGGTAGCTTTACAATTTTGTCTAGCGTATCGCTTATAGAGTCAAAGTACGTCGTTAGCAGCACTTTTACATCGCTTCGAATCACTTGGTACGCTAGCTTGAACGCATCAGCCCATTTGCTTTCTAGCTCCAGTGACAAAATTGGCTCATCAATCTGAACCCACTCAACACCTTGACTTGCGAGCTTTGCCAAAATAGCTTGGTAAGCCGTAAGCAATCGTGGCAGTAGCGTCAGGCGATCGAACCCTTCTTCTACCTCTTTACCTAAGTAAAGATAACTGACTGGACCAAGCAAAACTGGCTTCACTTTATGCCCAGCTTGGGTTGCTTCGTTGACTTCTTCAAACAGTTGAGGCCAACTCACTTCAAATGTATCGTCCTTGCTAAATTCAGGTACGATGTAGTGGTAGTTTGTGTTGAACCATTTAGTCATATCCGATGCTGCAGCGCCCGCACAGCAGCAACCCGCTTGAGATTGACCGCGACCCACTTTGAATAGCGTATCCAAATCAGGGAAACCGTCTGCGTGACGTTTTGGCACGTGACCCAGTAACAACGTGGTCGTCAGTACATGATCGTACCAAGCAAAATCGCCAGCGGTGGTAAAACTCAAGCCAGCATCTGTTTGCGTTTGCCAGTTTTTAGCGCGCAGATCTGCTCCAACCTTTTTAAGCTCTGCTTGATCAATTTCTCCGCGCCAGTATTTTTCCTGAACGAATTTTAATTCTCGTTTTTCACCGATGCGTGGATAACCTAGTACGTGCGTTGTTGTAGCCATGTCCCTATTCCTTTCTCAATTTTGTTCAATTTGTTTGGATCAGAGCATCTTTCGGTAAAGAATAAGATGTCTGGATGGCTAAACTATCGCTCTCATCTGCGGTTTGAACAACGTCCATTTATTCAACTTGTTTATTAAAAAAATTCATCATGAGGCGACATGATTCGCAAATAAACACAACAAATAGACGTCTAGACGTTTACATATCCATTTTTTGTCGTTAAGTTATTTACACGATTGCTATTCTGTTCATAGCGAGCAACAAAGGATGAAAGGAATTCATGATAGAGCTAAAACATTTGCGGACACTCACTTCGCTTCGAGACACTGGCTCTCTAACGGCAACAGCGACCGCTTTACATCTCACTCAGTCGGCACTGTCTCATCAGATCAAAGATTTGGAGGCGCGAATTGGAGGGCAACTGTTCCTGAGAAAGACTCGTCCGGTGAAGTTCACTTCAGAGGGAGAAATCCTATTGCGTCTTGCAGAAGATATCCTTCCGAAACTCGCAAGAGCAGAAAATGATTTAGCGAGCTTGAAAGAAGACGTCAATGGCCGATTACATATGGCCATTGAATGTCACTCTTGCTTCCAATGGCTAATGCCTGCACTTAGGGAGTACCAACTTGCTTGGCCTAGCGTAACATTGGACTTTTCCTCTGGTTTTGGCTTTGAACCACTCCCAGCTCTATTGGCAGGCGAACTCGATCTCGTTATTACTTCCGATATCCAACCTCGATCCGAAGTCCACTACGAGCCTCTATTCGACTTTGAAATGCGTTTAATTACCGCAACCAACCACCCATTGGCGGAAAAAGAAATTATTGAGCCGCAAGATCTCGCAGATCAAACCATGCTCTCTTATCCGGTTCAAAAACAAAGGCTAGACGTCGTAAAACACTTTCTTCAGCCAGCAGGAATAGAACCTGCGAAATGGAAGCAAGCCGACAACACTCTCATGTTAGTTCAGATGGTCTCTGCTGGATTAGGGGTGGCGGCACTACCCAATTGGGCGATTTCTGAATTTTCTCGCCAAGGTCTTATTACCAGTAAACCTTTCGGCCAAGGCTTATGGCGTCGCTTGTTTGCTGCAACGCGTCACTCAGAGAAAGAAAAGCGTTACTTACAAGCTTTTTTCGCAACCGCGAGGCTACAATGTAAAAGCCACCTTGACGGAATCAAGGTGGCTTAAAAGATTTGGATTATGAAAGGCTTAGCGTTGATATGCTTTAAATTGGTTAGTCAATGGATCGTACTGATAACCGAGCATATCAAGCTTGCCGACTACAGACTCTACATCCATCTCATACACTGATACTAACTCGTCAAAACTGTCGCACTCTAAACGTAGCTTTTCGTTGACGATACCTAGCAAAATAGTGCTGTCCAGATTACCTACATTGCTTAAATCCATCGCGACTCTCCTCTTCGACAAGGTATATAAACAAGCGTAGTAGTAATCACGCGAATTTAAAGTGAGTGCGATCTAAAACGTGATCACCTTATACCCAAGCACCAAGAAAGCACTTGGATATAAGCCGTCTAGCTTTGTCTTTAGAATAGAGGTTAAGCCGCGAGAGAGAATAAACCTTGCAGGCTCGTCATCGACGCGAGTGCTAGCAACAAGGCAACGCTCAGTTGCACCTTTTCTGGTTTCTTATGCGTAAAAATATGCCAACACCACACAATAATTGAAGAAATTAACATAGCTAAAGACAGCAAGATTGGCTGTGTTGCAGCGTTCAGTGCAGCTTCATTTAACTGGTAAGAAGCAAACAACGTTGCGATGACTAATAGCATTCCAGACACAATGCCCGTAACTGGTAAAATACGGTGAAATGCCTGTAATCTGCTGCGAGCTATCGTAAGCAGCAATTGAGAAAATGACGCCCCAAGGAAAAATATCATTAGCGCTATCGCTATCGATGCTGGCCAGCTTGATTGCTCAAATACTTGAATACTCACATACGCAAAGGCCAAACCATTCGCTAAATGCATCGCCCATAGTGGCCCTTTTTCACGCGTTTTCTTGGTTTGAACCTGAGAATAGAAGTAGAAAATAGCAAACACGATCATAAATGCTTCAATGCGAAGTGACGCAACAGCGAGCCACAATACAGCTACTGCAGGCAACATTTTATGAAGACGTCCTCGCTGACCAGGACAAATATCGCCCTTGATTAGAAGCAAAGTCAGTAGCGCTTGTGCGCCAAATAGCATCGGAGGGAAAGTAACCAGCAATTGTTGAATCATGTTGAATGCACGCTCAAAAGTCATTTTGGGGGGCGATAATATCAAATCAACTATCGCCAAACCACCGAAAGTCGGCCCCCAAATGAGCTAAAACGGTAAGACAATTTTATTCACAGAGAAGCAAGATACTTCAACGCGTCTTCCTGCGTTAAAACTCCACGGTACTCTTCTTTGGTATTACACAGTACCCAAGGGAAACGAATCCCGGTTTTAACCAACTCTCGAATAACAGAGACAGGTAAATCCTCATCAACCAACACAAATTCGGTGCTCATTATCTGATTAACAGGACGTTTCCAAATTCGGCTTTCTCGTTCAGTTTCTCGCTCTGTTCCCATCGAAGGCGTTAGGTGTAAATTCACCGTCTCTTTCGTAATTAACCCAACACAACGATTTTCATTGAGAACAACTAAAGGCGAGCTTGGATTCAAATTCATGTACTCCACTGCCAAGGAGAGCGGTTCTCCAGGGTCCATAGACCTGACTTGTTCATGGCTCAAAGATTGCAACACATCACTTTGCTTAGACTCAATCGCGATGTCAGAGAACAGATGCTCATAACTGTCCGCTTTATCCATCAAATCGACAGGCACGGCAGCAGAAAATAGAAAGCCCTGCATGTAATCGACACCGATTTCTGCCAATACTTGAAGTTCTTGCTTAGATTCCACGCCTTCAGCAACCACTTTTACATTCATTTGCTGTGCAAGCTCGGTGACCATTTTCACAATGTTATAGCTAGTGCTCCCTTTATGAATGTTCTTGACGAATTTTCGGTCTATTTTCAGTAAATCAAACTGCCCTTTTTCTAGATAAGAAAAAGAAGAATACCCAGTACCGAAGTCATCAATCGCGATCTCAATGCCCTCTTTCCGCACTTCCTCTAGAGCTCGAGTATGCTCCTCATCTTGTTCAAAATACGCGGTTTCTGTTAGCTCGATAGTTACTCGCTTAGGGTCTACACCACTGGCTTTAATCAAATCATGCGACCGCTGAAGGATCTGAAGAGAATCCAATTTCGTATTGAGGGAGCGATTGATGGTCACGCCCACTTCCTCGCCATAAATTTCTTGTAAGCGCGGAAAGTGCTTCAACGCAGCTTGGCAGACCACATCATCAAGTGCCGCTATGAGTTCTAGATCTTCAATAATAGCGATCATCTTTTGCGTACAATACGCATCATTTTCATCATAGAAGCGTGCGAGAGCCTCGAACTTAACCACTCTTCCGGTTTGAACGTCGATAATCGGTTGAAAGTAAACGTCCACTAGCCCACTCTCTATTTGCGCCTCCAAAAACGCCTCGAGATGTTGGCGCTTCACTAATTCAGAGTGAAGTTCACTGTCGTAAAAGTTGAAATAGCTGCCTTCACCGGAAATAGAGGACAACATCGCTTGCGCTGCATGTGCTAGCGCTTGTCTTGGTCGGTTCGTATCATAGCCAAGGATTGACACACCAGTTTGGCCTTTAACGATAGTGGCATGCATTTTTGTGCCCATTTCATTTCTTAGCTCATTAAAGAACCCTTTCATGGCAATTTGGATCAAACGAACCGGGCTCAACCATTGACAATGAGGGGTCTGCAAGCATACGACAAACACGTCCCGAGATAACTGCCCCGCAATACTGGTGTAACGACTTCGCATAATAAAATCTGCAAAACCTAATTGCTGTTCAAGCAAGTATCTCTCCGAAAACTTGGGTCTGAGTGTCATAACAATGTTGAGTTCTTTATTTCTGCTTTCATTCGCTAAGGTAGCTAATTGGAGTTCAAATTCTTTCCTCGTCGGTAAAAAGGCAGCCCAATCATGCTGTTGTTCACAACGATTTTTCATCCACAACAACGAAGCAGAAATATCCGTAGAAAATCCCAGATAAAGAATTCGTCCAGAGTGAAACGTAAGTCGGTAAATACAAAGATGATGAGCTTGGTTGCTACCGTTTGCTGTTTTGCTCAGCAAGTTACCACACCAACATCCTTCATCATTAATTTGCTGCCACAGCTGATCATAAAACGCTTGGCTATGGTGAGAGGTACTGAAAATATGAGTTTTAAGCCCAACCAGATCTCGGTTTTGATAGCCCATTTGTAACTCAAAGGCACGGTTACAACCTAAGATGCGCGTATCTTCATCGGCAACTAAAACGCCTACATTCGGCAAATCAAAAATCGTTTCGAGGATTTTCGCTAACTCCTCGCAACCAGTGATTGTTAATTGTGGAATGATAGTGCCTTGGATAATGCGCTTATTGAGCCTTTCAAAACTAATAGTAACGTGCACTAAGTTAACGTTTTTTAGCATCATGCAACAAGAAAACCGCCCCCGTCCGCCAAAGAGTTCCACTTCTAGAATTCGTTGTTTTAGCGTTTCTTGTTGCCCCATCAGCATATGATCAAACAAGTTATTTAGGCTGGTTACTGGCGTACTTATCCCAAATGCCTTTGCCATTCCTTGCTGATCACATTCGAACTCGCGAGTATCAATATCGTAAGACCACTCTATAACAGGAGTTAGACTGGAAGTCGTTTGCATTTTTGGATGCACTGTTGTCGTAGATTCACTCATACCCTAGCCCCTTTTTTTGTAATTAGCCCAAGGCTCAAAATTCACAGTCAATTCGCGACATTCCAGTTGGGACCTGCCGATCCTCTTTATAGATGGATTGTGTCAACGATAAGCCTATCGACTTAGAACTATTTCCAGAGCAGCTCAGCCTTTTGCATTTAATATGCACTAATTTGATTATAGGCTTTACCCCATATAAGCACACCATTGCTTATGCTCTGTATTAAGATTGCGACATTTTTCATGAACCGATCTATAACCATGAGGCTTTCAAGGTGAAATTAGACAGAAAATCGCCGATAGAGCATTGATATTTTTACAAACCAAATAAAACTCGATGAACTAAGCTTGAATAGATGAGTTTGTTATAGATACCTGATAATCAAATCGCTATAATTCGCGCTCCCTGGAACAGAGAGCAAAATATGACCAATAACATCACTCCTATTCATGAGTACAAAAAATACTGGGCAGAGTGTTTTGGTACGGCACCTTTCTTGCCGACCAGTCGCAAAGAAATGGATGCCCTAGGATGGGATAGCTGTGACATTATCATTGTAACCGGTGACGCTTATGTGGATCACCCAAGCTTTGGTATGGCTATCATTGGCCGCCTGCTAGAAGCACAAGGTTTCCGTGTCGGTATCATTGCTCAACCAGAATGGCAAAATAAAGATGCGTTCATGCAACTTGGTAAGCCAAATCTGTTCTTCGGGATCACTGCGGGTAACATGGACTCCATGATCAACCGTTACACCGCGGATAAAAAGCTTCGTCACGATGACGCGTACACACCGAATAACGAAGGTGGTAAACGCCCAGACCGAGCAACGTTGGTTTACTCTCAACGTTGTCGTGAGGCATACAAAGAAGTACCTATTGTTTTAGGTGGTATCGAAGCTAGCCTACGCCGTGTGGCACACTACGATTACTGGTCAGATAAAGTTCGCCGTTCTGTACTGTTTGATGCAAAAGCAGACATCCTACTTTTTGGTAACGCAGAGCGCGCACTTGTCGAAGTAGCACATCGCATCGCAAACGGCGAAGACATCAGCACCATGACCAATATTCGTGGTACTGCCGTGAACTTGCCAGCGGCGCCAGAAGGCTACACGGTTATTGATTCTTCTCGCATTGAAAAACCTCGTAAAGAAGCGTTCGTACCAAAGAACCCATACGAAGTAGAAACTCAGTGTGAAACTAAAAAAGACGAGCCAGTTGCACAACCAATCACAATTCGCCCATCACGCCACGATGCTGCGACGACTGCGGTCCGTTTACCTTCGTTTGAAAAGCTAAGAAACGATCGCATTCTTTATGCGCATGCAAGCCGTGTACTGCATTTAGAAACGAACCCGTACTCTGGTCGAGCGTTACTTCAAAGCCATGGTGATCGTGAACTTTGGGTAAACCAAGCTCCAATTCCATTGACGACCGAAGAGATGGACTTTGTGTTTGGCCTGCCTTACGCGCGTGTTCCTCATCCTATGTACGGCAAAGCAAAAATTCCTGCGTACGACATGATCAAGACGTCTGTGAACATCATGCGTGGTTGCTTTGGTGGCTGTTCTTTCTGTTCGATTACCGAGCATGAAGGTCGAATCATTCAAAACCGTTCGAAAGAGTCTATCATCAACGAGATTGAAGAAATTCGCGACAAAGTTCCGGGCTTTACCGGCACAATTTCCGATCTTGGTGGCCCGACTGCAAACATGTACCGCCTGGGCTGTAAAGATCCAAAAGCGGAAGCGAACTGTCGTCGTCCTTCTTGTGTATTCCCGGGCATCTGTAACAAGCTAAACACAGACCACAAACACACGATCGATTTATACCGCGAAGCGCGTAAAGTTGAAGGCGTGAAGAAAGTGATGGTTGCATCTGGCGTACGTTACGACCTTGCGATTGAATCACCAGAATACGTGAAAGAGCTCGTGACTCACCACGTAGGCGGTTACTTAAAGATTGCACCGGAACATACTGAGAAAGGTCCTCTTGATCTGATGATGAAGCCAGGCATGGGTACGTACGATCGCTTTAAAGAGATGTTCGAGAAATACAGTGCAGAAGCAGGCAAGAAGCAGTACTTAATCCCTTATTTTATCTCTGCGCACCCAGGCACAGAAGACGAAGACATGCTGAACCTTGCTCTGTGGCTGAAAAAGAACAACTTCGAATGTGACCAAGTACAAAACTTCTACCCTTCGCCAATGTGTAACGCAACGTCGATGTACTACTCAGAGACAAACCCTCTGAAACGCGTGAAGTACAAAAAACGTGAAGATGTACCTGTAGCAAAAGGTGAACGTCAACGTCGCCTGCATAAAGCGCTGTTGCGTTATCACGATCCAGCAAACTGGCCAATGATCCGTGAAGCCCTAGTCAGTATGGGTAAAAAACATTTGATCGGTGACAAACAAGGCTGTCTCGTTCCTGCAGAAGACATTGAAGCACAAACACCTGCGCAACGTCGTAAATCTGGTCGTCACGGGGCAAACCGCTTTGCAACCAAACATACCAAAAACCAACCAGGCTTCGGTGGTCATTTGAACAAACGCTCTGAAGGCGGTTCAAAAGATGGTAAACCATCTGGTAACCGTAACGGTTCTGGCAAAGCTACAGGTGGTCAACGCCCTGCAAGCAACGGCCAACGTCCTAGCGGCAACGGTGCAAACCGCCCGGCAGGTAGCAAGCCGCAAGGCCAAGGTCGCCCACAAGGACAAGGCAAACCAGCTGGTCAACGTAAACCAAAGCGTCGCTAATTATTTAGAGCTTAAATACTAGAAAGGGCTCCAGAGTTAACTCTGGAGCCCTTTTGTTTTGTCAGCTCATTGAGGCATCACTAATAACTCAAACTTTGATTCAATCAATACAAAAAATGGTAAACACCAACCAACTTATTGGAAAAACAAACAATTATTTGATTGAAGCAAAACCATAAAAGCATAACTTATTGATTTTTAATTGCTTTATTTTGGTGCGATATTTGCGTAACAGAGTAAAACTCTTAAACATGGGCTAACGATGAATAATCCACTTCCCCCAAAAACTTCTATGTTCTGGTATGACAACAGCTATACCTATGAGGAGGCCGTTCAGGCATTTGAAAGCGATGGTACACTGAAATCGCTGAATATCGTTCCAACCACGGAATCCGATGATCTTGCTGGCTCACCCCCAGAGCGCAGTATGTTTTGGGAGGGAGAAACAAAAAAAATCGATCCGCCACCGCCGTCTGAACCAGAGCCTCTCAATTTAAAAACTGAGAAAGAAGCAACGGAAGCATCACCTGCGCACTTTATCCCAGTCCGCTATGCCATCGATCAGCTAGAAACAGAAGAGACACAACCTTTTGGTTTGCCTGAAGAATGGAAAGGCCAAGGCCCAGCCAAACTCAATACCGTTGGTTACACCCTGCGTCAACTGCGCGACGGTTGGCTGTATGTCTATGATGCAATCAACAAAAGCTTAGACGAATACGAAATCAAAGGAACGCAATTCACGCTCTATAAGTTGGGAGAATCAGAAAGCCCAAAATCAGAGCAGCGTGGGACACCACAAGATGCAAAGGCCTTCCTTACTTACGTCAACGGAAGCGTACTATCGATTTGCTTCTCTGAGCACCGCTGGACATGGCACACGTTCATGCGCGTACTTAACAATCCGAGTAATCATATCGATCGCATGCAAACCATTGTTCTGTCCTCAAACGAGAATCAGCACAACATTGCACCAATAGATAAGTTAACCCAAGTCGCTGATATTGAATCTTCTGCCGTCGATGATGGTCGCTTTGCGGATTCTGGCATCGCCACCAAAGCAGATGAAGATGGTTCTGTTTTTAAACCTGTCGCAGTCGAAAGCGATTTAACCTCTGCGATTCCAGAAGAAGAATCAGGCTACTTCGTCGCGATAAAAGATTACGCCGCAGACATTCAAGATATGTCACTGCATTTTGTTGGTGCCGCAAGCCCTTACCGCCTTTTCACTGACCAGTTTTCAAACCAGTGGAACTTGATGCAGACCGCCATGCAACTGTGTATGTTTGGTGCAAGTGACGAGATAGACATGCCAGCTAGCGTTAAGCGTAACGGCGAAGAGCTGTCGTTTTATACCGACATGGCTGACTATTATGACTCCTCTCACCAACTTGATTTGGCAGAGCAGAACAAAAGCTCAGTTCAGTCCGGCTATCCTGCTAAATTTTCCGCTGGAGCGATTGAATCACACCAACATACCCAAAGTGACATTGCTAAAGCGATACAGGACAAATATCGAATTTCTGCGAGCCGTTTTGGTAAATACGAACAATGGATAGCGACTGAACGCTGGCGTCAGCAGCTCAACTGGAAGCAAATGCTGAGCGAGATGCAAGAGCTGTCAGAACAAAAAGAAAACATGCTAACCCTAGTGGTTTCGGTCAAACGCGACTTTATCGCAGTAATGGAGTCCTTAACGCCGCATCATCTTGAAAGAACCTTCGACCTATACAGCGAAGACACACAGTACAGCTTGTATCAACTGCACAAGCAAGCGGTTGAGTCATTTACTTTGGTGATGCAAGAAGAAGACCGCCAATGGGCAGAAAGCCAATGGGAGAAACCAACCAGTTTACTCGCACTCTATGCCTCTGGGTTTAGTCGTAGTTTATTTAAAGTGATGGAGAAGAATATTACAGAGGCGCTTGATGAACAGTCGATCGTCTCAGAAAATCCTGATCCTGATAATCAGTTGATGGACCAGATATCTGATACCAGCAACCGCGTGAATATGTACTCTAAGATCATGGACTTTGTTTCCAACCCAAACACTGCGGAAACAGCTTTTCTCAAAGATATCGCCAAAGGTTTCCAAGAGCTGGATATTATTTTTAAATCTGCAATAGGTGCGCTTGCAAAAGGCGTTGTGGAGTTTGGTGTTAGCATGACCTCACAAGTATCAATTTCGCTGATGCCTGTTTTCGCTAAACCTCTGAACCGTCATAGCTATTATTTATTTGCCGTTATTGCAGAACATATGGCACACAATATGCCCGTAACAATAAAAGAAGGTTACGCTCACGATTTTAAAAAATGGAAAACACGCGTAAATGATTATCTGATTAAGCTCGAAAAAAACAATGCCATCATTGCTGACTTCCAGAAAAATAACCGCAAAGCTGACTCTAAATACACAACAGCTTTAGAAAATAGAAAGACTATTAAGAAGGCTCTCGCTGTAGCTACATTGGAGTACCCGCAGTACATTGAGTTACCTGATGATCTAACGCAAAGAACCGTCGAGCTTAGAACGCGGATCGCTATGAATAAACTCGATGATTTGAATAAACTGTTCGAGAATGCCGGTGGTCTAGGCTTTCTGGCATTAATATTTAACTGCATCGCGCTTGGTGATGCCATGAGCAGTATTCAAGACACGGGGTTAATGTCCTCAGATGAATTTTTGGATATCCACCAAAAGTTATTTTACACAGTCAACGCTTGGACAGGTGTTCGTACAGGTAAGTTATGGGAGAAAGTGAAGGGTGAACCTAGGTTAAGGTCACATTCATATAATGTCTTAAAAAAGTTAGTGAATAGAAACGAAGATACCTTTAAAAACTTAAACCTTGATGACCTAAAGGTATTCAATAAATGGCTAGCAATCACAGGGGCTTTAGGTGCGTTAGCTTCGGGTATTGAGGCTTACCGTTCTTGGCAGAGTGCTGACAAAGTTTATAGTCAAGAAAAATATCTGCATGTAGCAAATTCCCTAGTATTAACAGCAATGTCAGCTGTCGGTATATTCCAAGTATACGGAGGGTTAACTGGACAATTTGCATTAAACTTATCCTTTGGCGGGCTTATAACGGCCGGCCTGGTTATTCTCACGATTGCATACCTAGCCATCAATTATAAGTTGAATAAGCTGAAACAAGATGATTTCCAAAAATGGTTAGATAAACTGCCTTGGGGTTATCACCCGACTCGCACTCAGTGGAGCCAATCTTCGAGCTTACCCGAAAGAGAGAAGCATAATTCAGCATTGGTTCAGCAAGCGCTGTTTGACTTACAATCTATTATTCAACAGCCTACGGTATACCATCAACCTATTGAAAAAGTACAAGCTTACCCAAGTTACACACATCGTGTGTTAATCGGTTTGGAAGTGCATATTCAACTGCCAAGGCGTGCTGCAACGAATGGTATTACGTTGAGAACTAACAGCAAGGCAACAGAAGATGATTTGATGTCAGGCTCGTGGCATCAAAACGCAGATTTAGTCACGCTACAAACTCAAGATCAAGCGAGCAAAGAATCACTGGTGTACAAAGTAACCTTGCCAATTGAAGAAGCAGATCATTACCTTACAATGCAAGTAGCTTACGATGTGGAAGATGATGCCCCTGCTAAGCGTGAGTATTGGTTCCAAAACGGCATAAAACAGAGTGCAACTTATGGCATTATTTCAGACAATATCAAACAAGACATAATTAAAAAAACACTCACCCCCGCTGTTGGCACACTAGGTTTTCAGGAGTAACCCTTGGCATATTCACCGTTTTATATCACCCCAGAAGAATTGGCGGTTTATCAAGAAGCACAAGAGCAAGAGATTCTCAAAGGGGACAATTTAACAACATGGCATAAGTATGATGTAGAAGAGCCATTTCGCTACCATTACAAGTTAACGGCTTTGCCATTTATGAGCTTCTTATTTGTAATTGTATTTTTGACACACTCAAGTGATACGCTTGTCGTGACCTTTTTTGGCCTTATCTTGTCAGTAATGATGGCCGGGATCTTTTATCTTACGATTGGCCTCGACTATCGCTATGACTATATCTTTTCTGACAAAGGCTTTGTGATGAAGAAGCGTCGCAACATGCCTAAGTGGGCGAATACCGCCACACAAGCCGTTGGCTGGATCGGTGCGGTAGTTTGCGTTTTGATGGTAGCGGTAGTTGGCCCGATGGCGTTAGCTGGATCGGGCGCTCTTATTTTATTCTCATTTGGTATGTTAAAACGCAAGCCCGATGAACCAACAGAAGTGAGAATTGGAGAGCGTGAAGATTGGTTGTTTGCCGACTACAACAAAAAGCGCAAAGTGATCCAGTTCTACTTTAAGCAGGATAAGTGTGAATATATCGATATGGAACACAACACTATTGTCCGTTCACATAGCAGATCTGATTGCTACGTATTTTTCAAAACTGAAACGGACTTAGAATCGATGGTAAATCAGTTAGCTACTGAATATAAGCTGGATTGTACAGAGGTAGATGACCACAAAAAGCTGTTTGAATCGAAGCCAGAATCAAGGCTCTTTAGTATTCCAGTTTGTAGTAGAGAATATCAAACCGAAGAGGTATTTGATTTAAGGGCGTCAAATGCCCCACTTCCTGAGCGTGAATACCTTTACAACGGCAAGTGGCAAACCGAGTCTGAAATCGAACAATCAAAATCTGAACCAACAGCAGCCAAGGTATAAACATTGGCTTATTCACCTTTTTACATCACCCCAAAAGAATTGGCGGTTTATCAAGAGGCTCAAGAGCAAAGAATCAGCTCGGGTAGCAATGTTTTACGTTGGAGTGTTGTAAACGTCGAGATGCCTTCTCGATACATTCACCTCTATTTTACTCTCGTAACCTTGTTTGTCTGTATTGCGATATTTTTTGCCTTAGCAAACTTTGACCAAAACGATGACACCATTTTCTTAGCATGTGTACTTTCATTTTGCGTGGCACTTTTTTATTTCCTAATGAGATGGGGGCTTTTACAGCAGTACCATTATGTTTTTTCAGAAAAAGGACTTGTTGCAAAGTCTAGTAGTACCATTCCAAAATGGATGAACAATGCGAGTCAAGTAACAGGCTGGGTGGGCGCTAGCACATGTATATTAATGGTAATTCTTGTTGGTCCAATGGCTTTAGCTGGCGCTGGGGCCTTTATATTGGTTTCCTTTAAAATGCTTAAACGTCAACCAGACGAAGTAGCCGAAATTAAAGTCGGTGAGCGTGAGGATTGGCAGTTCGCCTACTACAATAAAAAGCGTAAAGTGATTCGCTTCTACCACAAGTATGACGAGTGTTCTAAATGGAACCTAGAGAAACACACCGTCTTCAGAGCTCAAACTCGTGGTGATAGCTACATATTCTTTAGGACTGTTCAAGACTTAGATGCGATGCTAGAAACCCTTTCAAACAAGTACGGTATTGAATGTATTGATTTTCCTGACCATAAAGCGTTTTTTGAAGGAAGACCTGAACCTCGAATTGAAGATATCCCTTCTCGCTGCCTTGAATTTCCAGTAGTCGATACCTTTGACCTGAGAGCTCAAAACGCCCCGCTTCCTGAATGGCAACGTATATACAACGGTAAGTGGCAAACCGAGTCTGAAATCGAACAATCAAAGTCTAAACTAACTACAGCTCTGGAGTAACCCTTGGCATATTCACCATTTTACGTCACCCCAGAAGAGTTGGCAGTTTATCAAGAGGCACAAGAGCAAGAAATACTCGCAGGCGACAACGTCAGAACATGGCATAAGTATGATGTAGAGGAACCATTTCGCTATTACTTTAAACTTTTTGCGCTTCCATTTGTGATCGCTCCATTCCTATTAACTTTGTTTATACACACGAGTGACACGGTTGACGTAACTATTTTTTCTTTTATTTTGTCGGTGATGGTATCTGGAGCCTTTTACCTTACGATTGGCCTCGACTATCGCTATGACTATATTTTTTCTGACAAAGGCTTTGTGATGAAGAAACGTCGCAACATGCCTAAGTGGGTGAATACCGCCACGCAAGCCGTTGGCTGGATAGGTGCAGTGGTGTGTGTGGTGATGGTAGCGATGGTTGGCCCGATGGCGTTAGCAGGCGCTGGTGCTTTTATATTAGTCTCCTTTAAAATGCTTAAACGCCAACCAGATGAACCAACAGAAGTGAGGGTCGGAGAACGTGAAGACTGGCTCTTTGCTGATTACAATAAGAAAAGAAAAGTAATTAAGTTCTTTTTTAAGCATGACACATGCGAATATATTAATATAGAACATACTAAGATTTCACGCTTACACAACCGATTCCACTATTACGTATTTTTCAAAACCTTGTCTGACTTAGAGTCTATGGTCAATCAACTAGCTACAGAATATAAGCTTGACTGTACGGAAGTCGCCGACCACAAAAAGCTATTTGAAGCTAAGCCAGAGGCTAGACTGTTTGGCACGCCAGTTTGTTATAAAGAATATCAAACCGATGAGGTATTTGATTTAAGAGCTTCAAAAGCCCCGCTCCCAGAACGTGAATACCTTTACAACGGCAAGTGGCAAATGGAATCTGAGATTGAAAAATCTAAATCTGAACTAACAACAACCAAGGAGTAACCCTTGGCTTATTTACCTTTTTACATCACGCCAGAAGAATTTTCGTCCTACCAAGAAGAACAAGAGCAACAAATTCTAAAGGGGATGAATCTAACAATCTGGCACAAGCACGATATTGAAGAGCCTTTTCGATACTTATACCTATCGATTGCTATAGCCGCTGTCAGTCCATTATTTTTCCTTACCTATTTCCTACATGACAACAGCGACATGATCTTAACTTACATTTTATCGGGTCTGACGATAATCATGTCTGGTGTATCTTATCTGACATTTGGGTTGGACAATCGTTATGATTACACCTTGTCCGATCGCGGGTTAGTTATAAAAAAGCGACGTGATTTACCTAATTGGGTAAACTCAGCAACGCAGGTCATGGGCTGGGTTGGTGCTATAGTTTGTGTAGTAATGGTAGGTATTGCTGGGCCCATGGTTCTTGTCGGTGCTGGAGGGTTTATACTGGTTTCATTTCGTATGCTAAATCGTCAGCCTGACGAACCTACGGAAGTTCGAGTAGCAGAGACAGAAGATTGGCTGTTCGCCTACTACAACAAAAAGCGTAAAGTGATTCGCTTCTACCACAAGTATGACGAGTGTTCTAAATGGAGCCTAGAGAAGCATACCATCTTCAGAGCTCAAACTCGTGGTTATAGCTACATATTCTTTAGGACTGTTCAAGACCTAGATGCAATGCTAGAGACCCTTTCAAACAAATACGACATTGAATGTATTGATTTTCCAGACCATAAAGCGTTTTTTGAAGGAAGACCTGAACCTCGAATTGAAGATATCCCTTCTCGCAGCCTTGAATTTCCGGTAGCCGATACCTTTGACCTGAGAGCTAAAAACGCCCCACTTCCTGAATGGCGACGTATTTACAACGGCAAGTGGCAAACGGAATCTGAAATCGAACAATCAAAACCTGAACTAACGACAGCCAAGGAGTAACCCTTGGCTTATTTACCTTTTTACATCACGCCAGACGAGCTTTCGGCTTATCAAGAAGAACAAGAGCAAGAAATTCTAAAGGGGATGAACCTCACAACCTGGCACAAGCACGATATTGAAGAGCCTTTTCGATACTTATACCTATCGATTGCTATAGCCGCAGTCAGCCCATTATTTTTCCTTACCTACTTTCTGCACGATAGTAGTCAGATGCTCTTGACCTACATATTATCAGGCTTAACGATAATCATGTCCGGTGTTTCTTATCTTACATTTGGTTTAGACAATCGTTATGACTACACCATATCCGAGCAAGGCATGGTCTTGAGAAAGAGACGTGATCTCCCTACTTGGGTGAACTCAGCAGCGCAAGTGATGGGTTGGTTTGGAGCAGTAGTCTGCGTATTTATGGTAATCGCAGTAGGACCAATGGCTCTAGTCGGTGCTGGTGGATTTATTTTAGTTTCATTTCGCATGCTGAAGCGCCAACCTGAAGAAGAAACTGAGGTACGAGTGGGGCTTCGCAAAGATTCATTGTTTGCTCAATACAACAAACAGCGAAAACTCATTGTGATTTATCACAAATTTGACGACTGCTATTTCTTTGACATTGAGCATAAAGAAGTCAGTCGAAACCAAACTCGTGGTCGAAGTTATATATTTTGCAAAACTGAATCAGAAGTGGATTACTTGTTGAAGTTGTTAGTTAACAAGTGGAACATCGAATGCTCTGAAGAAAACAACATTAAACAGCTTTTCAATACAGGCCTAATGTACGAAAAACTTCAAGATATTCCAGTAAGAGGAACTAAATATCTACTAAGCGAAGTAGATAGCCTGAGAAATAAGAATGCCACATTACCCGAACTAAAATACTTGCGTGGTGACTTATGGCTAAGCGAAGCGGAAATCGACCAGCGCAAAGCAGAACTGAATACAACCAAGGAGTAACCCTTGGCATATTCACCATTTTACATCACCCCAGAAGAGTTGGCAGTTTATCAAGAGGCACAAGAGCAAGAAATACTCGCAGGCGATAACGTCAGAACATGGCATAAGTATGATGTAGAGGAACCATTTCGCTATTACTTTAAACTTTTTGCGTTTCCATTTGTGATCGCCCCATTCCTATTAACTTTGTTTATACATACGAGTGACACGGTTGACGTAACTATTTTTTCTTTTATTTTATCGGTGATGGTGTCTGGAGCCTTTTACCTTACGATTGGCCTCGACTATCGCTATGACTATATTTTTTCTGACAAAGGCTTTGTGATGAAGAAACGTCGCAACATGCCTAAGTGGGTGAATACCGCCATGCAAGCCGTTGGCTGGATAGGTGCAGTGGTATGTGTGGTGATGGTAGCGATGGTTGGCCCGATGGCGTTAGCAGGTGCAGGTGCTTTTATATTAGTCTCCTTTAAAATGCTTAAACGCCAACCAGATGAACCAACAGAAGTGAGAATCGGAGAGCGTGAGGATTGGCTGTTTGCGGACTACAATAAAAAAAGGAAAGTGATCCAGTTCTATTTTAAGCATGACATATGCAGATATCGAGATACTGCTCATAAGACTATCTTTCGCTCACAAGATAGATCAGATTGTTATGTTTTCTTTAAAACTGAAGCGGATTTAGAATCCATGGTCACGCAACTGTCAGAGGTCTACAAACTGGATTGTAAAGAGGTCGATGATCATAAAAAGCTGTTTGAAGCAAAGCCAGAATCAAGGCTCTTTAGTATTCCAGTTTGTAGTAGAGAATATCAAACCGAAGAGGTATTTGATTTAAGGGCGTCAAATGCCCCACTTCCTGAGCGTGAATACCTTTACAACGGCAAGTGGCAAACGGAATCTGAAATCGAACAATCAAAATCTGAACTAACGGCAGCCAAGGTATAAACCTTGGCTTATTTACCTTTTTACATCCCCCATGAAAAGCTTTAGGTTTACTCTGATGTACAAAAAGAAAAATTGGTTCAAATAACGAATTTTTAACTCGAGGATAGGATAGTAAGCCCGAACCTTTCTATCCTCAACTAAACACCCATTTTGCACTGAGTAAATAGTTACTCACCATGCCTGCCAATATGCCTAAGATCAAAGCCAAATAGACCATCACCCCTTGCGTTCCTAGCGCGAGCGTTACGCCTTTGAACACAATAAAGTTAGGCAAAGCACTGATAAAGGCACTCGCCATAAATTTTTGCCATTGAGCGAAAGGGTTGGTTTTTTCTGCTTGATAGAAAGTCAGCCAGCGATTGCCAAGCCAAGTCGTGGTAGCTGCGAACAAAAATGCTATCCCACGAGCCAGCATCAGCTCCAGACCAAACCAATGCAACAACACAGAAAAGATAAGGGTGTCGACCATAAAGCCGACACCACCTACTAGAGCAAACCTTGTTAACGAAGCAAACCTTTCTGACGAAGCAAACTTTGGTAATTTGCGCATTCCGCTATCCAACCACACAGGTGTAGAGTGAGCGTTTCGATTTTGCTGTGAACTCGTTGGTACAACTCAACGCATTTTCATGAATCATGCTATCCACTTGCTGCGATTTACCAATCAGGTGGAATTTCTTCAGATTGTTTAAGTCATTCTTATCTTCAAGCTTTTTCGCCTGACCATGACTATAGAACTGGCCTGAGAACGGGCGCTTACCAATATAAAAGACCGGAGCGTTGTCATTAATTTGCGCGAAGATTATGCGGTCGCTGCGGCTATCTGCTTTGCCCATATTCAAAACCAACATAGCAATCATAAGCAGGGCTGGCAACACCGCTGCCGTTCCGGTCAACCATTTGAAATCGTGTTTATCCACCAGCATTGCAATCAAGATACCCAACGCAGGCACACCCGGTAGCACGTAAGCAGGCAAAATATTCCCAGCCATGGTGAACAAGATCATTGGAGAAATCAGCCAACACATCAGGAAGCTAAACAAACCTTGATGATCGGTTTCAATGGCTTTGAGTACCTTACGACGTTTCCACGCCAAGATAGGCAATACAATTGACCAAGGCGCAGCCGACTGTAGCCAGAATACCCAGATCATCCCACGTGGTTGATCATGAGCAGAACCATACAGATCCCCTTCCCAACCGCTGACAACAAAACGCTTAAAGTGCTCGCCAACAATGAAGTAATCAATAAATCCAGGCGTCGCCATTTCAGCCATGATGTACCAAGGTAGAGCAATCGCCAGCATGAGCGCCAACCCCGACACAATTGGAAAACGCTGCCACAAGGCTTTGAAGGCACCAAAGAAGCCATGCTGAATCACAAGCCAAGGAAATACTGCGATGCCCATGATCACGATCGCCACTGGACCTTTCGCTAACAGTCCGCAAGCCAAGCCAAAGAAACCGAGGTAACCCCACAATCGGCTGTGTTTGTCTTTGCCAAGCCAGCAGTAGTAAAAGCCGACCATCGCCATCGTCATTGCCAACGTCAGTGCCATGTCTGTCATCACCGCACCCGCCGCAATTGAAAAGATGCCACAGGTCGCCAGTACCAACGCTGCGATGACTGCATTAAAGCCAGCGCGATGCGCCATGAAAGCAACAAAAACAATCGTCGCAACACCCGCTAACCAATGAGGCGCGCGCACTGCAAATTCATTCAATCCAAACAGCTCAATGCCGTAAGCACTCATCCACGTGAACAGGGGTGGCTTCCCCCAGAAAGGCACGCCGTAATCAAACTGTGGGGTAAGCCAATTGCCGGTTTCCACCATTAAGCGCGCCATTTCGCCGTAGCGGGCTTCGGTGGTGTCCATCAAAGGGTAAGCGGCAAGTGAAATAAGACGGAGTAAAAGAGCAAACGCCAACAACAACCACAGATGGGTTTTATTAATACTCATGATTACGCGGTTTCTCCCAATTTAAACTTCATGGTTTGGATGGATTGATGTTTTGCAGGCTGCTCGTAAACAGACTGAACAAGATATAGAGGACGTTGCTTGGTCTCGACAAAAATGCGGCCAATGTATTCACCCAAAAGGCCAATCGACAGCAGTTGCACACCGCCCAAGGCAAGTTGGACGACCATCATGGATGGGTAGCCAGTGACGGGCTCACCAAACACAACGGTTTTCATCACAATGAATGCGCCATAGATAAAGGCACTGAACGCCACTAACGCACCGGCAAGTGTCGCTAAGCGCAAAGGACGAATGGAAAACGAGGTAATGCCGTCCATTGCAAGGCCAATCAGCTTGAGGTAGTTCCATTTGGTTTCACCACAGAAACGAGCGTCACGCTCAAACTGAACCGTCACTTGCTTGAAACCCGGCCAAGAGAAAATGCCTTTCATGTATCGGTTACGCTCTGGTAGCGAATTGATGTGTTTAACCACTTTTGCGCTCAGTAGACGGAAATCGCCCACGTTCTCTGGCACCTCTAATTTCGCCATGCTATTCAGCACTTTGTAAAAGCAAGCGGCCGAGAAGCGTTTGAACCAGGTTTCACCGTGGCGTTCACTGCGCTGCATGTTCACCACGTCATACCCTTCACGCCATTTTGATACCATTTGCGGGATCAACTCAGGCGGGTCTTGCAAGTCAGCATCAATCACGATCACCGCTTCACCTTGACAGTGTTCCAGGCCCGCACTCATGGCAGACTCTTTGCCGAAGTTACGGCTTAGTGCAATACAACGAACGTCGCTAGAAGATTGAGAAAAGTTTTGCGCGATCATGAGGCTGTCGTCTTTGCTACCGTCGTCGACATAGACGATTTCGCAGCGTTCTGGCATTTCATCCAAAACGGCGGCTAAACGACGATGAAATTCAGGCAAGACTTCTTGCTCGTTAAAGAATGGCACCACAACAGACAAAACTGTTTTAGGCTCAGTGTGTTGGCTCACCTTTGAAAAGGTTGCAGCGTGAATGTTGAAGGTTGACATGCTACTCTTCCACTAAATCCGATGAATGAATCCAGTCTACAAACATCAATGTGAAAGAGATGTTGTTGACATCTTTTTCACGTTCTTAGTGAATAATGTTCGGTTAAGACGAAGTCTTATTTTCGAACACCTGCCCACTTGGAGAGAAATACATGAAACGCGTACTTTTAGTCGAAGATAATCGAGAAATCGCAGGCATGCTGTTCGATTATTTTGAGTGTGCAGGTATGGAACTCGATTATGCAGACAACGGCGAGCTCGGCCTGAAACTGGCGATGGAAAACACCTTCGACATCATCTTGCTCGATCTCATGCTGCCACGCATGGATGGCCTGACCATGTGTAATAAACTTCGCGACGCGGGCAACAACACACCGGTACTTATGCTGACTGCACTCGATAGCCGTGACGATATGCTCAAAGGCTTCCAACACGGTGCGGATGACTATCTGACCAAACCTTTCGATCTGGATATTCTAGAAGCGCGTATGATGGCACTGATCCGCCGTTACCGTGGCACTGTCGCATCGAGTAAGTTGGAATACGGCGAAGTCTCTATCGATCAAAAAACGCGTAAAGCTTACCGCCAAGATAAACTGCTGGCGCTAAACCCCACCACTTACACCATTCTGGAAATGCTTGTGAAAAGCGCGCCAGACGTAGTAACACGTGAAGAAATCGCCTTCCAACTTTGGCAAGAGAACGAGCCGAACAACGACGTTCTGCGCAGCCACATTTACCAACTTCGCAACCAACTTGATAAGCCATTTGAACAGCATGTGCTTATCACCGTACCGAAAGTTGGCTTCCGCTTGGAGACTGGTGCATGATCAATCGCTTACTTGCTAGCACGCAAAGCACACAAAGTATGACAGGGCGACTCGCTCTGTTTTTCTCTTTTGTGTCGGTCGTGATTGGCATCTTCTGCTTTTTGTTGATTACTGGCTCCCTGCTTTGGTCTGAAGACCGCGTGGGCGAGCGTCGTATTATGGTCGATAAAAAAGAAGCGATTGAACATTTCCAGTCTCATCCAGAGCAAGGCAGTATTCAGCTTGACCTGCTCACCACCGCTTACAACGACATCTCATTGGTTGCCGAGCGCTACCAAAAATACCTGATTGGTCAAAAGCACTTTCTTGATGAAGTAGAAGACGGTGAATACTCGCGCATGGTTTACATGAGCACTTACACCTACAAAGGCGTTGAACATCCTGTGATTCTGGTTTCCTTGATTGATGAAATCGAGATCACCTCAGAGGAATTCATTCTTGTCGTCGCTATGGTGCTGTCCATTGTCGCCGTGCTGGTGTTTCTGTTTGGTAGTCTGCTGCTGCGTTTATCACAGCGCTTGATTGAACCCGTCAATGCGCTCAAAACTCAACTCGATCATCACCAAGGCGATGCCACGCAAACTTTTAGTGTGCCAGAGGGTTCGGCCAAAGAGTTCCAAACTCTTGCGGATGAGTTGAATGAGTACCGCCACAAAATCAACCAAGTTATCAAGCGCGAGCAAGCCTTTGCACGATACGCGAGTCATGAACTGCGTACACCGTTAACCGTGATGAAAGGCTCAAGCAGCTTACTGGCGAGAAGTGCGAACACGGATTTCCAAACCCGCCAAGTGAACCGAATTCAGGATGCAACGCAGCAGATGTCGACCATGGTGGATGCCCTACTCGGCTTAGTGCGTTACGAGCGTAATGCAGATGATTCACCAGTGCGCAGCATCACCGAAGAAGAACTCAACCAAATCATCTTCCAAAGCCAAGCTCAGGCGGACGAGAAAGCACTTAGCTTTGATGTACAGATAGACGGCAACCCTAGAACGCGCGCGACCAATGCCGTGTTGACCATTATTCTTGGCAACCTGATTCGCAACGGCATCGCCGCAACACCTTCGGGATCAATTCATATCAATATGGATGAAAACACCATTTCGGTGCGCGATGAAGGTGAAGGCTTTTCAACCATTCCACATTCTGATGGGCACGGATTAGGTTTGATGATTGTGGACGATTTGTGCCAACGCTATGGCTGGCAATTTAAGATTGGTACACATCCAGAAGGTGGTTGTGAGGCAAAAATTAACCTCGCAACAGAACATCAGGAATAACCGAAATGGAAGACCTGAAACCCAGACTTTTTATCTGGGTTTAATGGCGTTACACTACGCGCCCTTTTAAAATGGCAAAGGTGACACGGTTTATTCCGTCAGCATCGACATGAAACTCTCAGAAAGTCCTATCACCCAACATAGCTTTAATGGGCACAAATTTTTCCTTAAACGTGACGACATGCTCCACTCCCACTTTTCTGGGAACAAAGCACGTAAGTTTATGACGTTAATGGAAGAGCAAAATCCCGACATCACCACGTTAATAAGCTTTGGCTCCGCTCAATCTAATGCCATGTACTCGCTAGCGGCTCTCGCCCAGATTAAAGGTTGGGCATTTGAGTTTTATGTTCATCACATTCCACCTTGGCTAAAAAGCTCCCCCATCGGAAACTATCGCGGCGCTCTCGATTTGGGTATGAAAATCACCGCCATGCAAGACATCGGTAGCGAACTTCACCCTAGTGAATACATCCACCAGGTACGAAGAGTAGATGAGTCGACATTGCTGATTCCAGAGGGTGGACGTTCCCACCTCGCTGAAGCTGGCATCAAACAGTTAGCACGAGAAATTCTTGATTGGACGCGATTGAGAGGTAAAGAGCAGTTTACGGTCGCCCTGCCATCAGGTACTGGCACGACGGCTTTATATCTTCATAAACATTTAAGCCCACACGGCATAGAAGTGCTAACTTGCCCTTGCGTAGGCGATGCAGATTACTTAACTGAGCAGTTCAACCAGCTCGGTGAAAACAGCCACCCAACCATTTTAACCGTGCGCAACAAACACCATTTTGGTCGCTTGTACGAAGAAGATTACATCACATGGAAAGCACTCTTTGAGCAAACCGACCTCGAATTTGACCTGTTATACGACCCGTATATGTGGCAATGCCTCACCCCTTGGTTGGAAGAGAACACAGATAAAACGGTGATTTATATTCACCAAGGCGGGTTACTTGGCAACGAGTCGATGTTGCCAAGATATCAACGAGAATTTGAATAGCGTGTTCAAATAAAGTTGTTGCTGATTACAGTGATTCCACTATTTGATGAGCGCCAGAATTTCTTTGAATTCAGGTGCTCGGCAATCTTCGACCATTTCATACAAACACATTTCTAACCCAGTGAGCACCACACCGTTAGCGGTTAACTTCGCAAGAGCGAGCGCTTTATTGGCAGCGGTTCGGGAAGAGACACAATCCGTGACTAATTCAACGCGATAACCGGACTGGCGCAGAGAAACCGCGGTTTGATAGACGCAAATGTGGGATTCAATACCGCAAACCAACCAGGTATCAACTTTCGCGTTCTCCACCGCGACCTTAAACGTCGCCTCTTTGCAACCATCAAACGTGTACTTGGTAATAGGTAAATGCGTGCTTTCAAGCACTTCACGAATCGGCTCCGCGGTTGGGCCCAACCTTTCTGGATTCTGTTCTAGCCACAGAATAGGCAAATCTAGTGCTTTGGCGCCCTTTACCAGTTTCGTGATATTTTCAATCAGTGCGTCGCTTTCATGCATTAATGTAGCGAGTTTGCCCTGAACATCCACCACAATCAGGCCCGTGTTTCCTTTCGATAACATTTCCATCTCCTATCTTGTGCGACCACAAACCATACTCAACAAGTTGAGCAACAGTTAATGTATCAGAACCCTTTCATGTTAGAGCAATAAAACCTAGAAAGATGACCTTCGCTCACACATTTGCCCTTAGGTAAGAGTGGTTTGAACTGACTATTTAAATTTCTCTCGAATTAGTTCAATCAAGGCTTTGACTTTATTGGGCAGAAATAAGGCCGAGGGATAAATCAGAGTAAGATGCTGCTTCGGATGCGCAAATTGAGGCAGCACCTCGACCAACAAACCATCTCGCAATGCAGGCTTGGAATGAATTTGTGGAATAAACGCGATGCCGTTTCCTGCTATCGCCATCGAGCGCAGCAAGTTGAGGTCGTCCGAGCGCAACGCCACATGCAGATCTGAATCGAGCAAATCAGCATTGTAACGATTAGTTAAAAGGCGATGCTGCTTAAGATCTTCCACCGTTTTTACTGGCGGATGCGATTCTAGATAGGCTTTTGACGCAACAAAGTGACTACGATAAGGCAAAAGACTGAACTGCACATAGCTGTCATCGGTGACTTTGACCACGCTCGGAAGAAGCTGCAAATCAAACGATTGACGCTTGAGATCGACACTCTCTTGATGGTTTTCAACCTCGACCGAAATATCCGGATACCGCGTTGTGTACTCGGTGATGATCGCGTTAAACGCGGCAGAGCTCATCAATGCGGAAGGAATGGCTAAACGCACCTTGCCCGTCAGCTCTTGTTGATATTCATGCATGGCATTTAAACCTTGCTGAATATGGTCAATAGGCTGCCCCACCAACTCAAACAAGCGTTTCCCGTGCTCCGTCAACTCAATGCTGCGTGTTGTGCGAATCAAAAGCTGTACCCCGAGTGATTTCTCTAATTCTTGCAGGCGACGACTCACTTTTGAGCGTTGTAGTTGATTCGCCTCTGCCGCTGCACTTATACCGCCGTGAACCACCGTCTGAGTGAATAGGTAAATATCATCAAAACTAACGTTCATTGTCCTATTTTTAGGTCATTTATGTTCGTATTATCATTCTACTGAATTGTGAGTGACTTCTCTATAATCTGCTATCCAATATGTTTAACGGAACTTGTAATGACGGCTGACCAAAAACTCAAACACTGGATGCGAACTTTGATTGTCCTGTTCATCGTACTATTTTTGTACATTATCATTGCTGACCGCCACGCACCCTTAACGACCGAAGGACGAGTGCAAGGATACGTTGTCCAAGTCGCGCCCGAGGTATCTGGTAAAGTGACCGACGTTCTCATCGAGAATAACCAGTCCGTTCAAAAAGGCGATGTGTTGTTTACGATTGATGATCGTAAATACAAGATAGCGCTTGAACAGGCGGAGCTGTCTCTGCAATCCGCTTATGAAAAAGAAGCAACGCTGTATTCTCAACGCGAAGCCGCTCTTGCCAATATTGCCCGCGCACAAGCAACATTTGATAATGCACACCGCGAATACAACCGCTTACTGACGTTATCGAAGCAGAAAGTCATCTCTCAATCGACACTCGATAATGCCTTTGCCCAAAATCAGGTATCACGTGCAGCGCTTAAAGCGGAACGACAAAACTTAAAAGTCATTGAGGCGCAATTAGGCGACCAAAAAGGTCAAAGCACCGCCGTTCGAATTGCCAAAAACGGCATCGAAAAGGCGCAACTTGATTTGGCAAATACCGCGGTACTCGCTCCCAGTGATGGTGTCGTGACCAACCTGCAACTAGAAGTTGGCACGATGGCAAACACCAACATGCCATTGCTGACGTTTGTACCAACAGGATCACTCTGGGTAGCCGCTGATTTTCGTGAAAAATCCGTCGCGAACGTAGACAAGACTTTCCACGCCTTGGTCACATTTGATGCCAACCCAGGTTCGGTGTACGACTTTGATTTAGCTAGCCGCGATTACGGTGTAGCAGCCGCACAACAAACGCCTAATGGCGCACTAACCAAAGTGGAAGTGAACAACCGCTGGGTACGTGATGCGCAGCGTACACGAGTGAACCTAACCAGCAGCGATGAGTTACCACCAGCACTGTTTGTCGGCTCTCGCGCTACCATTGTTTTGTACCCAGACAACAGCATTTTCTGGCAGTTGATGGCGCAAGCACAGATTCACCTCGCAAGCTGGTTCCACTTCATTTACTAGGCGGCGACAATGAAAACCTTACGAATTTGGTTCGGCTGCTCTTTAGGGCTCGCGCTAAGCATGATCTTCGGTTGGTCTTACGGATTTTTTGCCATCATGATGCCGCTGTTTATATTGGGCAGAATGGACAACTTTAATCTTTCGGCTTTATTGATCGTGTTTTTCTCTGCGGTGTGGACAACCATACAAGCCACATTTTTGCTGGAATACTTGCAGTTTCATCCAACATTAATGACCGTAGCCGTCGGAATCATGATGCTGTTCAAGTGTATTGCAATGATGAACCAGAAAACCTATTTATTTGGTTACATGGGGCTGTTAGTGGGTTCAATTGTGTTGAATTTTGCCAGCTATAACTTCATGGATATTGAAGAGTTCAATGTCAACATGTGGGTGATGGCGTTCAGCAATATTTTTGTTTGCGCATTCGCGTATTGGTTGTTCCCTGAGCCAAAGTCCTCCGCCGAACACATTGAGATATCGACCCCCGTAAAAAGCGATATTGACTACATCAGCCAAGTTGCCATGGGTTGGGTAGTGGCGATGGCGGCGTTTATCGTATTCCAAGTAGCGGACTTATATGACTCGTTATCCGCACAAGCTTCCATTTTGATCATCCTAACCCCAATGACTTTAGCGGGCTCGCTCGCCATGGCAAAAATTCGCATCATCGGCACCGCACTAGGCTGCATCGCAGGGATGGCTGTTCAGCTGATATTGGGCAGTTGGTATGGGCATGGGCTACTCTTTTGGCTCGCCTTTACCATTGCAATGGGGCCATTCTGCTTGTGGCTCACCAAGGGGCAAATTAAAGCGGCTATCGCGTTTTCTGCCATGTCTGCCCTATCGGTTCCGCTGACGACCTCATTGGTGCCAGAACAAAAAGACGCGTTCTTTTCGATCTTGTACCGTTTCAGCTCGATTTTCGTTGCGGTTCTGCTCACCGCGATGGTGATGTGGGTGGTGCATCACTGGATTCGTGTGATGTTGCTAAAGCATCCTGAGATTAAGAACGTAGAGTTGAATTAAACCTGGCCGAGGCTGGAAACGGGAAATGTATGCCGCTCACTTTACTGTGATCGGCATTTTTATTTAAAACGGTCATCCTGAACATTGAGGAACGAGCGTGGTTCAGGATCTACTCACCGAGTGCTGTAAAGTTCTAAGGTTATCGCCATTTTCCAGTGAGTTGTTAGTAGATTCCTAGTCTCGTCTAGACTCGCTGGAATGACCAAAATTTGAATACAAGCCAAATAGTTGGGTATGTGAGTAACGTATCTTCCAACATCCGTCATCCTGAACAGCGAGGGACGAAGTGATTCAGAATCTACTAATCACGTGCTTTGAAGTGCGAAAGTTCTCGTCATTTACCAGCGAGCTGTTATCAGATTCCTAGTCTCGTTTAAACTCGCTGGAATGACGCTATCTTGAAACTGCTCTAATAACTAGGGTTGTGGCGAGCAATATATCTTCCAATATCCGTCATCCTGAACAACGAGGGACGAGGTGATTCAGGAGCTACCCACCGAGTGCTTTGAAGTGCGAAAGTTATCGTCATTTCCTAGCGAGCTGTAATCAGATTCCTAGTCTCGTCTAGACTCGCTGGAATGACCCTATCTTGGAGCTGCTCAAATATCGGTTTTGTGGCGAGCGATGTATCTTCCAACATCCATCATCCTGAACAGCGAGGGACGAACGTGATTCAGGAGCTACCCACCGAGTGCTTTGAAGTGCGAAAGTTATCGTCATTTCCTAGCGAGCTGTAATCAGATTCCTAGTCTCGTCTAGACTCGCTGGAATGACCCTCTCTTGGAGCAGATCCAATACCTAGGGTTGTGGCGAGCAATGTATCTTCCAACATCCGTCATCCTGAACAGCGAGGTACG